>NZ_PJAS01000015.1 GCF_002836735.1 Psychrobacter sp. 4Bb | reverse complement strand
GAGCTTAGTGACAAACTTAAGAGCTCAGTTGATGTTGAATAAATTGCCTAGCAATTGTTCGAAGGGTGATTAGCTCAGTTGGTAGAGCGTCTGCCTTACACGCAGAATGTCGGCGGTTCGAATCCGTCATCACCCACCACTTCTTAGCAAGTGGCTAAACAAGCTAAGAGACCTAAGCAGCGGTAGTTCAGTTGGTTAGAATACCGGCCTGTCACGCCGGGGGTCGCGGGTTCGAGTCCCGTCCGCTGCGCCATATTTAAAACGAATTTAAACTTTCAAGTTTAAGCAAGTTTCGCCTCAAGCATTAGATTGTTTGAGGTTTTTTTGTGTCTGTTTTTTATGTATCTATGTTTTGTGAGTGATAAGTCAGATAAGGAAATAAAGTAAGAGGTAGAGTCTAGTACTATGATTGATATTTACTTAAGTCATATCGCTTAAAGGTCAGCTAAAACGACGACCCTTCTTTTATATCAGTCTTATACTGAGTAAAAGAAGGGTCGTCGTATTTATCTTAGTTACAGCACTTTAAAATGGCTTCGCTTAAAACTTATTGTTTAAAACTTGAGACGCGTTTAGCTCATTGTAGATTTTAGCTACGGGTAAAGAGTTACTCATGCGTTGCTTGCCATGCACCCATTGACCCTAGATAGATATCAATGTGTTCAAAACCTCGACTAGCAAGCCACCCTGCTGCTATCGTTGCCCGAGCACCGCTAGCACACATTAATGTGTAGTGGCGACTTTGGTCAAGCTCATGCCAACGCTCGTTCAGGTGACCGACATAGATATGCTCTGACCCTTCAATCGCACTAGTATTCCTCTCATCGACATCGCGTACATCAAGCAATGTCCAGTTCTGAGCCTTATTAAGACGACTCTCTACCTCAGTTGTATCGATCATAGGGGTTTGCTGCATCTGTTCCCCTTTAGCAGCGGCAGGGACGATACCTACATAGCCACCTATGATGTTATCAAAAGCAATACGCACCAGATGCTCCATCGCAGTCGCCAGTTGCTCTTCATCAGAGGCAATCAGGGACAAGCTTTGTCCTTCTTCAATAAACAATCCAGCAAACGCAGGTAGCATGTTGACAGGTAAGCTCATAGAGCCGGGCAGGTGTCCTGACGCATACGCCATTGGTTCACGAATATCGATGAGATGATCAGCATTGCAGTCATGCAGCTGTTTGAGCGAAAGGTTACGCGGACGCATAACGACTGGAGGCGCTTCACCACCTTCCATATTAAGGCGCTCCATCAATCTGAAATAGGGTGGCTGATAATGGTTCTCGCTAGTCTTGAAATCAATGAAAGCCTCACGATCGTTAATCTGTAAACGTGGGTTGTTGATCCTTTCGTGACCGACGGTAGAAAACTCACGCTCCGCCATGCCTGAACCACAGACTGAGCCTGCACCATGAGCTGGATAAATAATTGCTTGATCACCGAGCGCTAGAATGTCTTGTAACGAATCATAAAGTAAACCTGCAACTTCTCTACGACGCTCAGGATAGAAGTCAGTACGACCGACATCACCTACAAATAGTGCATCTCCAGTAAAAACTCCAACTGCTTCCTTTGGATACGCCGTATCAAACAGCGCATAAGCCAGGTGATCATCGGTATGACCAGGCGTTTCTAAGACACGGATTTCTAATTGGCCAATTGAAAAGCAATCACCATTACGTGCGGTCTCAGCGTAGACAACAGGTTGTTCTGGATTGGGTCCATGCAAAACTGTTGCTCCTGTCATTGCAGCCAAGATAGGTGCGCCAGAAACCAAATCCTCATTACGATGTGTCTCAAAAATATGAGTGATTTCAAGCCCTGCTGCACGCGCTTTTTCTACATATATCGCGCAGTCACGACGTGGGTCAATTACCGCTGCTTGACCACTAGAGCCTACCAAGTAGGATAAGTGTGAAAGTCCAGGTGTTTTGATTTTTTCTAGTATCATGTCTTGTCCTTATTGTAGTTATGTCAAATGAATTTTTGCCAGTAGCATATTGCTAGCCACGTTAATTTGTCTGATTGAGTTCTTATTTGTGAAAATTCTTTAATAGCTATCAATATACAATAACATATATTAACTTTATATTTATATAGGTATTCATCCCATGAACAGCGATTTTTTGGATAGATAGATGAAATAAAAGAATATAAATATAGTGATCTTTTGGAATTACGATCGTGAGTTTGAGTAAGTGCAATAGGTAAAGAAGGAGTTTATGTGGAAATACGAGACTTGTGAAAAGTAACCATTATCATATGATGTCATTTATATTGAAGCCATAGGGTATATATTAATCCAACGTGACAACTATAAGTAAGGGAGTTTCCTAAAAACTGTGTAACTGCTTATAATCCAT
>NZ_PJAS01000014.1 GCF_002836735.1 Psychrobacter sp. 4Bb | reverse complement strand
CGTAGGTTTGGTGACGGTGCTTGATGTAAGAAAATTTAGCGCTAGCTGCTTCGCTCAAGAATTCAAACTTTCCTATGTACCATTTTGATGTGATATTATTTATTCACTTCTAGAATCTACAATCTGTCATTTATTTTGGAGCACACTATGGGCGTTTCACTCTACTATACTGCTGAACGTTCTACTCTCTTGACTCAGCAGGAGCAAGAAAAGGTTGCATCAATAGTCGACAAATATAATGAGAATTTCAAGCATGAAGATGATGCAGAGACTTTCGATCTCTATGCATACGATGACAGTGAGTCAGAGGTCATATTAGCAGGAGCTACAAAGCTGCCTGCTAGTTTCGATCCAGAAGATCTTATGTATAACCTAGAACATTGGCTACAATGTCTGACCGAGATTCGCCTTACGGTCACTGATGCAGAATGGCATGTGCATCTAGATGATAACGATGCTGTATGGATAGATGATAAATGGCAGATGGAAGAATAGTGCTTCATCACTATTATTATTTATATAACTGTCTAGAGCAGCTTATATAAATCTATATGATATTTACACAATAAAGCTCTCAACTGGATAACAGGCTGAGAGCTTTTTTATGAGGAATTATCTTAATCTGCTTACTTTTTACTATTATTTATGTAGACAATTAGAGTATTAAAAATATATCTATAATATGAATATATCCTCCATAGTCTGCTCAAAATGATTTGACTTCTATCATTATAGCTGCTAATTTTAAAATGTACTTTTATTACAGGTATGTAAAAAATATATCTAAACCTTGTAGCCAATTTAATCTAGGATGAATCAAATTGTCTGCTCGTAATACCTTACTCCTATTCTCATAATTATCAAAAGGAATTGATAATGAAGTTAGCTCCTCTTTTTTCAATTGGTGCTTTAGCCGCTATTAGTCTTCTTGGCTGTTCTAACCAATCTGCTGATACGACTGATGACTCATCAGCGACTTCTCAAGAAACTACCGTGCTACGGTTTTCGCATTTTTGGCCAGCAACCTCATCTATCAGTAAAGAAGTATTTGAGCCTTGGGCAAAACAGATAGAAACAGATTCTGACGGCCGTCTAAAAGTTGAACTGTATCCATCAGCAGGCCTTGCTAAAGCAGACGTTACTTATGAATCTGCTGCTAAAGGTACGATCGATATCGGTTCACAAGCGCATGGTTATACCAATGGTCGCTTTCCTTTGACTCAGATTACTGAGCTTCCAGGTTTGTCAAATTCAGCAACTCAAATGGGCTGTATGCTACAGACCCTATATGATGATGGTACTTTGGCGAGTGAGTATAAAGATACTCATTTATTATTTATGTACGGGGCTGGACCTGGGGCGCTTCATACAACTGATAAGCTAATTCGAACACCTGGAGACATGAAAGGTATGCGTATTCGCCGTCCTTCAGCTGTTGCTGGTGATATTATTGAAAGCGCTGGTGCTTCGCCAGTAGGTTTACCTGCTAATGATATGTATACCTCGTTACAGCGCGGCGTTGTTGATGGTTTGAGTTTCCCTTGGGAAGCAGTAACAGCATTTAAAATTGATGAGATTACCAAGTATCATACTAACATTCCTTTCTATAGCTCAGCGCTTATGGTCACGATGAATAAGGACAAATATGACAACTTACCTGATGATCTAAAACAAGTTTTGGATAAAAACTCAGGGATGGCATTAGCTAATAAGGTCGGTGAAGTGTTTGATAAATATGACCAAATGGCAATTCAAGCTGCTAAAGATAAAGGTGATGAAATTATCGAAATTCCTGATCCATTAAATGATCCAGACTGGAAAAGGCCACTTGAAAGAGGAACACAAAAATATCTAAAGGATGTTAATGCTTTGGGTTTGGATGCTGATAGTGTCTATGAAAAAGCAAAAGCTGCCAGTGCTGCCTGTAAGGTCTAACCTAATTGGAGGTGTCACATGGCATTTTTAGTCAAGCTCAGCGTCTTAATCTCTAGATTATGCCAGTTTATTGGTGGGGTGAGTCTCATCATCATCGTCCTAACCACCATGCTCGACGTCGTCGCACGCTACATATTCAAACTCACCGGCGGTGAGTTTGGCTTTACCGTCAAAGGCAGTGTAGAGATCGTCTCCTACTTTATGCTATTTGCATTGTTAGCTGCCTTTGCCGCGTTTGTCGAACGCTCACAAATCATCGTCGACGTCTTCACCCAGAAAATGCCACAGTCTATCAAAGGCTACCTCATGGGTATCTTTATGATGGGCTTCTTTGTTATCGGCATCGTCTTTTCATGGGGACTCTACGAGAGCGCCATTGACGCCTTAGAGTATGGCAAAGTCACCCAAGATCTTCGAATATCTATGATGCCTATCTATATGGTTAGTGCATTCTTAAGCATCCTACTAGCCATTCGCTCATTGATCGAATCCATCAACATCTTTAAG
>NZ_PJAS01000013.1 GCF_002836735.1 Psychrobacter sp. 4Bb | reverse complement strand
GCAGGTAGTGTTTATAGTATAAAAGTGCATGCTCAATATAGAGCGTGTTAAGTAAAACAAAAAAGCGTCTATCAGCCACTCGTTGATAGACGCTTTTTTATGCGCTGATTTTATAGTTGCGCATCTCAGAATTAATACGACTTACTTTTCAGCATGTCGCAGATTGCAAGTTACATTAGACAGCGGTTGGGTAACGAAGCTAACAGGTAACGAACAATTTCTAACATTGAAATGGTTCGTTTTCGCTACTATAACCCTCATATGCTAAACGCATCATTAAGAACAAGTAAATGACATCAGCGAAAAGCTTTGGAGAGCACTATGAAAATGATAACTAAAATTGCGACTACCCTACCAGTCCTTGCCCTATTGAGCGCTTGTGCCACTACCGCACCAACTACTCCAGATGCAACTGAGACGCCAGTTCCAGAGAAAGTAACCGCCGCCTATGATCGTATGGCACCAGCACCATACACCTGTACCGATGACAGCAAAATCATGGCAAAGCAATCTATCAATAAAGAACAAGTGATGCTCAACGTCACTCTACCAAAAGTAAAATGGGCCGAGCAGCCAATCATCCTAAACGGTAAAGTGAAAGGCGAAGTCGCAAGCTATGTAAATGATTCAAACCCAGAAGTCATCTATGCATGGCACATGAAAGGTGACAAAGGTATCTTTGCGATGAAGTGGGCTGACGGTAAAGAATACCAAGTAAATTGCCAAATCTAATCAGTTAAAGATAAGTTCATATCGTAATAGACAAATAGTCGTAATAGATAAGAAGCAGTCATTAAATAGTGGCTGCTTTTTTATGCGTGTTAGTTTGATACGTGTATAAAGATGGCTATAAAAAACAGTTCCAAGTAGAGGTATGTATAGTCAGTTCAATATAATTTCGAGATAAGGAAACCGAGTGTAAGTTATACATTAGTATGCTTAGCGAGGTTAACGCTGTCATACCTTTATAGTGGATTGGACTATATCAAAACTTACCATCTAATGTATTTCGCTAGAGAAGCACAAAGAAAGCTGTCAAAATAGCAGATAGAGCAAATCAATCATGACCAACAATCAAAAGGGTAACTCGATGGCAAAGCGTCTGATAAGTATGATGGTAATTGCAACGGCAAGCATGTGGGCGCTGACAGGCTGCGATAACGCTACCGATTCTGTCGATGCCACTGAGCAAACTGCGGAGACAGCAGCAGATCCATCTGCACCAGCAGCCGACACCATCGACTGGTCACTGGTAGATAGCGGTGCAAAGCCTGCTGACCCTACCAATTATAAGTATCCGTTTGCGATCGATAGTCAAAACGTCCGAGACTATGCAGATTACTTCAAAGTGGACGCTGCGACCGCTCAGCATAATCTGACGGTAAGCATGGCAAGTAACGAAGCACTATCGAAAGCTTTGGATCAGCTCAGCGAAACCTATGTCTCACACGAGCTAACCGATGGCAATGAGATGACGCTTATCATTCATACCACGCCTGACGTCGCTGCCAGTCGCTATGATTATGTGCTGTCTGATGACTTTGCTAAAGGGTTGGTACTACCTATCGTGATTCAGCCAGATGGTAAGAAAGGCGATGTAAAGGCACATGGAGAGGTTCAGTAATAGAAATTAGTAGCGTGTGTTTTGGTTCGTATCACACGCTACTAATTTATTACGAAGTCTGACGGTAGGGATTGTTCGAGAGTTCAATTTTGATATCTTGGTCACGCAGTAACCAAGCTAGATATAACCGATAGTCTTTTGCAGCAGGAGCAATATACACTTTATTAAGATTTTCTTTCACCTTAGAATCATATTCAACAAACAAAAACTTCTTATCTACCATACTGACTTCGGGTGCATTAAGTGAGGTTACGTATACCATGCGACATTCTTGCTCTTCCTGAAAAGCAGAATGTTTAATTAGATATTTTAAAGGTAGAAGAATCTCGTTTATCAATGCATAAATCTTATTGGACGATTCCAATTCATCACTTAATATCGCTTTTTTCTCTTCTATTATCGATTCATAAGTATTTTTTAGAGTACGAAAAGCGTTACTAAAGGCAATTGTTTTCTCATCTATATATTTCTTATACTCTTCCCACTCATATTCTGCCTTACTTGTTTCTTGACCCTGTATCAATACAGTTTCATTACCGAACTCACGAAAAAAAGTTAATCGGTTACGCTGAGCTAATTGGACATAACTAGAAGTCGGGTCAATATACACGCACCTCATGACTGGCTGATTGCTAATTCTAGACTTTTTTTCAGAATTATTTTTCGTATCTGACTGTTCATTAACCTCTAATGAAGAGTTATCTCTGTCTAAATTCTGTATATTATTTTTGAGTGATAGAAAGGATAAGCCTCCTAAAAAGCTTTCTGATTGAAAAAATTCTTTTTTAAATACAAGGCTAACACCTGATGCTTCCTTATCGGCTTCTTTTCCATATAAACGAAACTGATTAAGACTATCATGGTTAAATGTAAAACAACTGATAAATGCATGTAAGCTTTTGTCAAAATCTGGTGCATAAAAGGAATTCTCTCTTATACCTTTCAAATAGTTTACTAGTAGATGCCCCTCACTTGGATCATTTACATTGTTAATAGTGTTTAGGCGAAAATAATTTACATTTCTAGATTTTTCATTATTTTCTAGCAGAATATTGGCAATAC
>NZ_PJAS01000012.1 GCF_002836735.1 Psychrobacter sp. 4Bb | reverse complement strand
AGATTTATTTAACAAAAAACACCCAACCAAGTTGAGTGTTTTTTTATTCATCTCTTTCAGTTACATCAAAGCTTAAAGCGTACTGATAATCTCATTCAGCTTGTGATTAAACGTCTCGTCCGTGACGACACCAGCTTCTTGATACCCAGCAACTTTTTTAATCTAATGATGACTTTCAAAAAAATTTGAGAAAAACAATCATTACATAGTTTGGGGATTGGGAATTAATCCATCTTTTACCATGTTGTCTAAATGCTCAATGATTTCATTATCTGTACGCAAACTCATTTCATTGAATCCAGCCTGACGAGCTTTCGTCACATCAAATATCCCATCGGTTTCGACATGAAAAAGGAAGTCACCAAAACTGCCTTGAGCAATACGATTAATATCAGGCTCTCGCAAGTCATATCGAGTTGCAATATTCTTCCATTCGGAATCTGATGCCTGATTCAAACGTTGCTGAAGATTAATTGGCTGTGGCTCGCCGACATCCAGTCCGAACCATTCCGCCACTTTTGGCCAGAGATACTTCCAGCGACATACATCACCGTTGGTAACGTTATAAGCACCATCCTTTTCGTTGTCGGCCGCCCACACGACCGCCTCACCCAATAAACTCGCAGTCGTAAAGTTGATCAATACACTATAAGCCGCTGCAGAACCCGGAAATTGCATAGCAACGCCAAAGTGTTTACACAACGTACCATAGAGACCAATCAAGTTCCCCATATTCATAGCAGAACCAAGCGAATGACCAATCATGATATCCGGTCGCAAAGCGGTCCACCTGATACCTTTACTCTCTAACGTGCGAGCATAGTCTTCGTGTTCAAAATATAGGTTTGGTGGATAATGACGGCTATCATCCTCTCGAGCTGGCGTTTTATACACACCAAGATGAGCACCATAAACCTTGCCCCCTTGCAGAAATATCACCCGCTTCAAATCCGCCCCAGCGGCTATCACACTTTCGATGATATTCTTAAACATCAAGCTATTTTCTTCCGCTTCTGTCTTTGCATCATCGGAGGGTTTGATTGCTGCATAAAAAATATGAGTCACATGGGCCAGACTGTCTGAATGCTTCTGTAGTGAAGCTCTATCAAGTAAATCAGCAGATAAATGTGCTGTCTCATGGGGAGGCTCAATCGCTCTTGAAAGAGTTGTTACCTTCCACTCAGCATCTTGTAATGCGACAACAGCCCCGTTTCCGGTCACACCTGAACCACCTACGACAAGCATATGAGGTTGCATTATATCTCCTTAGGTAACGTCAACTTTTTTGATAGAAACCAGCCACTAGCAGTGGCTGGTATCAAAAATTAATTGTCTTACAGATTAGGCGATACGACCACCGCCGTCAACATTGACCACGGTGCCATTAATAAAGCCATTTTCAAGAATAGCCAATGCTGCGTGAGAGAGGTCTTTCGTTTGACCAACTCGTCCAACAGGAAGCGATTGAGCGACATCATTAAAGAGAGCAGCTTTATCTTCATCATTGAGCATATCCCAAGTTGCGCTATCGACGACTCCGGGAGAAATAACATTAAAACGTTTTGGTTTCATTTCAATGGCTAAATTAGCCACAAGGCTTTCTAATGCGATGTTTACAACACCAACAATAGACGAGCCTACTCCTTGTCGATAAGCGGCAAGGCCTGAATAAAATAACACAGAGCCTGAATTTGTCAGGTGCTTATCAGCGCTACGCGCTAAGTTGATCGGACCATAAAGCTTGCTGGCAACCATACTTTGAATCTCCATATCCGACAACTCTAAAAATGGCTTAAACACCAGATCAGCAGCGGTCGATACAATGTGATCGTATGGCGCCTGCTCTGCAAGTGCTACATCAACTTGCTTCGCATCACTAATATCTAGCGCATAAGTACCTAATACACTGTCACCCAGTTCTGCTGCAACCTTATCCAACTTATCTTGCTTTCGCCCAGCTAAGGCCACTTTGGCGCCACGAGCGACCGCCATCGTTGCAAGCGCCGCCCCCATTCCTGAGCCTGCACCAACAATAAAAATTTTTCTGCCTTTCAGTGAGCCTTGACCATCATTGCTCTGTATCAGTGGTGTTGTCATTTTATTCTGCCTAAATCGTTAATTGGTCTTTATGATACAATATTTAAATCAACTAATAATTAACCATATAAAGAATGGTTTATTCAGGAATATTGAATAATGGACAGACTTGACTTAATGCAGATATATGTGGATATTCACGATATCGGCTCTATGGCTGGAGTAGCCAGACAAAGGAACATCGCTCCCTCAGCAGTCACGCAAGCATTACAAAAATTAGAGCAGTACGTAGGCGTAACACTGATTATGCGTACTACTCGGCGCATGTACTTTACACCGGAGGGAGAGCAGTTTCTGCATCACTGCCGCTCCATACTCGGAAAAATAAAAGAAGCGCTTGATCATGTTAATCAAAATGGACCACTACGAGGAACCATTCGTTTTACAGCAACCAATGATTTTGGTCGTACTCGATTACCATTGATCATTGATGAATTTCTAGAGTTACACCCACAAATAAAAGTGGATCTTCATCTATCGGATGGTGTCGTGGATCTGATCGGTGAACGCTTTGATTTCGCCATTCGAACCGGACCTCTGGTCGATTCAGAGTTCAAAGCACGCCGATTAACGAGTCAAAAGCGCTACGTATGTGCAGCCCCGATTTATTGGGCAAACAACGGGAAGCCCACGCATCCTAGAGAGCTCTTACAGCATAACTGTCTGGTTTTAGCTCGTCCCAACGCTTCGCAATCGGAATGGCACTTTATCGAACAAGGAAAATCATTTGCAGTTAAAATATCCGGCAACAGATTGGCCAATGATGGAGGTGTACTACGCCAATGGGCTATTAATGGTGCAGGTGTGGTTGTAAAAGGTGAATTCGATATTGAGGAAGACCTTAAAGCAGGACGTTTAGAGTGTGTGCTTACTTCTTTTACACATCAGCTGATCAATCTCTATGCGGTCTACCCCGGACATCGCCCATCGCCAAACCGAGTACTGGCGATGATAGATTTTATCGTTGACAGGCTAAAAGTGTAGTGGTCAACTAATTTAGGACAGCTGATAAGTGAGCTATGCTGAAGAAACCGTATAAGAAAACTCGGTAAACTAACGACTCGATGAAGAGTTTGCCATGACTAAGAAAAAGTAAAGCTATAGTACGTAATTTAAAGAATAGGTCAACATCTCAGCTCTCATCCCTCCTTTAACACCCGATAAACGGTAGCTACGCCCACACCAACCGCCTTAGCGATTTCCTCTTTTGTCATATTGTTTTGACTGTCCAATTCTTTAATACGATTGTGTTT
>NZ_PJAS01000011.1 GCF_002836735.1 Psychrobacter sp. 4Bb | reverse complement strand
AAAACAGCATATCCAATTTTACTTCTGCGCCTTAATTCAAGTTAGCTTATTCCCCGTATCTGTCGTAGCAGATTATCAAAGATAAATTTTTTATAAATCACCCTTGACTCCGTACTTAGGTACATGCAATACACTTGCATTATCTAATGAGGTATCTATATGAATCAAAAAGAATCAAACCTTCCAATGATAGGAGGCATCATAGCAGCATTAGGCGCAGGCGTATGCTGTGTAGGTCCTTTGCTCCTGTTATTACTTGGGGTAAGTGGCTCATGGATTGGTAATTTAACTGCATTTGAACCCTATAGGCCATTATTTATCGCATTTGTAGTGTTGTTGTTTGGTTACTCAGGTTGGAAAATTTACCGTCCTGTAGAAGAGTGTGAGCCGGGAACGGCCTGTGCAATTCCTAAGAAACAGCAACAACGAAAAGTCATTTTCTGGCTGAGCGCTATAGTTGCGACAATTTTAGTGACCAGTAATTATTGGATACTTTTGTTTGCTTAATATACAGATCAAGAAATTTATAACATTTTAAAATTTGGAGCTAATTATGAAAAAATTATTATTAACCGCACTGCTTTCACTTTCTAGTTTTGGTGCTTTTGCTGAAGTAAAAACAGTTACACTGGAAGTGCCAACGATGAACTGTGCGACATGTCCAATCACAGTTAAAAAGTCATTAGAAAATGTTGATGGCGTTGAAAATGCGAAAGTTACCTACAAGCCTAAGCTAGCTGTTGTTTCTTTTGATGACACTAAAACCAACATCAATGCATTAATTGCAGCGACTACCAACGCTGGCTACCCTTCAAATTTAAAAAGTGAAAATAAGTAATATTTAGCCCCTTAGAACTAGGGTGTGTTGACATATATAGAATAATTGATAATCATAGTGTTATGACTAGATTAACCCTAAGTGATGCCCAGTGGGCAAAGATAGCACCGTATTGTGCAGGTAAAGAGACCGATGTTGGTAGAACAGCGGTAAATAATCGACTATTTATCGAAGCTGTTCTATGGATTGTCCGAACAGGTAGTCCGTGGCGAGACTTACCCCCCTGAATTTGGTAACTGGAACAGTGTTTATAAGCGCTACCGTCGATGGGTAAAAAGCGATAGATTCAGCAAGCTATTTAATGCTCTGAATGACTCAGATTTAGAGTATGCCATGATTGATGGCACTATTGTTAAGGTACATCGTCATGGACAAGGCGCAAAAGGGGGGGCTTGTCATCAGGCAATTGGCAAATCAAGAGGCGGTATGACCACTAAAATCATGGCAATGGTTGATGCATTAGGCAACCTTGTTGATTTTACTTTATTGAAAGGACAACAGCATGACATGGCTGGCGTTAAACCTTTAATTAAAGACAAAGAGTTTGGTGCATTGCTTGCTGATAGAGCCTTTGACACGGATTGGCTACTGCTAGACTTAGAAGAGCGTGGTAGCAAAGCGGTCATACCCCCTAAACGCTCTCGTTTAAAGCAACGAGATTTCGATAAAGAAATGTACAAGTGGCGTCACTTAATCGAGAACTTCTTCTGTAAGCTGAAAGATTTCAAGAAAATTGCCATGCGTGCTGAAAAAACGGATGAGTCGTTTGCTGCTAATATCTATTTAGCAGCGACGATTATCCATTTACGGTAATTGTCAACACACCCTAGTTACGCGTATCGGAGATAAAGCAGGCTCTATAGGTGCACTTGTTTCGGCAATGGGATGCGCCATGTGTTTTCCCGCGATAGCTAGTCTTGGTGCGGCAATTGGGATGGGATTTCTTAGTCAGTGGGAAGGGGTATTTATCAATACGTTGTTACCACTGTTTGCAGTATTAGCGCTGGCAATGAATATCTTAGGCTGGTTTAGCCATCGTCAATGGCACCGTAGTTTTATCGGTTCAATTGGCCCCATTTTGGTTTTACTCTCTTTATACCCTTGGTTCCAGTACGGGTGGAGTTCATACGTTACTTATACGGGGCTAGGACTAATGGTTGCTGTATCAATTTGGGACATGGTTTCTCCTGCGAATAAACGCTGTGATGATGAAACTTGTACCGCTTAACTTTTTAAGAGGAATAAAATATGTCAACGAATAGTTGTTGCTCGCCAAATGACATCCAGCCAGAACAATTACATGTAGCCATTATTGGTAGTGGTTCAGGGGCCTTTGCCAGTGCGATTAAAGCAGCAGAAGGCGGAGCAAGAGTTACTATCATTGAAGGAGCCGATGTAATCGGAGGTTGCTGTGTAAATGTCGGCTGTGTTCCTTCAAAAATATTGATCCGTGCTGCGCAATTAGCGCATCAGCAACGTACTAACCCGTTTGATGGTTTAGAAAATATTCAGCCACAACTTAGCCGCTCCTTATTAGCACATCAGCAAAACGCTCGCGTCGAAGAACTACGCGATGCTAAATATCAACGTATTTTAGAGAGTAATCCCGCGCTATCTTTACTTAAAGGTTATGCACGTTTTAAAAATCAAAATACCTTGCTAGTTCACAAGTCTGATGGTAGTGAAGAAGAGCTGGTTGCAGATCGCATTTTAATTGCAACAGGCTCTACACCAAGCATTCCGCCAATTAAGGGTTTAGTTGATACACCTTATTGGACATCAACAGAAGCCTTATTTGCAGAAGAGTTACCGAGTAGTCTAGTTGTCATCGGCTCCTCCGTTGTTGCTCTGGAAATTGCGCAAGCTTATGCCCGTTTAGGTAGCCGTGTGACAATTCTAGCCAGACATACCCTTTTATATGCTGAAGATCCGTTATTAGGTGAAAAACTGGCAGAGTGCTTTGAAAAAGAAGGTATTAGGGTACTTAATAATACGCAAGCAAGTCATGTTTCTTATGATAGCAATGGTTTTTCATTGGAAACTAACGAAGGAACATTAATCGCTGAAAAATTGCTTATCTCTACGGGTCGCCATGCAAATACTGGAAAGCTTGGTTTAGAAAATGTTGGTGTTGAAACAGATAAAAGTGGTGCCATTGTTGTTAATAGTATGATGGAAACATCAACAGCTAACATTTATGCCGCTGGAGATTGCTCCAATATGCCACAATTTGTTTATGTTGCTGCTGCTGCCGGAAGTAGGGCTGGAATTAATATGACAGGTGGAAATGCGCAACTCGACTTATCTACCATGCCTGCTGTTATATTCACCGACCCACAAGTTGCTACGGTAGGTCTAACCGAAGTACAAGCTTCAGCGGTAGGAATAAATACGATAAGTCGTGTACTTGATATGGAAAACGTACCAAGAGCTTTAGCAAATTTTGAAACGGATGGTTTTATCAAGTTGGTAGCTGAAGAATCCACGGGAAAACTGATAGGCGCACAAATTTTAGCCCATGAAGGCGGAGAACTGATTCAAAGTGCGGCTCTTGCTATTCATAATAAAATGACAGTCGAAGAATTGGCAGGTCAACTATTTCCGTATTTGACGATGGTTGAAGGATTGAAGTTATGCGCTCAAACCTTTAGCAAAGACGTTAAAGAGCTATCTTGCTGCGCAGGGTAATCATTTAACGGTAATGTACTTACAGAAATGTTAATGGAGTGCCATTAATAGCTGTTATTTCAAATAATTTTCTAGCGGTTTTTTCTCAAAATCTGAGACCTTCCTAAATTTTGTGTAAGTATTTAATCTAAACGTCAGTTACACAGAATCTGGGATGGTCTCCATAACAGTACTTATAGAAATCAAAAATAAGCTAATTCACTCTCGAAAAACTCACTGGATGTACACAACGAAGTACACCGATGTTGCTTCAATAACTCAAACTATTGCTATCATTAGCATACAGTCCAAGATTCAAGTCCTCACTAGGGAACCGAATCAGTGAAAGTACCTAATTGGTTCCTTATGGGTATACCCTAAATAGAACCATCTAATATTTTATGCATAGCT
>NZ_PJAS01000010.1 GCF_002836735.1 Psychrobacter sp. 4Bb | reverse complement strand
GAAAAAAGCCTCACTGCTCGTATGATGAATGGTGAGGCTTTTTAAATTCCTAACCTCATAAACAAGTTCTTTCGACATCATCCAAAATTACATGACGCGATACATTTCTAGGTTTTTACCCATCTCCCCTCAAAGGGTCAGTCGATTTCCTATATAATGTGAGCTATTTCATCATTATTGATTCATTCAATTCAGGCTTTTTTTCTTAGTAAAAAAAGCTTCTTATCAGGTAAAACGGTGCTTTATGTTCAACGCTTCCTCGACTCGTTTAAATAAATACATCAGCGAAAGTGGTATTTGCTCTAGGCGAGACGCTGACCGCTTTATTGAACAAGGTAATGTATACATCAATGGCAAACGTGCGTCGGTAGGTGATCAGGTGGTTGCTGGTGATGCAGTAAAGGTCAATGGGCAGCCTATTGAGCCGCGAGAGCCTGATGATTTTATTTTTATTGCATTAAATAAGCCAGTGGGCATTGTAAGTACTACAGAAAGCTCTGAGAAAAATAATATTGTCGATTTTGTGCGACATAGTTTACGTATTTTTCCGATTGGTCGTTTGGACAAAGATTCTCAAGGTTTGATCTTTTTGACTAATAACGGTGATTTGGTCAATAAGGTACTACGTGCGGGTAATAATCACGAGAAAGAGTATCTAGTTACCGTAAATAAGACGTTAACGGATAGTGTTATCGAAGGTTTGGCGGGCGGTGTGCCGATGCTTGGCAAGATGACCAAAAAATGCCCAGTGACTAAAGTGGCTCCTAATGTGTTTAATATCACGCTCGTTCAAGGTCTAAACCGTCAAATTCGCCGTATGTGTGAGCACTTTGGCTACGAAGTCGTCAAGCTTGAACGTACGCGGATTATGAATGTAAGTCTCAAGGGTCTTCCCGTTGGTGACTGGCGAGACTTAACTCCAAAAGAGCTGTCCGTGTTACTTAAATCTGTAGAAGATTCTTCTTCGCAAGACAATCATTCAAGCAAGAAATCTCGCAATGCGCCACGAAAGAAACCTCGTACGGATGCTTCGTCAAAGTCAAAATCCTCTGCAAAATCGACAGGTGCAGCAAAAGGCCGTAACAAATACGCCAAGGATGATGCTAGAAAACCAGCAGGTTCTAAAGGTAGGGATGGACGTCCTACTGGTCGTGGTAAGCCGTCAGGGGGTAATGGTAAGTCCGGAGGCAATGGTAAACCTGCTACCAATGGCAGGCGTCCTTCAAAGGGACGCGGCTCTTCACGGTAATAATTTTTCACAATGTGACTGCTATATTTATTTCTAAAATAGCAGTAAGCTAAATAACTTTAATCTTAACGAGATCATATTATGTTTAAAATAAAAGTAGAGCGCATTGTCAAAAAACCGATTGATGAGGTATTTGAAGCACTGAGTGACCATGCCAGTTATGGCTCATTTAAAGCGGTAGGAGTTGCTAAGTTATTAGCTGAAGGTAACGACGAGCGCAATGGCGTCGGGGCTTTACGTAGCATTCAAACGGGACCTGTTAAGTTCTGGGAGCGGATTACAGCGTTTGAGCGTCCTACTCATATGCAATACCAAATCGAAAAATCTAAACCTATAAAAATGCAGCATGATAAAGGTATCATTGATTTAAAAGACTTGGGCGATGGCACCACACACGTGACTTGGGTATCTGAGGGTCGATTGATTGTACCATTGCCATTAATCGGTCGCCTATTTGACCGTCAAATGCAGAAACAAGGAACCATAGGGTTTAGTAGTATACTCAAATCTATAGAAAGCCGCTAATCTAGCGGCAATATTGTCTTCTTCGATATAATTATATAATGGTGGCTCTTTTATTTGAGCCACTATTAGTTGGTTTTAATTCGTTTTGTTCTTGGCAGCTTCAATTTCATTAAAACGTGCCAACTGTTCTGGTGTTGCTTTTTGCTGATACTTCTCTTTCCACTCAGCGTAAGGCATGCCATAAACAAGCTCGCGAGCATCCTCGTAGTCGATTTCAATACCACGCTCTTCACCAGCAGCTTTATACCATTTGGATAAACAGTTACGACAAAAGTCAGCCAAGTTCATCAGCTCGATATTTTGTACATCTTTACGCTCGTCTAAATGAGCCAATAAGCGACGAAATGCCGCGGCTTCTAATTCGATGTTTGATTCTAATTTTGCCATAAAGTTTTCCCTGATTGTCATTGAGCTATTTTAGAACTGAGATGATACTAATGATATAAACATTGCGCAACCTGTGTTGATCTATATCAAAAACGCGCACAAGAAACCCCATCATAGCAGCGGTTTATTAGCTTAAACCTTTTTGATTATACTATTAAACCACGCTTCATTTCTATCTGCTCTTTGGTCAATCGTGAGCCAAGTTTTTTCTTCAACTCTATAATTAATTTCTTGCTTTATGGCTTCCCATCGTTTTTCATTCATATCGCTAAAGAAGCGACTATTATCAAGTAAGCTTTATAAGAAAGGTAAGAAACTTTAGACATGAGCTGCGTGACAGAGAGTTGGAAAATATAGCGACAAAATAGGGTATTCATCTTCACAATGCGAAAAAGCTTTATCAAAATGTGAGTAGCTTAAGTAATAACGATAAATTTATCACCCAAGTCAAAGGTCAAACTGCTCAAGCGATTATTACCACGGCATTTTATTTGTGCAAAATGGAGAGTAGAAGTTTAGTTAGCCAGTATTAATGAGTTTTTTTCAAATATTGCAAGTCACCATACCAGTATCCTGCAGTAGCTCCGCCGTCGATCAAGAAGTCACTACCCGTAATAAAACGACCCTGATGACTCATCAAAAATGCTGCAAGATCACCAACTTCATCTGGTGTTCCAGCTCTACCTGACGGGCTTTTCGCCAACATGTTTCGGTATCCCTCGCCACGCGGTCCATTTAACTCATCATTCGCCAATGGTGTAATGATGATACCGGGGCTAATGGTGTTTAAGGTTGCGCCGCGTTTACTCCATGCCGTTGCTTCATACATGACTCGCAAGCCGTTACATCTTTTAGAGTATTGGTATGCTTTTAATGTGTCATCAATATTTTTTATCAAGGGCAGGTCTAATAACGACTCAGTCGGTGTTGTTGCTAATAAGGTATTGTCTTGCTCAAATAGGGCTGCTAATCGATGGCCAGATTGCGATGATATGGTGATACCTGAACCGCCTGCTGCGATAATCTTACCAAATTCTTCCAGTAATACCGCTGTACCATACAGATCGACATGCAAGATAGCCTCAATCGAATCCTGTGAAGGCGATAATCCCGCTGCGTTGATAAGGTGCATCACACTACCAAATTGCTGAGCATGATCAATGAGCTGTTTAATCGAGGCTCTAGAGGATAAATCGGTGACCATGACACTGGTATCAAAACCTGCATCATTGAATATTTTTGCCGCTGTTTGGGCATTTTTCTCACTAATATCAGCAAGCACGATATGTCTGCCAGCCCCAACGCGTCTGGCAATCGCTTGCCCTATAGACCCTGTGCCTACCAATACAACGACCTGTTTGTTTTCCATTACGTACTCCTCGTGATCAGTGAATTATCTAAATTATAAAGCCTATAGATTGTTTTACTAGATCACATAAACGCAATGTCCTTATGAGTTTGATTCATTAATCAGCTCATTACGAGTTTAATTCAATCATTAGAAGCTACTCCTATCGATGTTTTTAAACCTTTATCTATGGGTGAAACCTCAGTGCCTCTGCAATCAATTTAAAAGCAGGGGAGGACAGTTGCCGATTTGGATAATATAAATAGTAACCATCGAAGGGTTGGCACCAATCAGTGAGCACCTCGATTAACTCGCCCGTTTGTATCTGACTCTGTACCATATCTTCAGGTAAGTAAGCGAGACCAATACCTGACAATACGGCGTCCAAACGATTTTCTGAACTGTTGA
>NZ_PJAS01000073.1 GCF_002836735.1 Psychrobacter sp. 4Bb | reverse complement strand
AATCCCCCGACTAGTTACCTAGTCGGGGGATTTTCTTTGCGTGCGGTTTGGTGACAGATCTACTGATTTCAGTCTAATTTATTCTAGCAAGCGTATTTCAGTATTGATTATAGAAAAACTTGACTGTATTAAAGACAAAGCCATCATTAGACTAATAAGGAAGTATGCGTGTCAATTTGGTTGCTAGTTCTAATATCGTTTTTGCATATTACTATTGGCGGTGCTTTTACCACTGGGTTTCTTTTTTATATTTGTGCAGAAAATAGCCCAAGCTTAACCAAAATTGAGAATAATGTTCTCTTTACCTTGCTGATTGGATATGCAGCTTCGCTTGTAATCAGTGTTGGAATGGCTATTTATTTTTATGTATTTACTACTAGCGATTTATATTATTGGTGCTTTGCCATACCGTGGGGACTACTGATTCTACTATTAGGTTATTGGGCATATATTTTAGCCAAATTTAATGCATTCTGAGGATGCTGTTAGCATGTCTGATCTCGTTAATTACTTCTTAAAACAACTCACCTATCTCAAAGTCTTCCTCAAAATCAAATCCTAGCTGCTCGTTTTTACGCAGCCGCATGAGCTCGATACGCAGCTTACGTCCAGCGATAAGCCTTAGCACCTCACGTTGCTGCTCTGTTGTCATATGATGCCATCGTTGGCGCTCGGCTCGACTGCGCAGGCAACCAAAGCAATAGCCTTTTTTATTGCTTTGACAGACACCGATACAAGGGTTGTCAATGTCGAACAGCTCAAACTGTTGATTCATGGCGACTCCATTGCTATTACCGTCATTCCTTTGACTGGCACAAAACGATTATGACCATATTATTATGTCGCAAATACCGACTAATAGTGTGCCGTTTTATTGTTATTATTTTTGTGTAGCGGGTGCTATGCTTAGCGTCACTGGCCTATATAAGACAATCATAACAAAATTAATAAGTGAGATGATACGTGAACCTGATTTATATCCATGGACTGGACAGTGATGCGAACTCGACCAAAGGTGTGTTGTTAGAAAAATACTGCCAGCATCATCATCCTGATATCACTGTGCTGCGTCCTGATTTGAATAAATCCCCTGCGCAAGTGCGTGAGCAGCTGTTGTCATTGGTAAAAGGGTTAAACAATAGTAAAGACGAGCAGACAGGATCGTCCAACACGGTATTGGTCGGTAGCTCATTGGGTGGGTATTTTTCCACCTTAATTAGTAATCAAATAGGTTGCCCTGCATTGCTGCTAAATCCTAGTATTCAACCTCATGTTACTCTACAGCGCTTTTCTGATAACTCAGTATCAAATCAAGATAGTAGTGATGAGTCATCGGATAATAAAATCTTGCATACGACGGCGGGTGGCTGGCGTATTATGCCCTCAGATTTGCAATGGTTTGCAGATCATCAGATCTCCCAAGTCATTTATCCTAATAAAATTGCTGTACTGCTCAAAGAAGGGGATGAGCTATTAAATTCTGAACTGTCTCAAGCTTTTTATGAAGGGCAGGGCGCAGCGGTAACGGTACAGGCGGGTGGCGATCATCGCTTTAGTGATTTTGGTGAGCAGCTACCAATGGTGATAGAAATGCTACAAGAGTTAGTAAAGTCTTAGATAGACGACATTATATGACGTGAACGATGGACTATTAACGTTAACGTCGCTATTTTTCGTTATAATGGTTTAATAGAATTAAACGCAAGCGAACAGTTAAGGATGCATTTGTGAGTCAATATAATGCGCAATCGTTAGAAGTTTTAGAAGGTCTTGAGCCAGTCCGTCGTCGTCCGGGTATGTATACCGATACCACGCGCCCGAACCATTTGGCGCAAGAGGTTATTGATAACTCAGTAGATGAAGCGTTGGCTGGTTATGCTAAAACCATCAAGGTGCAATTGCATAGTGATGGATCGTTGTCTGTCGAAGATGACGGGCGCGGTATGCCAACTGATATCCATCCTGAGTTTGGTCAATCTGGTATTGAGCTGATATTAACTCGCTTGCATGCAGGTGGAAAGTTTTCGACCTCTAATTATGAAGTGTCAGGTGGTCTACATGGCGTGGGTATCTCTGTCGTCAATGCGCTATCAACTCGCGTTGAGGTTACGGTATGGCGTGACAGTACGCAGTTTGATATGGCATTTGAAAATGGTGCACCAGTTACGCCATTGACTGAAGCAGTCAGCTCAAATAAGCGTAAACGTGGCACTAGGGTGCACTTTTGGGCGGATGGTAGTTTCTTTGATACGCCCAAATTTAATGTAAAACAGCTCAAGCATAATTTAAAAGCAAAGGCTGTTTTGGCCGCTGGACTGACGATTGAGTTCACTGATGATATCAATGACGAAAAGGTCGTTTGGCAGTTTACGGATGGGGTAGTCGAGTATCTAAGCGAACAATTAGATGGTTTGGAAACATTGCCTGAAGCACCGTTTTATTATAATTATGATGCGAAAGCAGGTGAACGAGCGGCTATTACCTTTGCCTTGTCTTGGTTGCCTGATGGTGGCACACCGATTCAAGAAAGCTATGTGAACCTGATTCCCACAGCTCAGGGCGGTACGCACGTCAACGGACTACGCACGGGTATCTTAGAAGCTCTGCGTGAGTTCTGTGATATTCATAATTTGCTACCACGTAGTGTGAAACTAACCGCGGAAGACGTCTGGGATGGGGTGAACTATATCCTGTCTCTGAAGTTTTCTGAGCCGCAGTTTTCTGGACAGACCAAAGAGCGTTTATCTAGCCGTGAAGCGGCGGGCGCTGTACAGACATTGGCAAAAGATGCTTTTAGCCTATGGTTAAACCAGCATGCGGAAATGGGCACGCAAATCGCTGAATTGGCAATTAATAAAGCAGGTCGTCGTCTGAAATCTGCCAAAAAAGTTGCTCGTAAGAAAATTACTCAGGGACCCGCATTGCCTGGTAAATTGGCAGACTGCCGTGGTGATTTACGTGATGGCGCTGAGCTGTTCTTGGTGGAGGGTGATTCTGCGGGTGGTAGTGCTAAGCAAGCAAGAGATCGTCATTATCAGGCGATATTACCTCTGCGTGGCAAAATCTTAAATACGTGGGAAGTATCCTCAGATACGGTGCTATCAAGCCAAGAGATTCATGATATTGCCATTGCTATCGGTGTTGATCCTGCCTCTGATGATTTGTCCGAGCTACGTTACGACAAGATATGTATCTTAGCGGATGCTGACTCTGATGGACTGCATATCGCGACATTGATCTGCGCTTTGTTTGTGAAGCATTTCCCTGCACTAGTGGATGCGGGTCATTTATTTGTGGCCATGCCGCCATTGTACCGAGTAGATGTGGGTAAAGAAGTTCACTACGCGTTAGACGAGCCGGAGCTTGCACATATTTTAGCCAATGTGCCGGGTAATAAAAAAGCTCAGATTACACGTTTTAAAGGACTTGGTGAAATGAGTGCTGAGCAACTACGTGAGACGACGATGAGCCGTGATACACGCCGCTTAGTACAGTTAGATATGGATGACATGGTACTGACCAATAGCGTGATGGATATGCTACTGGCTAAGAAACGTGCCTCTGATCGCAAGTCATGGCTTGAGAGCAAAGGTGATTTGGCCGATATTTCTTAATACTTAGCAATAAGTTTAAAGAAATATGTGTGCAAAATATCGAAAATAGGTCATTACTTATATTTATGGCTAAACGATTTATCACATAATAAAAGCACGCAAAATTTAGCCTAGCCACAAAGGCTTAATGGTATTATGTCAGTACCTTTCATTATATTGTGCTGTCATGATACCGAAGATTTTTAACCGTTCTAAGTCTGTTGTTTCTAAACCTGCGCGCTCCAAAGTACTCCCAAAACTTAGCAAAAAGCATTTGGGAGACAAGGTTCCAAAGCGTGGCAATAAGTTTGCGCCTGTTATTGCATCCGCGCTGTTAAAGGCATCAGGTTGGCGTACGGTAGGCGAGATTCCAAATATCTCACAAGCTGTAGTGCTTGCTCTACCACATACTTCTAATGTGGATGGTATCTATGCGATTCCAAGTCTGTTTGCATTAGATATCAAAATCAGCATTATGGGCAAGCACACGCTATTTAAAGTACCTGTATTTGCGCAATTATTAAATTGGATAGGGGTTATTCCTATCGATCGTGGCAACAAAGGCTCTGTACTTCAAGCCAGTATTGATAAGTTCAAAACTGGTGAACCATTATTTTTGGGATTATCGCCAGAGGGTACACGGCAATATACTGAGTCGTGGAAGACAGGTTTTTATTATTTAGCGGTGGGTGCTGGTGTACCGATTTTGCCAGTAGCGATGGACTACAATACTAAAGAAATACGGTTTATGTCGCTGGTTTATCCTACAGGTGATATCGAAGCAGATTTACCAAAAATATATTCTCAGTATAAAGGGGTGTTGCCAAGACACCTTGCGCGTTTGTCGCAGCCACTACAAGATATGAATAATGCAGCTGAATAAGCTAGATAGTATTAATAATAGTTCAATTAGTTAAGTTAAAATTACTGGTTGTATGACAGGTATGAAAACTTAAAGCTGTCTACAACTAAGTTCCAATAATTCATATTTAAAAAGCCCCTGATATGATGATATCGGGGGCTTTTTTTTGAGTAATATTTAGATACCTATCAGCTTAACAATTTAGAACTGTGGTTGGCCGTTAGAAGCGCTAACACCGCCGTCAACAGGTAGATTAACACCAGTAATCATAGAGGCATCATCGCTTGCTAAAAAGGTAATAGCAGCGGCGATATCCTCTGGAGTTGCCAAACGTCCAAGCGGACAGCGAGCTAAGAACTTATCCGTTTTAGACTCATTGTCTTGGATAGCCGTAGTCATATCAGTTTTGGTGACACTTGGATTAACCGCATTAACACGAACACCATCCGAACCATGATCTAATGCCAATGTGCGGGTTAAATTAGTCACACCCGCTTTAGCAGCATTGTAAGCAGCCATATTCCAGTCACCACCCACACCTGAAAGCGATGAAATATTGACGATATTACCCTTTGATGCAATTAAGTGAGGCATAGCAGCTTGAGAGACATAGAAGGTCCCGTTTAGATTTACATCGATAGCAGAGCGCCAATCATCAGCAGATAGCTCTGTAATTTTACCTTGAGTTGCTTTGCCAGCATTGTTTACCAAGATATCAATTTTGCCGAATTTGTCGATAGCGCGCTCAACCATCTCTTGTACTTGGCTTTGAACGCTAATGTCGCATGTAATAATGAGGTAATTGTCAGTATGAATCCAAGTACGATCTTGCGGCAACTCTTTGGCAGTTTCTTCTAATGTTGCTGCCGTACGTCCTACTAGAACCACGCTAGCGCCTTCCTCGGCAAAGCGAATAGCAGTTGCACGGCCAATACCAGAGCCTGCACCCGTTACAACGACGGTCTTTTCTTTAAAACGCTTCATAATGTTTAATCCCTATTATTATATAATAGTCATTAAAGTTTCGATGATTAAAATTTCAATGACTACGGTTTCGATAAATACAACTAAGTACAGTTTGTCATCCATAAACTTGCACGCAAGCAATACTGCTTTGATATCATCATAACAAGTGATCGCTTTGAAAGCGACTGTCTCTGATAGTGCTTATGTAGCATAATTTTGCATCATTCAGATATTTATAATACGCGATAATGATGTTGTTATTATTACGAGCTGGCATGTGCGATATTCACCATACGATAATAGAAGGTTGGAACTTGTGTCCCATTCGATTACTACCATGCCCGACTGGGGCTACCTGACGACCGAGCTAGTCAGTTATTTACAAACAGATGCTATGGCAGTGACTTTAGCAGGCATGCATACAATTGAGCATGAATACAATGCTCAGTATATCGCTCGTCACTATCAATATCAGTTGCCACTTGGCAAGCTACAGCTGTTGGAGCTAACACTGTATTTACCCTATGATACAGAGTCAGTTGATATTGAGGCTGTACGCATGACTGCGGTAAAGTCAGCACTTACATGGTATAAATCATTATCGTCTCAAAATGAAGAAAATGCCTTAGCTGGTTATGAAGCTATGATTTTTGATATTCAGCTTGTCGGAGGAAGTAGCAGTCTTAATCAAGATGATAACAATGACAGTGCAAACAATTCAAACAGTGCTCTACAGCGACTTAAACACAATTTTGGGGTTCGTTACTTTTTAGAAGACTTAGTTGTCGACATGAGTGAAAGCATGCAGCAGCTGCAAGTCTTTAGTTGGGACGACTGGTACTCGATAGCAGCAGCGGTACGAACCCCATGTGAGTTATGGCGTTTCTTAGCTTATCATCTGGAGCAGCTGCAGCAATCGGCTGTAAATCATATTCCAAGTTTCGAGTCAGAAGACGCTTTGGTTGAGCGCTTCTTGCAAAGCCCAGATTTATTTGCCCCTGCCATTGTAGTCGACAATGCGCTCATCAAAAATGAAGTACAAGACGAACCTAACTCAGCATTGGTAGCCATCACGCTTGCCTACAAGAACCAAAGTTCAACTGCTCAGATGTACCATCAGCATATGATACAAGCAGCCACGATATGGTCTCAGCTAAGTATGCAGATGATAGATACGTATGGTAAAAAGCACGTAGCTAATAACGACGAACAGTTAGCCATACCACTCGCTCACTGGCAACAGCAACTGCTAGATGAGTCTTTATTTTCACGCCACGAGCTTATCCGTACGCTATATAGACATCCTAAACAGAGCGCAACGCTGCAAAAAGATGGCTATGTCGTACATCAACATTCTTATGAAAGTTTGGGACGACATTATGTACTGGTGTTTTATGGTCACGAGTCTAAAGGGCCTAATAGCAAAGCCGCTGTCCAACCAAAGCTAGCGAAGATCGCACAGGACGTTGCCACACGTTTGCCAATTATTGAACTACATCATGTAGTCGTGCTTGGTATCGACTTTATCACTGAGAATAATGAGAATTTTTTCGATATTGATTTATGGATTCAGCCAGTCGATGCGATGACTCAAAGGGAGCGCCAACTTACTAAGCAAATGCAAAAGCTAAAGCAACAGGAGTTAGATAAGCAAAATATGCCACCTGCTAGTAGCGTGGAAGATGGTAAACCTGCGAAGGCGCAAAAAGAAAAATTACCTCAAGTACAGATGAGCTTGACGATTCCAGCGCGAAAAGATAAGTAGTAGATAGACGTAGTTAGCTTTCTACCCGTTTCTTAATAATAAGAACGACAAATTTATTAATATATTTACTGACATAAAAAAAGACAGCCTAGGCTGTCTTTTTCGTATCTAAACTAAACAATCAAAAAATACTTATTTATTGAGGTCGTCATTGAGACCGCTATCAGGAAGTACGTCATCACTGTTGTAGATGTCATTAGTATCAACACGTGGTGTATCAATTACATCGGTACGTAAGTCAGTGGTAGGTGTGCTAGCAGCAGATGGTGTGTTTTCACGAACTGAATCAGCAACTTTTTCTTGAGTTGATGAACTTGGCTGTAGCGCAGATTTTGCTTTCGCTTCAGTGCGTTCATGATCCATCTTATCCTGCATTTTACGTAGGAAGCGAGCTGCAGCTTCTTGACCACCAAGACCAAATGATAGGGCAAAGGCAACGGCTACCGCGCCTAGTGTCAGACCAAATGCTAGATTAACGATCGAATCGGCAATACCCATCGCTTTTAGACCCATTGCTAATACTAGGCCCATAATCAATACGCGTACGATGTTTGCTAGGAATTGTGAACCTTGCTCAGAACGTTCAACCACACCTGCAATGATATTGGCAAGCCAGAATCCGATGAATAGGATAATTGCGCCTAGGATGATGTTTGCACCGAATGCGATAAACATTGTGATAATAGCTGAGATAGGCTCGAAACCTAACAAGTCAGCTGCTGCAATAGCCGCAAATAGCATAGCGAAGAAGATAATTGCATAACCAACTAGGTCAGAGACTCTCTTATCACCCATAGCCTCTTGTAAACCAACCTTCGCAGGAAGTTGATTAATCTGAGTGTTTTCAATTAGGCCCTTGATGATGTTGGCAACCATACGTACAACATAAAAAGTTACTACTAGGATAGCGACTGCCATAAAGATGTTTGGCAATGCTTCCATAATTTTGTTAAGCATATTGGTCGCAGGGCGAGCAATCACTTCGATTTTTAGTGCATTTAGAGCAGCAATAATGGTTGGAATAATAACCACTAAAAATGCTAATGAACCTGCAATATTAGGTAAGCTGTTTTGCTCACTTAAACCTGCTTTTGACGCCAATTCTTGTACATTAAAAGTAGAAACAAGATTGGTTACGATGCCGCGTACGACTTTGGCAATGATATAACCAACGACGAAGACTACACCAGCAATCAAGATATTAGGAATGAAGCTAAAGATTTTGTCGACCATATTAGTTAGTGGAGCGAACAAACCATCAAGCTCTAATTGACCAAGTACCATAGTCAACACAACCAATAAGATGAACCAGTAAACCATATCAGCAATCGTACTGCTCATTGGTTTTACGCCAGCTTGTGCACTTAAACGCTCATCCATAGAGGTTTTTGCGAGTGCAGCGTTGATCGCTGTGCGTGCAACAGTAGCCACGACCCAACCGATCACACCAAGTGCGATAGCGCCGATAAGATTAGGGATAAATGCCAATACTTGATTAACCATATTTGCGAATGGTGCTGAGATAGAGTTTAAGTTTAATTGGCTAAGTGCGCCTGAGATAGCAATGATGAAAATAAACCAGAAAACAATTTTGGAAATGATCCCTTCAAGGTCGTAAGTTTTACCTGTTGAAGAGTTCATACGCTGATTAAGATTAACTTTAGAGAGTACGCCGCGTACCAGTGCTGCGATACCAAGGGCTATTAGCCAACCAATAACGAATATCAAAATAGCACCAATGATGGAACCGATAGGTCCACCGAGATAGCCGTTAAAAGATGTGTACATTGGGTTCATCTTATCCTCCTTGAAGCATCTTATATAACTCGCCAAAAACAATGTTCATACAGCGATTAATGAGCAAGACATACAGATGGTTGTCATAAATAGTATTTTTAGAATCAGTTATATAGAGATATTATCGTTTTTGAGCATAAATTATTATCAGCAGTATCTCTTATTTATATTACAGTGACTTCGCTATCGATATCTGCTTATTTTTGATAAAAATTAACGCTCGGTTACTTATCTCCTTAGTTGATTCAGCTTAGCTGATGTATTGATGGATTTAAAGACAGAAAGCTTTACCTGTTACTATATTTGTGTGATAACTTGTTATTATGATAGAAGATATTAACATAGACTATACATTGACCCGATAATTTCGTGCAAAGCGTGGTTCCCAAAACTAAGATTTGTTATTATAGAGGAATGTGACATCTCGCCACTATTCTTACAATTAGAGAGTACTTTATGAAAAAAATCACTACTTTAGGCGTTAGTGCACTTGCTAGCGCTATGTTGTTAGTAACAGGCTGTAGCACCAACAATGGCAATCAAGAAACAGCCGCTCAAAGCGTTTCCATTACTGAACAAAGCTCAGCTAGTGAAAAAGTAGGTTATAGCTTAGGTTTCATGATGGCAGAAGGTAATAAAGACGCTGTCAAAGATCTAGACCTAAATACTTTTGAAAAAGGCTTCCGTGATGGCTACGAAGGCAATGAATCAGCATTGACCCAAGAGCAGATGCAACAAGTATTGATGGATTATCAAAAAGAGCAAGAAGAGCAGTTTGTTAAAGACATGGAAACCAAAGCGACAGAAAATAAAGCCGCTGGTACTGCGTTCTTAGCAGAAAACGCTAAAAAAGAAGGCGTGAAGCAAACAGAGTCTGGTTTACAGTATAAAGTTATCAAAGCAGGTACTGGTAAATCACCAAAAGCAACTGACGTGGTTGAAGTAAACTACGAAGGTAAATTGCTTGATGGCACGGTATTTGACAGCTCTTATGAGCGCGGTGAGCCAATCGAGTTCCCACTAAACCAAGTAATCGCTGGCTGGACTGAAGGTCTACAGTTGATGAAAGAAGGCGGAAAATACGAGTTCTATATCCCATCAGACATCGCTTATGGCGAAGCGGGTAACGCTGGTATTGAGCCTAACAGCACGCTTATTTTTACTGTTGAGCTATTAAAAGTAAAATAAGTATCTAAAGCAAATATTGTTTAGGTACTTAACCTAAAAAAGCCTTCATATAATTATGAAGGCTTTTTTTGTGATTAAACGTCTTATTTCAGACTGATATCGAGCTTATAAAGCAAATATCAAGTTGGCGATAAACTATAGATTCTTTTGAAAGACTTTAGAGTTACGGCCATTATGGTATTTCTCTAAACGTGCTTCAGGCAAAGCGCTGGCTTCAACTTCAGCAAAGCCTTGCTCAACGAACCAGTGCGCGGTACGAGTAGTCAAAACAAACAGCTTGTACAAACCATGGCTACGCGCTTGCTGCTCTAGAAACGCTAGTAAATCTGCACCGCGGCTACCACTACGATATTCAGGACGTACGGCAACACAGGCGACTTCCGCTGACTCTGAGTCTAGCGTATGCAATGCTGCACAGCCCAAAATCATACCATCACGCTCAATCACACTATAGTTATCAATCTCTTGCTCCAAGCGCTCGCGTGAACGACTGACTAAGATACCTTGCTCTTCTAGAGGTGACAGCAGCTCAATCAGACCAACCACGTCATCGATATTGGCACGGCGAATTTCTTCATAAGGGTCATGGCTAATGAGCGTGCCAGAACCATCACGTGTGAATAGTTCTTCTAGTAATGCGCCGTTTTTAGCGTACGAGATAATATGCGTGCGATGCACACCTTGACGACAGGCTAAGCTTGCACAATTCAAGAAATAATTAATTTCACAATTTAGATCACGGTCACGTAAGAAGCGATCTACTTCATTAGGAATCATTTCACGTAATAAACGATCGTCGTCGTTGATACCCGCTTCTTCGCCTAAGAATATAAGCTTGTCAGCACCCAGTGCTACAGCAGCGCTTAGAGCCACATCTTCCGCTAATAAGTTAAATACTTCGCCAGTCGCAGAGTAGCCCATCGAGCCTAGTACAACGATATGGTCATGAAGTAGATTGTTTTTAATGGCTTCCACATCGATAGAACGCACTTCACCCGTCATCTGGTAATCAATACCCTCACGGATACCGTATGGGCGCGCTGTCACGAAGTTACCCGATATCGCATCGATACGCGAACCATACATCGGAGAGTTGGCCAGTCCCATTGATAGCTGAGCTTCAATCTGTAAACGAATAGCACCAACGG
The DNA here is from genome assembly GCF_002836735.1 of Psychrobacter sp. 4Bb. GTDB lineage: Bacteria > Pseudomonadota > Gammaproteobacteria > Pseudomonadales > Moraxellaceae > Psychrobacter. Next base: position 153,986 of record NZ_PJAS01000073.1, on the reverse strand, counting down.
CTTGTAAGATAGATGGCATCGCTGCACGTGGCGTAATACGGATGTCTTGATGTAGCGGCGATTCAATGTTAGCGTCTTTTAAGTTCTTTTCAATCTGCGGTCGTGCCCCGTGTACCAGTACCAGCTTGATACCCAAGCTATGCAACAAGGCAAAATCATGAATAAGTGTGCTGAAGTTCGCATGATTGACCGCTTCACCACCAAACATGATCACGAAAGTTTTGCCGCGATGGGTATTAATGTAGGGTGCAGAGTTACGGAACCAATGGACGTATTCAGGGTTAATCTGGGGCATGGAGCTAGTAGTCATAATGGGAGCAGTAGTCGTTAGAATAAGAAAAGGGGCGCAGCAAAAAAATGCCTAACGCTAAAGATTTACCATAGCAAAAAACGCGGTTATGAGCTATCTTTTATTTCAGCTGTATTAAAGCATTCTGATTGCCAATCGCTGATATACACAACCTCAACACTGGGTTAATGTACGTACAAATGCTTTTTGTTATGCTAAGCGCTATTGCTTTACAGATGCTGAGCGAAGATAATCAGGTTAGATAAATGAGTTCAGGTTTTTGATAGATTGTATGAACTATTTCACAGCGATATCTTATGTACATCGTAATGCTTTTTATCTGTTGAACAAATTATAAAAATAACTTAAGTTGCACCATCTGTGTTTTACCGATATATCAACCAGGGATAATGAAAATCATGAAAAAAAGTAACCAGTTTGCGAGCCCGTTCAGTGCTTGGAGCGGCCACCGCTTATTTCACGTTGTTGCCGGTACGCTCATCGGTGCAATGGTAGTCACACAAGCCTCAGCGATGTTACCAACACCAGAGCAAGCGGTTGATAGCTCAATGGCTATTCAAGCAAATGCCAACAAGAACAGCAACTCAAGTGCTCAAGCCGTTAACAGCAGAATTACAGCGTCGTTGGTCAGCGTTGATGCCAATGGTCAAGAAGTACTCGTCCCTGTAGATACCAATACTCGTTTGCAGTCAGGCAATGTATTGGAATATCAAGGTTACTTTACCAATACTAATGCAGATCGCGTCCGTAAAATGACCGTTACGATGAGCATCCCAGAGCAGGTAGAGCTGCTGAAGACAGTTGCTCCTGAATTTCCGTACGGCAGTGTAGATGGCAATAACTTTGCTCGTATGCCATTACGTACCAAAGTAGATAATCAGCTACAAGATGTCGCGCTTAAATACTATAAAGCGGTACGTTGGGACCTAGAAGGCGTAGGTCTAAATGATACTGTCGCTGTAAAATATCGTGCGCGCGTTAAATAGTTCTGAATTTTTGGATTAGAACTTAGCCAGCATTGATGTAGTTAGCACTGAAAACTATCCATTTAGTATTGAAAGCTATCAATAAAAAAGCACCACAGTTTATAGCTGCGGTGCTTTTTTACTGTATGTCAGGACGTTTGATAATTTTGCTGATAAGTAAGTAAAAATACTGAGCTACAGCGTGGCATATTTGCTATTAGATTTCTCTTGGATAAGTTGTTTAATTACATTGATTTGCGGCGTTGTAGCTTGAGCACCTGCTTGTATCAGACTGCGTCGCTGACTAGTATCTATTGAACTGTTACGACCGACATTGGGAGTAATAACAATATCTGCTCGATCCCGCTCGGTCTGTTTTGACGCGGAGCGATTAGCAGTCAGGTTAGTAGCCATAATATTGGTCTCGAGAAAGCCCCAAAAGTCACTCAATGAGTTCATAGTCGGTATTTGATTATTAGTACTATCACTGCCTTGAGCTCCCGTCACATCTACAGCAATGACAATATCAGCACCTAAGTCATAGGCGCTATCTACTGGTACTAAACTGACCACACCGCCATCGACATATTTTTTACCAACCTTTTCAGGAATGCGTGGGGCAATAAAAATATTGGGTACGCTACAGGATGCTTGTACGGCAAGCCCAGCGTCGCCAGTGGTAAAGACTGTTTTCTTTAGTGTGTGTTTTTCTGCTGCGATTGCCGCAAAAGCAATAGGGAAATCCTCTATAGCACGCGCATTCACTTTGCTATTGATAAAGTTTTTTAACTTAATACCTTCGATAAATCCTTGATTGGACAAGGTAAAGTCTGTGAGCTGGCTATCAGTAGTAGTCAATGCCAATTGCTCAAGCTGGGCAGGCGTGTAACCACTGGCGTACAAGCTGCCAATCAAACTCCCCACACTTGTACCGACCACCAATGTTGGTTTGATACCGTTTTCCTCTAGAGCTTTGATGACGCCCACATGGGCAAACCCTTTTGCACCGCCGCCACCCAACACCAGTGCGACAGTAGGGGCCTTAATAACAGGCTCTGGTGTGGCAGGAGTAGTCGATGGCAACGTGCTACAGGCATTAATATACAAACCGAGAACGGTTATTAAGCCCAACCTCAGTAGTTTTAGATTATGACGAATTAGGTTGTGACGAAACTGATGAGGCAAAATAGAAACAAGCATAGAAAAACACCTTATGAAATTGCCATCATTCAAAAAATCAGACATCAGTTATTGGTATGATGAGAAGAAGCGGTTTATCTATAGTAGATGGACTTTATAGATGCTATTTTACTAAATAGCCTAGCATAAGCAATTGTATTGTCAGCTATAATGAAATGAGTCGATGTTTTTATACGTACTATCGTTATCGCTATTTTATGGCATAAGCCATTATATGCGGTCTATTAAAAATGCTCGATTTAGCATACAAAAATTAAAAATAATATTGTTAGGATCTTTAATGCCAATATCGGAGAGTCATGCCTCAGCCAACTCGTCAGATCACTTTAGATCTGACATACCGTTGTCAGCACTAGATATGCCAGTGTCTGCGCTAGCAGGTGTAGGGGTAAAAGTCGCAGAGCAGTTGGCGCAGTTAAATATCAAGCGGATATTCGATTTGCTATTACATTTGCCTCGTGATTATGAAGATCGTAGTCGACTGGTATCAATCGCCGATGTAGAGCATGGACAATCAGCGCTAATTACTGGTCATATCGTTCATGTCGATACCAAGCGCAGTGGGATGACTGTGACGGTGGACGATGATACGGGTACGATATCGTTACGGTTTTTTAAGGTCTATCGTGGTCTGGTACAGACCATGAATTTGGGAACGCGCTTACAGCTATTTGGTGAGGTCAAAGTCAGCCGCTACGGTAAGCAGATACATCACCCTGAATATCAAGTTATCACTGACAATACCGTCATGACCGATATGGGATTGCAGCCTATTTATCCTACTGTCAAAGGTTTACATCAAAACAAGCTGCGCACTTTAATTAAACTGGCATTGCAAACGGTTCGGAGCCAAGGTCTGCCTATGACATTGTTTACGGCTGAAGATTTTGCAGTTGTATCCGATTTGCCATTAGTGCCTTTTGAGCCATCTAAATCAACAGTATCAGAGGCCGAATATACCGAAGATATTTTCTCGACATTAGCACGCAGCGTGCCTGACAATGTGACTAGCAATGCGATTGGCAATAGCGTATATAAACCCAACCCTTCTACCTATCAGGCAGATAATGATATACATAACGTCGCTGCCAGTATTGCTCAGCACAATGTCTATAACTTAACGATATTTGAAGCATTGGTACTGCTGCATACGCCGCCTACTTATACCAGCGCATCTCAGCAATACAAACTATGCACCCAACTCAGTGCCCGTACGCATGCTGCCTGCCAGCGCTTGATTATTGAAGAGTTGACTGCGCATCAGCTCAGTCTGCTATATCGTCGCCAGCAGCTACATCAGCATAAAGCGCCCAAATGCACTATCAACAGTCCTCTTGCTGATAAGCTGTTTTCTGCATTGCCTTTTGATTTAACGGGTGCGCAAAAAAGAGTGATGAAAGACATCACTGCGGATATGGCGACCTCAATTCCGATGCTACGACTGGTACAGGGTGATGTGGGTGCTGGCAAGACGTTGGTGGCAGCAGGGGCGGCAGGCTATGCGCTCGATAGTGGCTGGCAGGTCGCGGTAATGGCACCGACTGAGATTTTGGCAGAGCAGCATCTACTGAATTTTAAGCAATGGTTTGAGCCATTAGGTATTGGTGTCGGTTGGCTTGCCGGTAAGCAAACGGCCAAACAGCGCCGTGAAGCTTTGGAAGCGGTTGCAGAAAATACCGTGCAAGTGGTGGTCGGTACTCATGCACTGTTTCAGGAGCAAGTTCAGTTCGCTAAATTAGGCTTGGTTATCATTGATGAGCAGCATCGATTCGGTGTTGAGCAGCGTATGGCATTGACCAATAAAGGCGTGGCTAACAGTACCCCACACCAGCTAATCATGACCGCAACACCGATTCCAAGAACCTTAGCGATGAGCGTTTATGGCGATATGGATACCTCAATTATTGATGAATTGCCACCGGGGCGCACGCCAATTACGACGGTAACTATCGATCGCAATCGACGCGACGAGGTTATAGAACGTATTGCGATTAATTGCGAAGCGGGCAGGCAAGCGTACTGGGTATGCTCACTGGTAGAGGCATCTAGCGTATTGGATGCGCAGGCAGCCGAAGCTACTTATGAGGACTTAAATGAACGTCTAGATATTCGTATTGGACTGGTACATGGCAAGATGAAGTCTGCTGATAAGCAAGCCATCATGCAGGAGTTCAAAGCAGGTAATTTAGACTTGTTGATTGCGACAACTGTCATCGAGGTAGGGGTCGATGTGCCCAATGCGTCGCTGATGGTTATCGAAAATGCGGAGCGTTTGGGGTTATCGCAATTGCATCAGCTGCGCGGGCGAGTCGGACGTGGTTCGACCAAAAGCTTCTGTGTACTGTTATATCAAAAGCCGCTATCGGAGACAGGTACTGAGCGACTAAATGTCCTACGCGATAGTACTGATGGATTTGTCATTGCTCAAAAAGACTTAGAGCTACGTGGGCCAGGAGAGCTGTTAGGCAAACGTCAAACGGGTAATGTTGGCTACTATTTGGCTGATCTGATCCGTGATGAGCAATTATTTGCCATTGCTCAACGGTTAGCGAAGCATTTGATAGCAGACCCTGCGCGAAAAGCAGATGTCAGTCAATTGATTCATCGCTGGATGCCTGAGGCAAGTCGCTATACCAATGCCTAGTGTTTAGCGTTCATTGTCTAGTAATAAGTGCTTAGTATCGGTATCGGCAAGTGGGTTCAGTGCGTCATTGAACCTAGCTCTGGATATAATCAAATAGTATGGCCGCAACGTTAACACTCTTGATAGACGTTATCCATCCATAGTCAGTCGTTGAATACATCAAAGATTCAACGACTGACTATACGCGCTCTTATTTCTTTAAATCGGTCGATATGCCTTGAACGTTGCACAGATATTCGGTCTAAGTTTCAATTAAATTTATGAACGCTAGACACTATATATAAAAATAAGATGATGACTAAATATATGCTATTCTCGATAATTTGATGAACTATTATAATAATAAACAGTGCTTTAGAGAACATCGTAATACTCTCTGTAAGTAACGCTCATAGCTATATATCAGGCTGTCCAAACATTGCTTCGATTGCGTGCCACTTTTTATTATTGCTGTGAATGATTGATATTTTTAGTCATTCCATATCGAGTATTTCAATATTGACTGTACCTACAGAGAGTTATCATGAGCGATTTTGAAGAAACCCATTCTAAGCCGGCAGCTGAATCAGAGTTGCCGCCATATCGTCAACCTGACACTGTATCTCAAAGGCCATCTGCAAAACCACCATCATGGTTATGGCCCGTATTAGCAGCCGTGCTAGTGATAGGGGTGCTGCTTGGCAAGTATTGGGGCAATGATAGTAATGCAGCTGCAGATGAGTCAGCAAATTCTAATTCTGTCGCAAACGATCAGGCAACTGGTAGCGATGCCAGTATTGAGCAATCAGTACTCTCAGTAGAAACAGTCAGTCCAAGCCAAGATGATATCGGTAGCACGCTCAGTGCCGATGGAACCATCAATGCTAAGGATACTGCGAATGTCAGTGCAAAAGTCAATGGTGTGGCTATCGAGCGTATTTTGGTTGAAGAAGGTGACCGGGTTAGAGCGGGTCAGGTCTTAGCCGTGTTTGATACGGATGCTATGGAGCAGCAAGTGCTACAGGCGCAAGCAGATGTCGCAGAAGCGGAAGCCACCCTTGCCAATGCTAGCGCTGATGCTGCACGTGTGTTGCCATTGATCGATATTGATGCCATCAGCAAACAAGAAGCCGATCGCTACCGTACCTCGGAAGTACGTGCCAGAGCTTCTTTGCAAGCGTCTAAAGCCCGTTTGAGCAATCAGCGTTTGACGTTAGAGAACGCAAAAGTCGTCGCTCCTGTCAGCGGTATTATCAGTGAAAGAATGGTAGAAGTTGGTCAAGTGGCAGGCGGGGATCCACTATTTACGATTATCAAAGGCGGCGTTTTGGAATGGCGGGCAGATATAGATCCTAAGCTTATCGGGGATATCAACGTTGGTACGCCTGTACAAGTCAGTCTGCCGGGTGGTGATACAGTGATGGGGCAAGTAAACCGCATCGCACCAACCGCAGATAACAACCGTCAGATTACGATTTATGCCAGCCTAGCTGCCAACTCAAAGATACGTGCAGGCATGTATCAAACAGGTGAATTCCTATTAGGAAGTACCAGTACGCAAACGATTCCTAATAGCGCCGTGGTCAGCAATGATGGTTATGATTATGTGATGCTCGTTACCGAATCGACTACTCGAGATGATCGATCCATGGGGCGTATCAAGCAGCAGCGAGTCACGTTAGGTGAGCGATTGGGCGAGAGCGTAGCAGTGCTAGAGCCTTTGCCAAGTGACAGTCGTATCGTAAAACAGGGCGGCAGCTTCTTAAATGATGGTGACCTAGTACGTGTTGTTGATGGCGTATCTCAAACCAGTAAGCCAGTGCAGGCACAGCCATGAGCTTAAACGTCTCCGCTTATTCGATAAAGAACCCGCTCGTCGCTATCTTGCTATTTGTGCTGCTGACGTTGGGCGGCATTTACGGTTTCATGAAAATGAAAGTCCAGCAGTTTCCGGACATAGATTTGCCAGCGGTGGTAGTGACAGTCACGCTACCCGGTGCTGCGCCTTCACAGCTCGAAAACGATATTGCAAAGAAGATTGAAAATAAACTGACCAGTATCGAGGGCGTGAGTCATATTCGCACCACGCTACAGACGGGTGCGGCGACCATTGCCACTGAATTTACCTTAGAAAAAGATATTCAAGAAGCGGTAGACGATGTGCGGTCAGCAGTCGGCGAAGTACGCGGTGATCTACCAGCTGCCGCTAACGATCCTATCATTACCAAAGTATCTACCGCTGGGTTTCCAGTAGTTACGTACTCTGTCGCTGCTGAGAATATGAGTGTGGAGGATCTATCGTGGTTTGTCGATGATACTGTTACTAAGCGACTATCAGACATACCAGGCGTTAGTACCGTGAGCCGTGTTGGCGGGTTGCAGCGTGAAATCACAGTTGCTGCTGACCCGATTGCGTTAAGTGGTCTAAAGTTTTCTATTTCGCAATTATCGCAGCAAATCGCTGGTATCCAGCAAGACAGTTCTGGCGGGGAGGCGGAAGTTGGCAATAATACTACTCAGACCATCCGTGTTCTCGGTGCTGTTGAGCGAGCAAATGAGCTAAACGATTTGCAAGTGGCTGTCCCTACAGGAGGCACACAAGCTTTAGGGCGGATGGCAGAAATCACTGACGGCGCAGCAGATCCAAGCTCGATTGCTAAGCTGGACGGTCAAACCGTGGTGGCATTTAACATCACTCGCTCGCGTGGGGCCAGTGAAGTCGATGTGATGGAGTTGGTTGATGAGGAGCTTGCCAAGCTGACTGCTGATGTCGGTAATATCAGTATTGAAAAAGTCTATGACCGAGCGACACCCATTGCAGAAGACTATGAAGCCTCGTTGAGAATGCTCATTGAAGGTGGGCTGTTGGCTGTAGTGGTAGTTTTCCTGTTTTTGCGCAATATTCGAGCGACTATCGTCGCTGCAGTCGCTTTACCGCTATCAGTCATTCCTACCTTTTTGGGTATGTATCTGTTTGGCTTTAGTCTGAATATCATCTCACTACTGGCATTATCATTAGTCATTGGGGTGCTGGTCGATGATGCAATTGTTGAAGTCGAAAACATCATACGCCATTTACGCATGGGTAAAACACCTTATGAAGCGGCGATGGAAGCCGCTGATGAAATCGGTCTGGCCGTTGTCGCGACTACTTTTACTTTGATTGCAGTGTTTTTACCAACGGCCTTTATGGGCGGTATCGTTGGACAGTTTTTCCGTCAGTTTGGTTGGACGGCTGCCTTATCAATTTTTGCCTCGCTGATGGTGGCGCGCCTGATTACCCCTATGATGGCAGCTTATATCTTACGACCTGAGAAAAAGCACGTCGAAAAACAAAGCGCGATGATGAAGTACTATCTTAAGATTGTGTCTTGGACCCTACATCATCGCTGGATAACCATGGGTGCAACGCTTGTTTTATTTGTGGCATCGCTAGCTCTGGTTAAGCTGTTACCGACGTCATTTATCCCTGATAATGATATCGATCAGACTCGAGTAGCTATTGAGCTGACACCTGACGTGTCGTTGGCAGATACTGAGCGCGTGGCAGCGCTAGCGAGTGCTCGTATTTTGGCCATGCCTGAGGTGACCAATATCTTTACTTCAGTGGGAGAGGCTCAGGCGTCGATGGGTGCGTCGGATGGTGGTGGCGGTAAGGCTGAAAATATCGCAGGTTTGGATATCGTACTTGCTCCGCGTGCAGAACGAGGCACCAAGCAAGAGATAGAGCGCAAAATTAGTAAGCTGATGACAGAAGTGCCAGGAGCACGGTTTACAGTCGGTCTATCGAGTGGTGGTGAGAGCGGTTATAACTTTTCATTAACCAGTACCAATCCGCAATTGCTTGAACAAACTGCACAAAAAATCATGTCTGAGATTCGAGGACTACCAAGTGCAGGCACTGTGACGAGTGATCGCAGCCTACCACGCCAAGAGCTAACGGTAACACCAGATAGATTGGCAATGGCTGATAAAGGGGTGACCACGCAAGATATCGCTACGACTCTACGTGTGGCGACTGTAGGCGACTACGAGCAGCAATTGTCCAAGCTTAATCTTGATACGCGCCAAGTACCAATCGTTGTACGTCTGCCGGATGTGGCTAAGCAAAATGTTAGCCAACTAGAAGGTTTGTACGTGCCGAGTACCATGCCTGCCGGTCAAGGCGTGCGCGTCGGTGAGGTTGCTACGCTAGACTTTGGCACTGGGCCTGCGCAGATTAGTAGATTGGATCGAGAGCGTGCCATTAGTATCACGGTACAACCTGCGAGTGGCGAGCTTGGCGATTTGGTACAAGCAGTCAAAGCAGTGCCGACTATGCAGCAACTGCCGCCTTCGATTACCATCATCGATCAAGGTCAAGCCGAAAACATGGCAGACCTCTTTAGTGGCTTTATCATTGCGATGTCCGTCGGTGTGGTTTGTATTTTAGGCGTACTTATTCTACTATTTGGTCGTTTGTTGCAGCCTTTTACCATTCTAATGGCGCTACCTCTATCGATCGGTGGTGCGTTTGTTGGCTTGGTTATTACCAGTAGCAGCTTATCGATGCCTTCGATGATTGGCTTTATTATGCTCATGGGTATTGCGACCAAAAACTCTATTCTATTGGTCGATTATGCGTTGATTGCCCAGCGCCGAGGGCTGGCGCGCTTTGAGGCCATTATGGATGCCTGTCGTAAGCGTGCGCGGCCTATCATCATGACGACCATTGCGATGGGTGCAGGTATGTTGCCTCTAGTATTTGGTTGGGGCGATGCAGATCCTACTTTTAGGCGACCGATGGCAGCAGCGGTACTGGGTGGTCTGGTAACCTCTACGCTATTGAGCTTGGTTGTTATTCCTGTCGTCTATACCTTAATGGATGATCTATCGGGATGGTTTGCTAAATGGCTGGCTCCACATGGTAAGCCTAGAGACCTCTGATAGTCACTTCTCATAGAGAGCCAAATAGCTAACCAAATAATGAGCTAAGACACGACACAATAATAGCAATGTGGAAAATGCTGAATGATTAACACGCTCTCAATTAGGTCATATACTCGTCAGACTAGAGGGCATTCTCATGACTTTCATCAGATTGTTTTGCCCTTGCGAGGTGCAATAAATATCGAAGTTGGGAGCTATACTGGAAAAGTTATCCCAAGCGAATGTGTTGTGGTTAAGACAAATGAAAAGCACTACTTTAGCGCTGAGGAGAATGCAAAGTTTATCGTTGTGGATACGGATTTATTGCCAGAAAATGTGCTTCATTCATCACAAATTGTCTTTTCTATCAGTTCGCCATTGTTGGCGTTTTTGGAGTTTTCAGAAAGTCAGTTAAGGTATCAAATCAATCCTGAAGTCGAGAGACTGATGTTTGATACCTTTTATAAGCTCCTAGAACAACAAAATCTATTTGTGCAATATGACGCTCGAATTAGAGAAGTCGTCGCGTATATTCACCACAATTTTGCTAAGAACCTTTCTGTCGAAGTGTTGGCGGATATCTCTTGTCTCAGTGCCACACAGTTTAAAAAGAACTTCAAATCGCAAACAAACCAAACCGTCACTGAGTACATCACAAAGATCAGAATGCAAAAGGCACAAGCTTTGTTACTACATACTGATTCACCTATCGCTATCATAGCCGAACTGGTTGGTTATACGGATGTTAGTGCTTTTAGCCGCCGCTTTTCTAAATATTTTGGTATTGCCCCTTCCAAATTAAAACACGTCTAACCAGACATGCAAACCGTCTAATCTGCACAAATAGTAGTCTATAACCCTCTATAATAATGTTATTCATTATAACGTTAGAGGTAGCTACTATGCTGCAGACTAAATCTAGTCTAAGTGCTATTTTATGTGTGATAGCTGCCAGTGTCCTTTGGGGAACGACAGGTACAGCCTCTGCTTTTATACCTGACGTTAGTCCATTAGCCGTTGGTGCGTTTTCGATGGGGATAGGCGGTGTATTGCTAGTACTGAATGCTAAGAATAATTTATTGAGCGATAGACAGAAACTACTTTCTAAACCCAGTCTCTTATTCATTGGTAGCCTATGCGTTGCTATCTATCCTTTGGCTTTTTATTCCTCCATGAGATTGGCAGGTGTCGCTATTGGTACAGTGATCTCAATTGCCAGTGCACCATTTTTCACTGTTATCATGGAGCGTCTGATTAGCAATAAAATAGTCACTAGTCGATGGGTGATAAGTTTTATATTTGGTGTGGTTGGCGTTATTTTGCTGACTTTAGGGAAAACCCAATATTTAGATATAAACACACAAGCAAATAATCGAATACTAGGCGTGTTGTTAGGATTAGTTGCAGGATTGACCTATGCCACATACTCATGGACAGCACGTCAAATGATAGAGAACGGGGTAAACTCGAAATCAGCGATGGCCAGTATGTTTGGTCTGTCGTCGATTTTATTGTTGCCATCATTATTATTAACAGGGGAAAACCTGTTTTTGGATGCAAAACATATAAGCGTTGCCCTATATCTTGCAATTGCGCCAATGTTTTTTGGATATTTACTTTTTGGTCAAGCGTTGAGAGTGATTGAGGCGAGCAAAGCGACACTTATCACATTGTTAGAACCTATCGTGGCCACTATATTGGCTATCATTATAATCGGTGAAACATTCTCTCCTATCGGCTGGCTAGGAATGTCACTAATGGTAATCTGTCTTTTATTGCAGGTATTGAAGACGCCAAAACTGACAGGTTATCGAAGAAGACATGCACTGTATAAGTAATCAAACAACATAAGTAACCAAGCAATATTTCTGACGATAAGCAGTCTTTTGATGAGTTATTGCCTGCTAAGTATGACTCTTTGTATGACGTTAGTCTAAAACTGGTAAGTTGAATGGATTAGTTGGGTCAGTCTTTGCTATAGTCTGTCCAATCAAATTTATTGAAGAAATTGTTTACCTCTTATAGCACTATTTTAATTTTACTAATAGATTGATAGCTGCTAGAGCGATAAACCAATCACTATAAATTAATCTCTAAAAAAACTAGAAAATAAGGAACAACTATGATTAACGCATACGCAGCAAAAGAGAAAGGTGGCAAGTTTGAGCCTTATGAATACGATCCAGGTGCTCTAGGCGATCACGAAGTAGAAATCGAAGTATAGTCAAGTCTATATAAATCCGCTACAGCGTCATCCTCGCTAAGCATACTAATGTATAACTTGCACTCGGTTTCCTTGTATCGAAATTATATTGAACTGACAATACATAGCTGCGGTATCTGCCATAGTGATTTATCGATGTGGCGAAACGAATGGGGTATGACTCAATATCCGTTTGTCGGTGGACATGAAGTTGCAGGTAAAGTTCTCAATAAAGGCAAGCACGTCAAGCATCTAGAGTTGGGCGATAAAGTCGGACTTGGCTGGCATAAAGGGTACTGCAATGTCTGCGATCTATGCATCGATGGAGACCACAACCTATGCCCTGAGCAAGAAGGTACGATAATTGGTAATCATGGCGGCTTTGCAGATAAAGTACGCGCAAAAGATACTAGCGTCATCAAGATACCTGAAGGGCTTGATTTTAACGCGGTAGGACCACTGTTATGTGGCGGTGTCACAGTGTTTAACCCACTTATGCAGTACGACATCAAACCAACTTCTAAAGTGGCTGTAATTGGCATTGGTGGTTTGGGTCATTTGGCATTGCAGTTTGCCAATGCGTGGGGCTGTGAAGTGACGGCATTTACCAGTGAATCAAAAATGGAAGAAGCAAAAGAGATGGGCGCTCATCATTCACTAAACTCAAGAGATGATAGCGAAATTGAAAAAGCCGCAGGTTCTTTCGATCTAATCATCTCAACAGTGAACGTTGATATGAACTGGGATGTCGTGATCAAGACGCTAAGACCAAAAGGTAAGCTGCATTTTGTTGGACTGCTAGAAGCGCCATTAGAGATATCGGCTGCACCAATGATTATGGCTCAGAACAGTCTATCAGGCTCGCCAGTTGGCTCACCAGCGACGCTACGTAAAATGCTAGATTTTGCTGCTCGACATAATATTCAGCCAGTCACTGAAACGTATAAAATGTCTGAGATTAATGAAGCATTTGAGCGACTAGAGAGTGGTAATGCTCGCTATAGAGTGGTGCTAGAGAGAGACTAAACGTCGTTATAGGCAACTAAATGTAGCCACCAAATAAGCACAATAATAGTGATACTCTAATTAATAGATAGAGTGTCACTATTTTTTTGTATCGAAATTCTGCTTTTCACCAGTTTTTAAAATATGAGGATTATTTGGAGCTGGATATAAGTATCTTTATTTAATTTTTGCTCAGGCAATTATTACGACTTTTTTAAACTGCTAGTAGGTCGTTTTAAAATCATAAAAAACCCCTGCTACTGAGTTCACAATAGCAGGGGTAAATACTTGTCTTTTCAGATCTTACGTAGAGTAGTTTTTCTTATTCTACCGTGACTGATTTTGCCAAATTGCGCGGTTGATCGACGTCTGTGCCACGCATTACTGCTACATGGTATGACAACAACTGCACAGGCACGCTGTAGACAATAGGGGCAAGCGTCTCGCAAACATCAGGCACATATACTAAATGTAGTCTATCTTCTGCGACCATTTGACTGGCTTCGCTAGCGAACACAAATAGCTCACCATGACGCGCATGCACTTCTTGCATGTTGGCCTTTAATTTATCAAACATACTGTCTTTAGGGGCGAGTACGACGATGGGCATGTCTTTGTCGACCAATGCCAATGGGCCGTGTTTGAGTTCACCTGCCGCATAACCTTCTGCATGAATGTAAGAGATTTCTTTTAGCTTTAACGCACCTTCTAGCGCAATCGGGAACTGTAGCCCGCGACCTAAAAATAGACAGCTTTTCTTATCTTCAAAGCTTTCACTCATGGTCTTAATAGGACCATCAAGGTTTAAGCTGGCGTAGAGTTGTCCTGGTAATTGATGTAACTCACTTAATAACGTATTTAGGTGTTCGTCAGTCATGCGCTTTTGCGTGACACCAACTTTTAATATCAATAGTATCAAGGCCACAAGCTGAGTGGTAAATGCTTTGGTAGAGGCGACGCCAATCTCAGGCCCTGCTAACGTTGGTAAGAAGATGTCTGTTTCACGTACCAACGATGACGTCGGTACATTACATAGTGCCAAGCTGACTAAGCCTGCTGGTGTTTGCTTCTGGATATCACGTAATGCTGATAAGGTGTCAGCCGTTTCACCAGATTGAGAAATACAGATGACCAAAGTATTATCGACGACGACAGGATTGCGATAGCGGAATTCGCTGGCAACCTCGACGGAACAAGGTATACGGATAAGGTTCTCAAACCAGTATTTTGCGACCATACCGGCATGATAACTGGTACCACAGGCAATCACTTGCACATGACGAATACCTGACAACAGTGTCTCATGACGCTGTAAAAAATCGTCGCGTAGTTTAGTCGTTTCACCATTGTCCAAAGCCATCTCTATCGTACGAGCGACGGCATCTGGCTGCTCGTAAATCTCTTTGAGCATATAATGTTTGAACTCGCCTTTATCGGCATTGTGCTGGGTTGCATCAATTTCATGTATCTGACGTTGGACTTCAACACCATCTGCATAAACCTGAATGCTATTGCGAGTTAATTTGGCGATATCGCCTTCTTCTAGATACATGAAGCGGTTAGTCACCGGCAGCAAAGCCAACTGATCTGATGCGATAAAATTCTCACCGATACCGACACCAATAACCAAAGGTGAGCCTAGACGTACAGTAATGAGCTCATCAGGGCAATCTACGTGGACGATACCCAATGCAAAAGCACCGTGCAGTAGCGGGATAATGGTGCGTACTGCTTCTAACAAGTCAGGTGTCTTTTTGTAGATATCATGGATCAGATGCGCTACAACTTCAGTATCTGTCTGTGAAGTAAACACATAGCCTTTGGCTATTAACTCTTCTTTTAGTTCAGCGTAGTTTTCGACGATACCATTATGAACGACCGCAATCTTACCTGACACGTGTGGATGCGCGTTACGTTGTGCTGGCTCGCCATGGGTTGCCCAGCGCGTATGAGCAATACCAATATGACCATCAAAAAACTCTGGGTTGATAGCAACGGCATTAACCAGTGCCTGTACTTTACCCACTTGGCGCTCACGGTGTAGTTCACCATCACGAATAACCGTCAGGCCAGCTGAGTCATAGCCGCGATATTCTAAACGCTTTAGGCCTTCAAGTAAGATATTAGCGATATTTCGCTCAGCAACGGCGCCTACAATTCCACACATGGCTATTCCTTAGATTCAATTTTTAGTAGTTCAATATATAATGGTGCAAGATCAAAAAATTTGGTTGGTCATTAATGATGAATCATCAAACGACAAATATAGTGAAGCAGTACCACAAAAATTGCCGCACTGCTTAAATTGGTTCAAGAATGACTGTAGCCGACTAAAATACCAATGAGCAATTATTTTTTAATGGGTCTTTGAAAGTCATTTTTTTGTACTTGACGCGCACGACCAAACGCTAAGGCACTACGATCAACGTCTTTGGTAATCACAGAACCAGCGGCAACGGTAGCAGTATCGCCAATCGTCACTGGCGCGACTAAGCTAGCATTAGAGCCGATAAACGCATTGTCTTCAATGATGGTTTGCGATTTATTAGCACCGTCATAGTTACAAGTAATGACACCAGCGCCGATATTAACGCCTGTACCGACAGTCGCATCGCCGACATAGCTTAAGTGATTTACTTTACTGCCTTTGCCGATAGTCGATTTCTTAATTTCGACAAAGTTACCAACTTTGCTATTATCAGATAGTACGGTATCAGGACGCAAGTGCGCAAAAGGCCCGATATCAACACCAGCACCGATATCAGCGCGATCGATCACGCAATACGGTTTGATGTAGCAGGCATTACCAATCTTGGCATTTTTGATGACACAGCCCGCTTCGATATAGACGTTGTCACCCAAGGTACAGTCACCTTCAAATACCACATTAACGTCAATAAATACGTCTTGACCAGCGGTCAACGTACCACGAATATCGACACGAGTAGGGTCGGCGAACTGTACGCCAGTTTCTTGTAAGTCAGCAACTAGCTTACGTTGCCAAGTGCGTTCTAGACTAGCAAGCTGTTGACGATTATTAACCCCTTCAATCTCAAACGTATGCTCAGGCTCAATCGCTGCGATAGTAATACCATCGGCAACTGCCATTTTGACGATATCCGTCAGATAATATTCTTGCTGTGCATTATCGTTAGAGAGCTCAGGTAAATATTTGTGCAGTAGCGCATTGTCGACACAGTAAATACCGCTATTAATTTCTCTAATGCTTTGCTCTTCAGTATCAGCATCTTTTTGTTCAACGATGGCTTCAATATTACCCGCTTGGTCACGCTTAATCCGACCCAATCCAAACGGATTATCGACCGTCAGCGTCAGCATCGACATACCATTAGTATTGGCAGTTTTTAATGCCGTTAGTGTTTGACAGCTGACCAATGGTACATCACCGTAAAGAATAAGACTTTGTCCTGACTTGGGTAAATCAGACAGTGTCACCTTGACCGCATGGCCGGTTCCCAATTGCTCAGTTTGAGCAACCCAAGTAATCGATGCTTGTGTATATTGATTGGTAATTTCTGACTTTACTTGATCACCACCAAAGCCATGAACAATGATGGTTTCATCAACAGTTAGCTGATGGCAAGTATCTAGCACATGACCTAATAAAGACTTCCCAGCCAATGTCTGCAATACCTTTGGCTTTGCCGATTGCATACGTGTGCCTTTACCGGCAGCTAAAATAATTACAGAAAGAGGAGATGTCATAATAGGCTCACAAATGTAACAAAATATAATATTGGATTATAGCGCAAATGTTCATTTATAAAAATGCTGTGATGTGCAGGCTTTGTAATACAACCTGCTAACAGTAGATCAATCATCTATGCAAGAGAGTAGCGTTCAAATTGATAACGTTGCTAGGATTAGCGGTTGTAGAGTAGCCAATTCAGCATCGTAGTAGTTAGGGTAGCTTATAACAGCACACCAAACATAACCACTACCCATACTACTGCTGCCATGATACCGGCGATGATGTCATCAAGCATAATGCCTAACCCACCAGCAACTCTTTTGTCAGCCCATCCAATCGGTGGCGGCTTAACGATATCAAAAAATCGAAATAGGATAAAGGCGGTCGGTAGCCAGCCCCAAAACATAGGCATCGTCATTAACGACAATGTGTTTTCAGGCTTAGGAAATAAATAAGACAAAATGTAAGATAACGGTAATAAGGTAATCCACATGCCTGCCCATTCATCCCACACAATATGTGGATCATCGTGCACCTGCATTAACTCAGAAGTACGCCCACAGATCCAGACACCAACCAAACAAGATAAAATAGTCAGCAGTAAAAAAGGAATAAAACCTAGACTCATGAGGGGCACGCCCACAATCAGCCCACCAACGGTACCCCAAGTGCCAGGTGCACGGCGTGGTAAACCACTACCTAAACCTAGCCCAAGCCAATAGACTGCACGGTCAAGCATACTGGCACCGACCGGTAAGGGTGGGCAGTTATTTGCTTTACGGATGTCAGGCTTAGATAAGTCGTGATCAGTCATGGATTAGCCTGTAAAGTGTTGGTAGCCAGTAAGGTTGGGCCATATTGAAAACGGTGCGGGCTGAGTAGGCGCCACTGGCTGATTTTTATAAAACAGTTCAAGACGTGAGTTATCAGAAGACTTGGTATCTATCGCTATCAGATCTGCTAGTGCAATTACCTCACCGATACAAGTGACAGGTGTGTTGCCAGTAGGCGGTTTGATATGTGCAGGCAAAGTAAATGCCAATTCATAATCATCGCCGCCCGCTAGCTGACCTAACAAGCGATCAGACAAATCGATAGTAGATAATGACTCGCTACTCGGTAGCTTGTCTAAATGGATGCGCATGCCGACAGAGCTTTGTTGACAGATATGGCCAAGATCTTGATAAAGGCCGTCGGAGATGTCTATCATCGCTGTTGCACCGATCTTTGCCAATGCTGCACCTAGCGCAATACGCGGCGTTGGCATATGTAGACGATGTGCCAAATCAATACCTTGTGCGCTGTCAGGATACTTTAAGGCGAAAGCGGCATCACCAAGGGTGCCTGAGACATAAACCTTATCACCCACTTGCGCACCTGAGCGATAAATGGCTGGTGTATCTGCGGCGAGCAACCCTTGCGCGCTGATGCTAAGTACTAAACGCTCACTGCGTGTCGTATCACCACCTATCAGCGTCACGCTAAACAGCTGGCACGCATGAAACAGCCCTTTGGCAAATTCAGTGAGCCATTCGTGATTTGCTAAACGTTCAGGTAGTGCCAACGCTAGCATAATGCTATGCGGTGTCGCACCCATAGCTGCAATGTCTGAGACATTAACAGCCACGGCTTTATAGCCAATCGCAAATGCTAGTTCATCAACTCTTTGCCAATCAGCATAAAAGTGACGACCTTGAACCAGTGTATCAATACAGCTAACCAAGCGTGATCCTGCTGGCAATGCTATCACCGCCGCATCGTCACCGATACCTTTTTCGATACCAGTTGATGGTGCATGCGTGGCCTGCATCTGTGAGAATATACGCTCAATCAGCTCAAACTCGTTCATGGCTAGTCTTAGTCTTTGGTATCGTTAGCGTTTTTCTTACTCGCCTTAAAGTCACTGATATTTGCACTGGCTTTACTGGCACTACTGCGTTTAACGTTAGCTTTGTTAGCACTGATACGCGGCTTATTTGATGCAGTCGGCTCATCGACGATCGTGCTTTCTGTTTCAGTAGCCGCTTCGATATTGTCAGCTACCGTTACTTCAGCCGAACTCGCTTCAGATTGTTTAGCCGCTTTTTGTGATGTACGTAGATTGGCATTGGTGTCTGCTTGTACCTCTAAAGCACGCAGCTCACCAGCCATTTTATCCAGTACCGCATTGATCAGTTTATGAGCGTCAGTCGCGCCAAAGTGATTATTTAGCTTCATTGCTTCGTCAAGCACAACCTTATATGGAATCTCCATACGGTTTTGTAGCTCATACGCGCCAATCAACAAGATAGCGTGCTCAACAGTATCTAGCTTATCAACCTCACGATCGAGATGCTGACTGATAAGCGCATCGAGTGCTTCAATTTGCTCTGGAATGTCGCGCATCATTTCATGATAATAACCGATATGGACGGTATGCATGGCATTGGTTGCACGCGTGCGAGCAGCAATATCGTGCGGAGCATTGGCTTTCCAGCCAAGCTTACCATCTACATCAAAGCGGCGATCAGTGACGAGCCATTCGTATAGGCCTTGCATCGCAAAGCGACGTGCCTTACGGATAGCAGTGTGACTGGTCTTATAAGAAGACTCACTCATATCGAATGTTTGATCACCCGCACTACTGCTCGCTATACGGGTAGCTTCAGCTTGTCCATCATTGGCTTGTGCGGTTTTCGCAGCGCTAATAGCGCGCTTGAGTTGGTCAGTCATAGGGGGTCTGTACCTAAATTTTTGAGATGATACCCAGTCAAAATATAAATTAGCAAAGTAGCTTTTTAACTTTGCTGATTCAAAGCTTTAAAGGATATAGAAATACGGCGAAAATTCAAAAAGTAGCCAATTGTTTTGATAGCTGGCTAGTGCTATGAGGTGCTGTTATTACTAAATAGCAGCACCAGTTAAACTAATAAATTTGAGCTTTAAAGCTTACGCTTCATCGATATCATCAATATCTAGCTGTGACAAAACAGCGATCATTTCTAGTACAACCATCGCAGCTTCAGAGCCTTTGTTGCCCGCTTTAGTACCAGAGCGCTCGATAGCTTGCTCGATGCTATCAGTAGTGATGATACCGTTAGCAACAGGGATATTATAATCCATTGCCACAGCGCTCAAACCTTTGGCCGACTCGCTAGCTACAATATCAAAATGCGGCGTGCTGCCACGGATGATTGCACCCAGTGCCACAATCGCGTCAAAACGATCTGATTCAGCAGCACGTTGGGCCACAAGTGGTAGCTCAAATGCGCCAGGTACACGAATAACAGTAATGTTGCTACCCAATACACCATGACGGAGTAGGGCATCGATTGCACCATCAACCAATGACTCAACGACAAAACCGTTAAAACGACCAACAACGATACCAATGCGAGCATCAGCGTTTTGATGTAGGTTACCATCTATATGAGTCACGTCGTTGCGCTGCTGTTGTAAATTCGACATAAAAAATCCTTTGCTTAATAAGCGTTCAATTGAAATATAGGCGTCAATAAATAGCTAAATAGTCTGATGCGTTCAATCGACTCGGTCGCCTATTGTTTTGGCGTTGCCCCAGTTAATTGAACGAAAATAAATGGTTAGCGCTATGATAGCATTTTTTTAGGTTTTATTTGTATATTACGAGCGTGCTAAAGACGCATCTGTATTCCTTGCGCTGCCATATACTTTTTGGCCTCCAGTACCGTGTACTCACCGAAGTGAAAAATACTGGCGGCAAGTACGGCATCTACGCCGCCTTCTAGTACGCCTTCTGCTAAATGTTGCAGGTTACCGACGCCGCCTGAAGCGATAACTGGTACATTAACGCGGCTCGTAATTTGCTGCATGAGCGCCAAGTCGTAGCCTTTTTTGGTACCGTCACCGTCCATCGAGGTGACCAGTAGTTCACCAGCGCCCAACTCTGCCATTTTGCTCGCCCAAGCAACGGCATCGATACCGGTTGGTTTACGACCACCATGAGTGAAAATCTCCCAACGTGGTACGACGATACCATCGACGTTGATATCAGCGACGCGTTTGGCATCGATAGCAACGACGATACACTGGTTACCAAATTTCTGCGCGGCTTCACCAACGAACTCCGGTGTAAATACGGCTGCTGAGTTAATCGCCACTTTATCCGCGCCAGCATTGAGTAAATTGCGGATATCAGCGATTTTACGCACGCCGCCGCCAACAGTCAGCGGAACGAATACCGTTTCTGCCATGCGTTCAACAGTATGATAAGTGGTATCGCGCTCATCATTAGTCGCAGTAATATCCAAAAAAGTAATCTCATCAGCGCCCTGTTCGTTGTAGCGTTTGGCTACTTCGACAGGATCGCCTGCGTCTTTGATATCGACAAATTGCACGCCTTTGACCACGCGGCCATTGTCAACGTCCAAGCAAGGAATGATACGCTTTGCTAACATAGGGTCTTTCACCTTATAATCAATTCATAGGCGCTAGTCTAGCAAAATCACTGCTATTTCAGGCAGGTTTTCGCAAGATTATTACGCTTTTCACCATAGTTTTATCATGCGCGGTACAATTGCTGTCATTACCGCATAAATTTATCCTATTTAACTTCTTATCCAATTGCTATAAGTGAGATGTCATGTCCGTCTATACCCAGTTAACCGATGATCAGTTTGCCGCCTTTTGCCAAAGCTTTGGTGTGTCGTTTGCCCGTGCGATTCCGATCACTCAAGGTATTAAAAACTCAAACTGGTTTATTCAAACGACTGACGATGTAGATGGCACATACTCTTATGTATTCACTTTATTTGAAGAGCGTCCGCCTGCTGATATCGAAAAAATGGCCGTTATCCTCAATCAATTAAATGGCAAATTACCAGTTGCCGCGCCATTGGCAGTTATTGACGCAAACGACTCTCAGACTGAAAATGATACCAACAATAAGCGCTATGTCATCCATTATGAAGACAAAGCGATTACTTTAGTGCCGTGTTTAGCAGGCTCACATCCTGATCAAACCACGCAAGCGATGTGTCATGACATTGGCGCGGCATTAGCGATGCTGCATGAAACGCTACAAGCACTACAACCAAGTGAGCAATATGGCGTGCCTCTGTACCCATGGGCAGATGTGCGCGACCGTGAAATGCAGTTTATGCCAGGTGACGAAGCCAAGCTGATGAGCGATATCTGGCGCTCTTATTCAGAATTACCATTGGCAACCTTGCCAAAAGGTCTATGCCATTTAGATATGTTCGCTGACAACACCCTATGGAATCTGCAAAAAGGGGAAGAGCGTCTCACTGGTTTATTAGACTTTACCGAAGTCAGTGTTGAGCATTACGTGATGGATATTGCCATTACCATTAATGACTTTTGTACTACGTGGGGCGTTGCCGAACAAGGCGAATCGGTGAATTTTGACCGCAGTAAAATGTCGGCATTCTTACAAGGCTATGAGTCCAAACGTACACTTAACAACGATGAAAAACGCGCACTACCTGTTATGCTGGCAAAAGCGGCAGTGATTTTTTGGTTGTTACGCCTAAACGTGATTCACTACAACCGTACCGAAGGTCGTACGGGTGATAACATCATGGTCAAAAACCCTGACTTGATGAAACGTTTGGCCGCTTATCATTGGGCGCATGTTGAAAAATCGCAAAACACCGTATTTGTGCTTTCTGGTACGGCATCAGACAATCAAATAATCGGTGTGTTTAGCAGCATCACGCAAGCTGAGCAAGCCCGTGAAAAATTGAGCAATAGTAGTGAGTTCGCAATCAAAGAATATACGCTCGATCAATTGTCGTAAGCATTGCTTATTCATTTATTCTGGTACCAAAACTATAAGGCGATCCCATGACCGATCAAGTTGATAACTGGCACAAACTGGCACGCTACGACACCAATATGCAAGGCGAGCTGCATGCCAATCTGCTGAAAAATAACGGCATTACCGTGTCTTTACAGCCGCTAAGTGCTATCCCTGGTATGAACTCTGGTATCGTTCTTTGGGTAGAGGATACGGATTTGGCAGAAGCTCAGCGTATCTTAGCGACCATTCCAACCGATGGCGCGGCCTTGCTGGATGAGATGAGTGATGCTGACTTTGATGCGCTATCTGCCGCTCAAAGCAACTCTACTCAAAGCAACCCGATAATAAATGATGATTCGCTTAACAATAACAATGGCGGTGATGTTTAAATGTGTCAACTCTTAGGAATGAACTGCAACACCCCAACCGATATTGGTTTTAGCTTTGCAGGATTTCGCAAGCGCGGCGGTATGACGGACAGCCATGAAGACGGCTTTGGCATTGCGTTTTTTGAACGCAGCGAATGCGCCAATAATGACAAAATTAATGATGAAACGGCAAATGACTCAACGGGTCTGCGTTTGTTTCATGACAATCGCCCAAGCCATCTGTCACCAGTCGCTGATTTGGTCAATAACTACCCAATCAAAGCCATGAATGTCATTGCGCATATTCGCAAGGCTACTCAAGGGCAAAACTGCTTGGCCAATACGCATCCGTTTGTCCGTGAAGTATGGGGCGAGCAGTGGGTGTTTGCGCACAATGGACAGATGAATAGCGAATTTATCAAACGCTGTCAGCGCTTACAAGACAATGGCAATGCCTCACACTGTCAGCCAGTTGGTTCAACTGATTCTGAGATGGCATTTTGCTATCTGGTCAATCGTCTAAAAAGTAGCTTTAAATCGCGTCCTGACGACAAGACGCTGTTTAATTTTTTGACTACGCAATGTCGTTATCTATCTGCCAATGGGTTATTTAATTGCTTAATATCGAATGGCAGGTGGCAACTGGCTTATGCGGGTAGCTTACTGTTTTATCTCACGCGTAAAGCGCCATTTGGTGAAGCGAAACTCGCTGATGATGATATGGCGATTAACTTTGGTGATGTGACCACAGACACGGATAAAGTTACTATTCTAGTCACCGTGCCACTGACTGAAAATGAGAAATGGCAACAGTTAGCGGTAAATGAATGCTTAATCTTTCAAGATGGTGACGTCATTTATAAAGACAGCCCAAGCCAGCGCAAGTTTTTGACAGTGGACGAAGGCATTGCGATTGCACGAGCCGTTGGGGCGAGTGTTTAGGGTAATTGACTTGTATTTCTAAACTCGCTGTTTCATTATCAAACTAATAGTTTAATAAAAATTAGGTGTAGCCATGTTAGGCAATGACATTCAAATAAAACAGCTAGTAGGTGTCGGTGATGTGCACCTGAGCTTTCAGCCTGAGCAGCGCGTGTATTGTATGATTGGTGAGAATGGCATCGGCAAGACGAAGTGTTTAGAGGCTTTGTTTATTTCATACCTAGTACACAATAATGACTTCTTATCTGGTGATTACGCCGTTTTTCCTGAAAGACATTTCCCATTTACAAGATACATATCTAATTTATCTAGCAAAGCTCTTAAACCAGCTACAGGTAACTACTACGACTTTGAAAAAGTTTTTTTTGGGACAAATTATCATAATCTCCCTATAAACTTTGTAGGCGCACAAAGTAGAGGTTATATAAGAGATGGTTCTGAGTATAATAGTTCGATTTCTCGCGATAATTTTGATGGTATTGGCGTAAAAGAAGAAAGGAAATCTAGCTACTTAGATAGGTTAATAACAGGAGTCGAAAGTACGGGTCTAAAAGATTTAAATATGGATACAGATATTGAAAAATGGATTATTCAACGTGCTCGATCTGCGAATCCGTATCAGTCTGTAGAAGATAATCGAGAAATAGAGATTAAAACTTTATTTGACTTACTTAGTAAAATTGACAAACGCATTGATGCAAGCTTTCTTGAAATCTCAGGCAACAATCGCGTATTCATTAAAGTTGCAGATAAAAAAACTGAATTATCCGAGCTTTCTAGCGGCTTTGCTTCAATACTTAAAATCATGCAATCCATAATCGCAGGTTATAGCTATTTCACTAATGAAACCAACATCGCCCATGTCAAAGGCGTGGTATTTATCGATGAAATTGAAAGCCATCTGCATACCAAGTGGCAAGCGACTATTATTCCAACCTTGAAGCGTCTGTTTCCCAATACAACATTTTATATTACCACGCACTCCGCTATTGTTTTGAGCCAATTGCAACATGGCGAAGCTTATGAGTTATATCGTGATGAAGACGATGGTATCGTCAAAACTGAACTAATAGAACATCCTAATAATGCGGCGTTTGTGGACTTATTAAAAGACGCCTTTGATATTGATATTAACAAGCTTAAGCTGGCGCGTGATAATGCGCCGCAGCAAAAAAACGCCAAAAAAATGTTGTCTGCACTGCTAGAAAAGCGGATTAATGAGCTTAAAGAGGGAACGCAATAATCATGGATACAGAAATTGCGAAGTTACTGGACTCAAATTTTTTGACTTACCTATTAGAAGGTAAAAATATTGATGAAAATGATACCGATCTTATTGAGCGGTTGACGGATTTGTTGGCACTCATCAATGATGATAATATCGAATTAGTCATTACACCGTTACTAAGATATGAGTTTTTAAGAAAATTTGGTCAAAATGAGAGCGAAGATTTTGATAAGTTTAGAGCGGCTGTTGAAGAGTTTACTTGGTTAGATATCAGTAAAGACGTGACGGACTTAGCGACTGATTTATATCGCTTAGACAAGCATGAAGCGGACAGCCAAGGTATCAATAAGAATGTAGACAAGCGCAAATTTGATGTCTTTCACTTTGCAACTGCTAAAATAAACGGTATCGAGTTATTGTCTAACGACAAACATATAGGCCAAATGGAAGATTTGTACGAGCGTTATCAAGCACTTTAGCTTCATAAATATCCCCCACAACACCGCTTAAATTTCTCTCCAGACCCACAAATGCACGGTTGCTTTTGGCTGACAGTCATCGCAACCGTAGGGTCTAAGAAATACCAATGTGCATCTTGATTAGCTTTGTCTTTTACCTTTATGAATGTGGACAGCTCATGATGGGCTTGTACTTTTACTGCTAAACCACCAGTTGTTTTCTCAGGACTTCTAAAATAAGCTTTGAACTCGACTTGTGCATGTCTTTTACCCAGTTTTGGCGTGTGCTCTACAATCTCTAATCCTGCCCAATCTGTCTCTTTAGCCCAACTTTCAATCGCTACAACATCAAGTAATGCTTGCTGCGCAGGTACTGTGGTCTTGACGATATACTCTGGTTTCACCAATGCAAAGGCACTATAGCGCGTACGCATCAACCGTTCGGCTGTCTCCGCTTTTATACCACCTGCTTTGTCAACCTCATCATTATAAAAAGCACCATTATAAAAAGCATCATGATAAGGCTGGCAGCAGTCTTGATAGGATAGTGGAGCGTCTGTCGTCTCTGCTGTTGGATTGATTTGGCAAGGGCAGGTATCTGGGTAAGATTGCATGTTTTACTCTAATTTTTGTTGGGGCTTATTCGTTTAGGCTTAATGGTCTTTTGATAACTTTATTGCAGCATGCTTTTTATTAATTCTGGCAATATGCCGACTTTGAGCTGAGCCCATGCAGAAGGGTCGCTCAATCGTGACCAAAACATCTCAAAAGGTGGGGCGGCGTATACCAGTAGCGCAAGAATAGTATATAAGAGCAAATACCACCATTTGTCTTTTGGCTGATAAAACTTCATCGCCGTGCCCGATGAACGTTTCATTTTCATATTGGACAGATTGACGCTATACAGCTCGTCCAATGATAAGTGCACCATCGCGCCCCCAAATAAAAACAGACCATAAAACCAGCTAGTCGTCAGTGGTAGGTGCAAGCCATAATAACTTAGGCACGTCAGACCCAATCCCAGTATCGCCATATACGGCACAGAGTGGATGACGCCGCGATGCACCGTCATAGTAGTAAAAATATGAAAAACCACGTAGCGCATGAAACCGTAGCCTGCTAGCCACAATACTATCAATGCCAGTAAGCTCAAGTCACTACGCCAATGCATGACCAGACCAAAAGCAAATATGAACGAGGTGATATTAAAACCGAGCTTAATCGGTGTTGAATTATCAGAATCCAAGTCTGGCAGCAATCCACCGATAGTACCAAGCGCTACGCACACCAAAAACCCTGAATCATCAATCAATCCAGCTTTATAAACCGTCAAACTCAGTGTGCCGCTGACCATAAAGGCGACATTTAAGTGGGTATTAAAATTTGCCATAAAACTTATTCATCCGTAGCGCTCAAAAAGTCCTTTCGAGCGGCGTATCTAGCAGTAAAAAAGCGCACCATGATACCATAGACCATCCATACGTCTAATAGAGATAGCCTGTAAGAGAGAGCTTCTATGTCTGCCAGTGATTTACCCGCCACACATAACTCCGTTACTCATACTAAGCAGCTGCCTATAGTAGAAGGTCAGCTTGATAACAGCTTTGCTGCTATTGATTGGCAAGTGCCTTGGTTATCGCATATTACTCAATTGATTTATATCAGCAACACGATTGAGCGGCTTAGTCGCTCGAAATCACAGAGAAATAGCTTGGATAATTTGGGTGATTTGGGTGATTCAGAAAGTTTGGATAATGTGAAAAGCATAGATGAGTACGATATAAATGCTTCTGACATCAATACGCCTGACACGATTGCCAAGGTCTTAAAAACGGCGATAACGCAGCAGGCTGATCACTTGCAACAGCCTTTACCACATACCAAACCTGCTCATGACCACAAATCTCAGACGCTACAATTCGTCTCTCAAGATGCATTGCCTGAAGGGGAAGCCTATGAACAATTTATCGGCACAACTGGCAATATCCCGACGCGTGATAACTTACATGACTTGTTTAATGGCAGTATTTGGCTGACTTTTCCAAAGACTAAAGCTATGCTCAATTACTACCATATGCTAGAAATCGCAAAGCAGGGCATTAGTGAGCGTCGAGGGCGTGTGCGCGACACTATTACTGTCTTTGATGAAAATGGGGCAGTGCTAGTGACTTCTGATGCTAGTATCGGTAAGGCATTGGTTGATTTTGACTGGCAGACAAGTTTGGTGAAGCCGCGTGCTAAATGGGACAACCCAACACAACCAAGTTCTAGCGCTCAAGCCGCAGTTTATATCTTTGGGCATGCCCTGCTTGAGCAGTTGGTACACCCACGCAAACCTCTATGCGCTCACAGCATTGTCATTCACGTTGCACCAGAATTCTTTACCTTATCCTTAGCTGAACGTATGCGCTATTTGGATGACAGAGTTGCCGAATACATGGACACATTATTATCAAATGATGACGTCAAACCGCGCCAGCTTGCGCCGTTACCGATTTTAGGAGTGCCACATTTTTGGGCAGAGAATGCAGATACTGACTTTTATGAAGACAGCTACGTGTTCCGCAGTGGGCGACGTAAAAAAGATAAAAATTGAGTAGGAATAAGTCATTTAACAATAGCTCGCTAAACCGTTGTTACGTTTACGATTGTGCCACGATTCGACAACGTCCAGACGTTAACAAAGCCTTATATGTTTGTTATGGTAAAAGGGAGTTTCTGTTAATCACTACAGATATGATTATCTCTTTTGTTAACAAAAATTTATATCAGACAGTTTTGCGAAACTGCGATATTGATTCAAGACAGATCAATCATTTATTGAGCCACCAGTCATACATAAACTTATAATAATTTATGTCCAGGATTTATAACAACGATAAGGAAGCTATCATGAGTGATATTTTTGATGTAAAAGACACCCTTTCGGTTGCTGGCAAGGAACATGCCTACTACAGCCTGCCAAAGCTGACCGAAACTTATGAGCATATCAAGACACTACCATTTTGCATGAAAGTGGTATTAGAAAACCTATTGCGTAACGAGGACGGCGGCCAGTCAGTTGGTAAAAACCATATCGAAGCGGTTGCCAACTGGGATGCAGGGGCTGAGGCGTCAAAAGAAATCGCCTTTATGCCAGCGCGTGTGGTATTACAGGATTTCACTGGTGTACCTTCAGTAGTCGATTTGGCTGCGATGCGTGATGCAGTGGTCGAGCTTGGCGGTAAGGCTGAGCAGATCAATCCGTTTATCCCTAGTGAGCTGGTCGTCGACCACTCTGTACAGGTTGATGCTTATGGCCGCGAAGATGCGCTAGATTTGAATGAGAAGATTGAATTTAAGCGTAATAATGAGCGCTATGAATTTTTGCATTGGGGCAAGCAAGCCTTTGAAAACTTCGTCGTGGTACCACCAGCGACAGGTATCGTGCATCAGGTTAACCTTGAATATTTAGCCCGTGTGGTGATGGCAGCAGACGTCGATGGTGAGCTGACAGCTTATCCAGATACAGTATTTGGTACAGATAGCCATACCACGATGATTAATGGTATTGGCGTGCTTGGTTGGGGTGTGGGCGGTATCGAAGCTGAAGCTGCGATGCTAGGCCAACCGTCTTCGATGCTGATTCCACAAGTGGTCGGGTTTGAGTTAAAAGGCAAGCTAACCGAAGGCGTCACCGCAACCGATTTGGTATTACGTGTCGTTGAGATGTTGCGTGCACATGGTGTGGTAGGTAAGTTCGTCGAATTCTACGGTCAAGGCCTGCACAGCATGCCGCTAGCGGACCGCGCTACCATTGCCAATATGTCACCAGAGTATGGTGCGACTTGTGGTATTTTCCCAATTGACCAAATGGCGATTGATTACCTGCGTCTATCAGGCCGTGATGAAGAGCAGATTGAGTTGGTTGAAAAGTATGCTAAGGCGCAAGGCTTATGGCACGATGCCGATACACCTGCGGCGACTTATTCAAGCAAATTAGAACTAGATCTGTCGTCAGTACAGCCAGCACTTGCTGGTCCGAACTTGCCACAGCAGCGTATCAATTTGTCTGATATGCATGAGAAGTTTGGCGAAACGCTAGAAAAAATGACCAAAGATCGCAAGTCAGAAGTAGAAGGCAAAGTACGCTTTGATCAAGAAGGCGGCGAGCAAGAGCAAGCTGAACACTTAGCGGCTGAACCGAATATCGAAGTTGATACCAGTGATGACAATGCAGGTTACGCGCCAGCAAATAATGTCTTCTCAAATGTCAGCATCGATGACAAACAACACAAACTACGAGACGGGTCGGTAGTTATTGCTGCCATTACTTCTTGTACCAATACTTCCAATCCAGCGGTAATGATTGGTGCAGGTCTAGTGGCTAAGAAAGCTGCTGCCAAAGGTCTTAAAGCCAAGCCTTGGGTGAAGACATCGCTCGCACCGGGTTCTAAAGTGGTCACCGACTATTTAGAAAAAACCCATCTGATGGATGAGCTAGAAAAAACAGGCTTCTATCTAGTCGGTTATGGGTGTACCACGTGTATCGGTAATTCAGGACCATTATCAGAAGAGATCGAAAAAGGCATTGAGGAAAATGATTTGGTCGCAGCAGCGGTACTGTCTGGTAACCGTAACTTTGAAGGTCGTATTCACTCGCATGTCAAAGCCAGTTATTTAGCATCACCACCGTTAGTCGTTGCCTACGCGTTAGCAGGTACAGTAGATATCGATCTGACCACTCATCCGCTAGGACAGGATCAAGATGGCAATGATGTATTTCTAAAAGATATCTGGCCGACCTCGGAAGAAATTAACGAGTTAATTGCCAACAATATCGATGCCGATATGTTCCGAAAAAACTATGGCGAAGTATTTGACGGCAGTGCAGCATGGAACGCAATTAGTTCAGCGGATAGCCAATTGTATCCATGGGATGAAGGGTCAACGTACATCAAAAACCCACCGTTCTTTGATGGTATGACCATGGAGCCAGAAGGTATCCCTGATATCGAAGGCGCGCGTATCCTAGGTCTGTTCGGTGATTCAATCACCACCGATCATATCTCACCAGCAGGTAATATCGATCCAGACTCACCAGCAGGTAAGTACTTGCAAGAGCGCGGTGTGATGGAAGCAGACTTCAACAGCTATGGCTCACGCCGTGGTAACGATGCAGTCATGACTCGTGGTACCTTTGCCAACATCCGTATCAAAAACACCATGATGGGCGGTAAAGAAGGCGGTTATACCTACTACTTCAAAGATGACAGCGCTACGCTACAAGATGGCGAAGAGATGCCTATCTATAACGCAGCGATGAAGTATAAAGAAGACAAGCGTCCGCTAGTCGTGCTTGGTGGGTCAGAATATGGTTCTGGTTCGAGCCGTGATTGGGCAGCCAAAGGTACCATCCTGCTAGGCGTAAAAGCGGTGTTGACCAGCTCGTTTGAGCGTATTCACCGTTCAAACCTAGTCGGTATGGGTGTGCTGCCATTGACGTTCAAAGACGGTCAAAACGCAGAAACCTACAAACTAGATGGTTCTGAATTGCTCAGCATCACAGGTCTGGACAATGGCGAGAGTAAAACGGCCACGGTTACGGCTACACGTGCTGATGGTTCGGCAGAAACCTTTGAAGTAAATGTCGGTTTACAAACGCCAAAAGAGCGCGAATATGTGCGTCATGGTGGCGTATTGCACTATGTACTACGTCAATTGGCTGCTGAGAGCAAAGAAGCTGGCTAGTAGTTAGTTAAGCTTTATATGACAAAAAGCCCAATCTCCGTCAAAGTAGGGGATTGGGCTTTTTTATGGAAGACGTTTTTTCTTCTTGTTACTTTACTCTTCAAGCCTTCTCAGTCAACAGCTTAATTCCTAGCCCCATAAATACGACACCACTTATTTTATTCATTATGGATTCAATTTTTGGATTCTCTCTTAGTTTTTTGCTGAACTTTGACGCCAACATCGCCAAACTCAAGCACCATATAAAGCCTGTGGTGGCAAAAGTCAGCCCCAACATCAAAAATGACAGCATGCCATAAGCATAACTAGCGTCGATAAACTGAGGGAAGAACGCCAAGAAGAATAAAGCGACTTTTGGATTAAAAGTATTGGTCAACACACCTTGCTTATATATTTGCCAACCATCTACAGCTTTTTGGCTAGTCACGTCCTGATCTTTGGATAAATGGTTCGTTACTGAGTTCGAGTTTTTGCTTAGCAGCATTTTTAGACCCAAATAGCACAAATAGCTGGCCCCAATATATTTAACAATCATAAAAGCGGTAGGGGAATTGGCAAGCAATACCGACAATCCTAGCGCCGCCAATAATGTATGTACCAAAATACCCGAAGTAATGCCAAGAACAGAATAAACCCCTGCTGTTTGCCCCTGTGAGACACTACGGGTGATGATGTACATGCTATCTGTACCTGGCGTTAGGTTTAATAAAATAGCCGCTAAAATAAACCCCAGATAATTCTCGATACCAAACATCGCAATCACTTCCCTTTAATTACGCTAAGCCCATCATTTATAGTATGTGGCTGCACTTTATAAATATGCTTATCAGGTCGATATTAACGAGTATTAGATAGGTTGGCAATAGTGCTATCAACAGTAAGCTAGCAGCGATTAATAATAAGCTAACGACAATAGAATAGAGGATGTTGAGAAATGACAGACATAAAAAAGCCCAGTCACCATATGATGACTGGGCTTTTTTATTGTTCGCTTATTAGTCTAACCTGATGCTAAGCAAAAGTGCTAATAAGTGACGCCGAATAGTGGCGTCCCCAGGGGGATTCGAACCCCCGTTACCGCCGTGAAAGGGCGGTGTCCTAGGCCTCTAGACGATGGGGACGCATAGAGTGTTATAACCAGTGGTTACAACGGTACTTCACAATATCAGATAGCTTAGTAAATAAGCATTGCCTAGGTGCTGATATCGTCCTACTAGCGAGTATTTATTATTACGTTTCAGTAATACTGAGCGTTGCTATAAATAAGTATGGTGGAGCTAAACGGAGTCGAACCGTTGACCCCTTGCATGCCATGCAAGTGCTCTACCAACTGAGCTATAGCCCCTCGCTAAGAGTGTGCGTATTTTATGTAAGAGCGGCAGTCTTGTCAACAACTATTTTAAAAATAATGCATAAATATGCAAAAAAAAGCGATTTCGCCTATTTTAAAGGCTCAATAAGCCCAAATTAGCGTGGATTTTGCTTAAGTGCAATCTCTTTGATGGCTTTATCGGTATAAAACTCTGCTTCGCTGCCATCAGAAAAAATAATCGCACAGCATTCCGTTGGCACATATTGACCGCCTTTCTCTCGGATCGTTCTGATACCTTTGACGCCAATGATGTCATATTCGCCCAATTTATCTAGATTATGTTTGGTATAACCGCAGTAAGTGCTGTATATCCATTTTAAATCTTCAAAATCCTGGCCCTTGGTCAGGGTCAAAGTTGCATTAAACAGCTCCTTTACGATGGCATCATAGTATTTCTGTGCTTCTTTTAGGGTGTTAAAGACATAATCTTTGCTTTCTATTGTGACGGTTTTGGCGGACATGTTTATTTCCAGTTCATAAGAAGGTTTAGCGAGCTATAAAATATATAGTCCAACTATTTTATAGGTTCTTATCTAGAACTTGTGAGTTTTATAAAAATACCATTCGAAATAGACTATTAGATAGCATTACCACCAGCACTATTCCATGCTTTAGTAAAACCTGTTACTGGGAAGCTTATCGTGTCATTATCATACATAATATCGATAGGTAAGATAGCAACTTTAAATAAGTTTATGACATAGTGATCACCACGTTCTGTTGCTGGAGTTAGCTCTAAATAATAACGATCTGTATCTGAGAATTTCTTACACCAACTCAACATCTTAACAGCCTGTCCACTGAATATCATAGTCGTATTTTTAGGTAGGGAGCTTTCATAACTACATGTATTCATATCTTCTACATAATAATTTCGGAAGTAGATCCCCTGCTGTCCAGATCTCGAATGACCTATTTCTGATTCAAAATATTTAGGATCATTATCGTAGTCACTTGTATATATGACTGCAGCGCTTCCGTTTTCACGCTCTGCCCAAGAGAAGGGCATTTGAAAACCTGTTGCATGACTTGATAAGCTGAAAAAAATGCTCACGAATAGTGGTATAAATATCTTTGCAATATTCAAGTCCCTATCTCCAATTTAGTCGAATTAGATTAATAATCATATAGTATACAATAGTTTGTTTTTTAGAGAATTTAACTTCTAAAAAAAAGGCGTGGATTCTGTAATAACAGAGTCCACGCCTTTACATTATTGACACTAGTCTATCTCGATAAACTATTCAGCAGCTAAGAAGTCTGGCAATTCTGCTGCTTGTTTCTCAAGTTTTTTCAATTTCTTTTTACCGAGACCACCCAGTACATCAACGGCGTGACGTAAGCGAGTCAAGGTCATATCAGCACCGATAATCGCCATAGAGTTCATAACGGGCGTCGATGAAGTGCTACCAGCGATAGCGATAAAGAACGGCGCCATAAAGTCACGCATCTTAATATCAAGGTGAGCGGCTAGGCCTTTTAGCGTGGCGTAGATATTTTCTTCTGACCACGTTGGTAGGGTCTCAAGCTGCCAAAGCGCTAATTGCAGCATTTCGATAATTTGCTCAGGGGTGAGCGATTTATGAGTGAAGCTTTCAGCTGTGATATCAGGTAGATTTTGGAAGTAGAAACCACCCCAATTCACCGCATCAGACAATAGCTCGATACGTGGCTGAATCGCCGCTGCAATAGCAGTTAGCTTGTCACTGTTGCTGGCCCATTCAAGGATTTTGTTCTTCAATTCTTCAGGAGTAAGCGCACGTAGCCATTCTGCATTAAGCCAGTTTAGCTTTTCGATATCGAAGATAGGGCCGCCAAGCGACACACGCTGAATATCAAAGCTGGCAATCATCTCTTCTAGTGTGAACTGCTCAGCATCATTAGGCATTGAGTAGCCCATACGACCGAGATAGTTTAGCAATGCTTCAGGTAGCACGCCTGCATCACGATAGTAGGTGATAGAGGTTGGGTTTTTACGCTTAGACAGTTTTGACTTATCAGGGTTACGCAGTAGCGGCATGTGGCAAAGGGTCGGCATTTCCCAACCAAAATAATCATATAGCAGTTGATGCTTAGGCGCAGAGTTCAGCCACTCTTCACCGCGCATCACATGAGTGATTTCCATCAAGTGATCATCAACGACGTTGGCTAAATGATAGGTTGGCATGCCGTCTGTTTTTAGCAGTACTTGCATATCGACTTGAGTCCAAGGGAACTCAACGGTGCCACGTAGCATGTCTTGTACCTGACAAGTGCCTTCGGCCGGTACACGCATACGAATCACGTGCGGCTTGCCCTCGCTTACCAGTTGCTCAGTTTTTTCTGGAGCAAGATGAGCACAGCGACCATCATAACGAGGGGTCTCGCCATTGGCCATTTGCTCAGCACGCATAGCATCTAACTCTTCAGGGGTACAAAAACAGCGGAACGCATGGTCTTTTTCTATGAGTATCTCGGCGTGTTTTTTGTAGATATCGCTGCGCTCGCTCTGACGATAAGGGGCGTGTGGGCCGCCAATATCTGGGCCCTCGCTCCAATCCAGACCAACCCAGCGTAGAGCATCCAAAATCATTTGTTCTGATTGCTCAGTCGAGCGAGTCTGGTCGGTGTCTTCGATACGTAAGATGAATTCGCCGCCGTGAGCTTTGGCAAAAGCCAAGTTAAACAGGGCAATATAGGCAGTACCTACGTGCGGGAAGCCAGTTGGTGATGGGGCGATACGCGTACGTACAGGGCGCGTGCTGTCAGTAGATGTTTGCATGATAAAATTCTCAAAGTTTGCTATCGATATAAGCTATCAGTATAAATAGCGATGAAAGATATGAAGTCGATGTGAAGAAATAGCGTAAAATATAGCGCTAGTATAACAGAGACATGTGATATTTTTAATGAAAAGCCCTTCTAGAGCTTGACTACAGGTGTATCCTTGCGATAATAATGCTAAGCAAGTCATAACTTGTTTATTTTCATCTAATTACTGGCCAGTATGGTCGTCATCTATTGAGTTGTTTGTGTCCCTATCAAAGTCTAAGCCAAAATCGAAAGCCAGTCCTTCTGCCGCCGCTGATCTCTCTGAGTCAGTGCCTAATCCTTCTGTTGTAAAGGATGCGTCTACGCAAGATGTCGATCTGGATGTTACTCACGCCCGTCATGAGGGCGATATCACGTCTGATGTATTAAGTTTTATCCATGATGCGGTACTGTTGCAAGAGACTGTCGCTGCAGTACTCGGCGTAAAATCCTTGCCCAAGCAAACAGGCAATGATACTCAAAGCAATAACGACCAAAATGGCTTAAATATAAGCGGTATCTACGTTGATGCGACCTTTGGTCGTGGCGGTCATAGCAGGTTACTATTAAGTCAGCTTGCCGATGACGCCACACTGATTGTCTTTGACAAAGATCCGACAGCCATTAGCGTGGCGCAAGAGTTGGCAAGTAAAGACAGCCGTGTGCGTGTGGTTCATGACAGCTTTGCAACGTTGACTGATAGTTTAGCTGCTATGGGTATTACGCAAGTGGACGGCTTGATGGCGGATTTGGGTATTTCATCACCGCAGATTGATGATGGTAGCCGCGGTTTTAGCTTTATGCGCGATGGGGCAGTAGACATGCGCATGGATACCAGCCGTGGCCAGTCAGTTGCCGAATGGCTTGAGCAGGTCGATGACGAAACGTTGGCCAATGTGCTTTATGAATTTGGTGAAGAGCGTCACAGTCGCCGTATTGCGCGCGCTATCAAACAAATGGAGAGCTACGAGTCTACACTTGAGCTGGCAGAGGTAATTAAAGAGGCGCATCCCAATTGGCAGCGCGGCAAACATCCAGCCACACAAAGCTTTCAGGCCATGCGTATTTTTATTAATAATGAGCTGGGCGATGTTGACGACTTTTTAGCGCAAAGCATTCCTATCTTAAAGTCAGGTGGACAGCTAGCGGTCATTAGTTTTCACTCATTAGAAGATCGCCGTATCAAGCAGTTCTTGCAGCGACATAGCAAAGGGCAATATCCAGAAGACGAAAACCTGCCAATGCCGCCGAATCGCCCACGCTATTTTAGCAAGCCAAAACGTGTTGGCCCAAGCAAAGCTGAAACCAGTCAGAATCCGCGCGCGCGTAGTGCATGGCTGCGTATGGCAACTCGCACCGACACAGCTTATGAGCAGACAACACAGCTATAGAAGAACATCATGATGCCACAAGTCATAGTCGAATAAGGTTGGTGAGTTGTCAAAGATTGCTAATGTTTGTCTAAATGATGCGCAAATGTCCTAATGGCTACGCCACTGTTAAAAATCTGTAAATATTGTCTGTTAGGCTCAGCAGTTGGTTTTTATCTGCATGATAGTTGAATGGCTTTATATGTAGTACAGCCATGCAACGTGTTTGGTTTTGGTATGACCTATTGATAGCCATGAGTTGTGATGACTTATGGCTCCTGAATATATTAGCTATTGAATGTGTTTTTTACATTCGGTTTTTTGAGTTTAGTTTTTACATTTATAAGTGTCTTTGGTTTTATATTTATCGATGGTATGACCGAATAATGACACGTTCATCTTTCGCAATCCGTTATCTACTCTACCGTTTACGTTCACCTTTTTGAGATCGTCATGGCAATATCTGACAAACCTGCGAATCGCCGCACTGCTACACCTTATAATACCGATGTCGGCGAGCTGTTCGTGCGCCGGTTTAATGTGGTGAGCATTTATGTGGTCGTGCTACTGCTATTGGCAGCCACGATTGTATGGAGTGGTATCAAAACTGCCGAAGAAGTTCAGCAATATCATCAGGACTACAAAACCTTGCAAGACATGAAAAAACAAGAACGTAAGCTACAAGTAGAGCATCAGCGTCTATTAATTGAGCAACAAACCTTTAGCGCCACGCCGCAGATTGCCAGTCGAGCGGTTGCTGAATTGGGTATGTATTCGCCAACATTAAAGGATAAGCTGATTATCCAACCTGGCGTCGCAACTGCATTGGTGCCAGTGGTTACAGAAGACTCAGATGAGGATGCATCTGACGTCATCGGGCCACGTGTCTCTACCGATATTTCTCCTGAAGAACCAGCGACGGAGGCAGGACAATGAGTGAGAAAAAGCCTAAATCCACCGCAAAAAACACCAGCAAAAAACCAGCCAGCGGCAAGGTAACCAAACCTCTCCGCCGAGCCAGTGCGGCTAAATCTGGTCAGACGAGCAGCAAGCCCGATAAAGCTGCAAGCAATCGTAAGGCAAAATTGTTTGGACGCATCAAAAAAAGCGACACCCAAGGCGCTTATACCAGTGTAAAAAACCGCAAAAGCAAAATGGTTTTTTCGAGCAAAGCGTCAGGTGCTTCTGCTCTCGGTGGTTTCGAACAAGACAAGAACCGTTTTCGTATGGTCTGGGGTCTAGCGCTGGTCATATTAGCGCTACTCATTAGCCGCGCTTATTATATTCAGGTTGCTAATGCACAGTTTTATCAAGACAAAGGTAATGAGCTCATTACCAGTGAGCGCACCCAAAAATCTTATCGCGGTATGATTACCGATCGTAATAATCTACCGCTTGCGGTCAGCGCGCCGCTCGCGACGGTTTCGTTTAGTCCGCATGATTATTCGCGTGAATATTACGAGCTAAAGCGCATTATCATCACCAACCCTAGCAGTCCCCAATTACAGGCGCGTATGCAAAAGCGTCTAGATAATATGGATCTGACAAAGCTAGCCGCTGCTGCCAATATCTCGGTCGATGAGTTGAAAAAAGTCACGGCTATTGATGACAGTATCGATGTGACCGATGAGAAAGCGGTAAAAGCTGCTTTGCCATCTGGCGCAGGATCGCACTATTTGCCATTGCTTAACAAAGTCACACCTGAGATTGCCCAAAGCGTCAGCTCACTTGATTTCCCTGGCGTCTATGAAAAGAATTTCTTTCAGCGTTATTATCCACAGCCACAATCTAATGCGCAGTTGCTGGGCTTTATGGGTCAAAATGCCAAAGATCCTGAAGGCGGTTACGAAGGTCGTGCTGGTATTGAGCGTCAATATGAAAAAGATCTGGCGGGTGATGACGGAAAAGTACTGGTTCTAAAAGACGCCAAACAAAACAGCCTAAAAGAAATCAAACAGATCGAGCCAGAAGTACCTGGCAAAGATGTGGCATTAACGATTGATTCGCGCTTGCAGTATTTGCTATATAAAGAGCTAGAAAAGGCTGGGCGTTTGCAAAAAGCACGTTGGTCAACGGGTATGATCGTTGATGTGCAGACTGGTGAAGTGCTGGCACTATCAACATGGCCGTCGTTTAACTCGAACAACCTTAATGAGATGACGGGTGAAAATCAGCGTAACCGCGCACTGTTAGATGTGTTCGAGCCAGGTTCGGTGATGAAACCGTTTACCGTGGCGGCAGCGCTAGACTCGGGCAAATATACGCCAACGACTTTGATTGATACCAATCCTGGTTCGATTCGCGTACGTGGCTATACCATTCGAGATCATAATAATTTAGGTATGATTAACATGGCCACGCTATTACAGAAATCCAGTAACGTGGCCTCCACCAAGATTGCGCTATCACTGCCAGCCGATGCTATTAGTAATATGCAACGACAGTTTGGCTTTGGCTCAAAAACACCTTTGCAGTTCCCAGGTGAGGGCAGCGGTTTGATCGTCACGCCAAAAGAAAAAGAAACCTCGCGCCGTGCGACGGTTAGTTATGGTTATGGTCTACAAGTGACATTAGCACAGGTTGCACAGGCGTACTCAGCCCTAGCAGCAGGTGGGGTCATGCATCCATTAACTTTAATTAAAGATGATAAGTCGCAGCCAAGCAAACGTATTATGGCGCATGAGCAGGCAATGTCGATTGTACAGATGCTTGAGAGCGTGACTGAGCCTGGTGGTACGGCGAAAGCCGCTGCCATTGATGGATATCGCGTGGCAGGTAAGACGGGTACGTCACGACGTATCAATCCAGACGGTGGTTATTATACCGACCAGTATCGTAACGTCTTTGCTGGTATGGCACCTGCATCCAATCCAAAGCTGGTAGGCGTAATGCTTATCGAAGACCCGCGCGGTCAGATTTATGCTGGTCTAACGGTCGCCCCGGTCTTCCATAATGTGATGAAAGAAGCATTGCGATTGTATAATGTGCCTTTGGATAAGCCACTAAAAACGGAAGCGCAGTAAGCGTTCAATTATTTTAAATGTCCAGTTCTACTGAGCTGACACGTTTTAACTGTTTAGGATTTATCTATGACTATATCATCGCTAGATAGCGCTACTGTTACTTTACAACAGCTTATAGATGCCAATAAAAGCCAGCAGCAAAAACTGGCTGAGCAGCTTATAGCGATGATAGCAGCATCGATTCAGAAAGCATCTAATCAGGTAGGTTCAGATCAATCCCAGTCTATTGCCCATATTCCGTTTCAACAGTTTCGCTTGGACAATCGCCAATTGGAAGCGAATGACGTATTTGTCCTGTTAAAAAGTCAAACAGCCAATTCTGAAAAAAGTCGCGACTATTTACTGCAGGCCGCTGAGCAAGCTGCGTTTATTCTCTCAGAAATTGACCCTAGTGTTTTGCTTAGCGAAGCAAATAATCCCTCAAATACCAGTAGTGAACCGCAGATAGATATTATTGCTAATGCACCTCAGCAACTAGCAGCATTACCATGCCCTGTATTGTACGTTCCTAATATTCGCGACTTTTTAGGTAGCTTAATTCAAGCGCGCCTCCAATATCAGCAGCCAGTGACTCTACCGACTGTGGTTGCGGTGACTGGTACAAATGGCAAAACAACCATCAGTCAATTAGTGGCACAGCTTACCCAGTTGATGGGTCAGAGTAGCGCAGTGATGGGTACGGCAGGTAATGGTAGGCTTGGCGCTCTAGTACAAGCCAGTCATACCACGGGCGATGCTTTAGCTGTCCAACAGTTCCTATATCAAATGGGAACAGAGCAAGCAGAAATATTGACATTAGAGGCCAGTTCTCACGGGTTAGACCAGCAACGTCTACAAGGTATGCCAGTCACTGTAGCGATTTATACCAATTTGAGTCGTGACCATTTAGACTATCATGCTGATATGGCAGAATATGCCGCTGCCAAAGCCAAGCTGTTTGATAAAGCCCATTTCCCAAATTTGACCCATGCCATTATCAACATCGATGATGAGCACGCTCAGGTTATGTTAGATATGGCAAATGCCAGCGGTTTGACGGTATGGACATACAGTTTGGATTCATCAAAAGCGGCTACTTTTGTTGCCGCTGATATTACGCCGAGTCTGCAAGGCGTCCAAATCAATCTGCGTATTGAGTTTGGTAATGAGAGAACTGACAACATAGAGATTGTCAGTCCATTATTAGGTCGCTTCAATGTAGCCAATTTGCTCGCAGCGATAGCAACTGTCGTAGCACTTGATACTGACTTGGCCATGAATATTGAGCGTATTGCGCCTGCTGTTGCACAGTTGCAAGGTGCAGTTGGGCGTATGCAGCGTGTACCGTCAAATGATGGCTGCTTTATCGTTGATTATGCGCATACTCCAGACGCTCTAAGCCAAGTGCTGGCAAGCTTAAAAACCCACTGTAAAGGTCAGCTTTGGGCAGTATTTGGTTGCGGCGGAGATCGCGATGCAGGCAAGCGACCGTTGATGGCGCAAGCAGGTCTGGCATGTGCTGATCAAGTTGTTTTGACTGCGGATAATCCACGTACCGAAGATCCCAATATGATTTTGCAAGATATGCAGGCTGGTATGACCGCTGAGCAATATCAACGAACCCATATCGAGCCTGCCCGCCAAACCGCTATTGAATATGCAGTTAGTCACTCAGGTGTAGATGATATCGTTGTCATCGCAGGCAAAGGTCACGAAACCTATCAAGAGATTAATAACGTCCGCTATGATTTCGATGA
Organism: Psychrobacter sp. 4Bb; assembly: GCF_002836735.1. Taxonomy (GTDB): domain Bacteria; phylum Pseudomonadota; class Gammaproteobacteria; order Pseudomonadales; family Moraxellaceae; genus Psychrobacter. The sequence goes on along the minus strand of NZ_PJAS01000073.1, from coordinate 112,264 downwards.
CAGTGTTGTTTTGCAGCAGGCATTGAATCAGACGGGACGTGTGTAATTGGTTGGCTCGCGTTACATGCATTAGTAAAAATTGATCATTAAATATAAAAATTAAGTAATCATCATATAAGGTAATCATTATGACAGCCGACACCGATAATACTGCCCAGTCGCAAGGGCTCTATGTCTGGCAAATGGACAATCTGCTCGCAGCGACCACGTCGCTCGATGGGCAGTGGCAACTACCACAAGGCCATGCAGCAGAGCAGACGGCCTTGTCCAGTAAACGTATAGCCACCGATACCCGCACGATAACGCCAGGTGATATATTTTTGGCGCTAAGCGGCGATAATTTCGATGGTCACGATTATATCGAGACAGCAATATCAAAAGGCGCAGTTGCCGCTGTTGTCTCGCGTCCTACCTCGTTGTCCGGCCCAAATGCTATTCCACAATTGGTAGTCAGCGATACTCGTTTGGCACTAGGTCAATTGGCAGCGTATCGTCGTCAGCAGCATACAGATTTAACCGTGATTGCTATTACGGGTTCTAGCGGCAAGACCACTTGCAAAGAAATGCTAGGCAGTATTTTTGGTAGATTGGCACCGACCTTAATCACTCGTGGTAACCTCAATAACGATTTGGGTGTACCAATGATGCTGCTTGAGCTATCAGATCATCATCGCTATGCTATTTTAGAGTTGGGTGCAAACCATATTGGCGAGATTGCTTATACGACTGAAATCGTTCAGCCTGACGTGGCCTGTATCTTAAACATCGGTACAGCGCATTTGGGTGAATTTGGTAGCCGTGAAGGTATCTGCCAAACCAAGGCTGAGATTTACCATACGTTGACGGACGCGCAGTTTGCGATTGTTCCTGATAAGGATGATTTTACCAATCAGTTGCGTCGTATCGCTGAAAAGCACACCTCACATGTGATTGGCTTTGGTAATACGGATGTAAGCGCAAGCCATCTAGACGTAGAGCCTGAACGTAGCGAATTTAAGCTACATATTGGTAACCAAGTCCATGATATCAATTTGCCATTGGCAGGTGAACACAATGTCAATAATGCCTTGGCCGCTGCTGCCTGTGCGCATGCGCTAAATATTGAGGTAAGCGACATCGTCATCGGGCTCGAAAATGCACGCCCTGCTAAAGGTCGTCTAAATAGCCGGATACTTGGTATGCATCGTCTCATTGATGATACTTATAATGCCAACCCTCATTCGGTACGTGCTGCGGCCAAAGTATTGGCTGCGCAAACAGGTACGCAAGTGATGGTATTGGGCGATATCGGTGAGTTAGGAGAGGCGGCTATCAGTGAGCATCAAAGCTTGGGCCGTACTATCGCAACCACAGGTATCAACGTGCTGCTTTGTGTTGGCGAATATGCCCCTTATACCGTTGCGGGTGCGCAAGAGGTGTCTGATATCAGTGCTCATGCCTTTGTAGACAAAGACAGTTTATTACAATATTTACAGCCGTATTTGCAAGCGCAACAAGCTAAGCCTTGTACTGTGTTGTTCAAAGGCTCTCGTTCCATGGGAATGGAAACACTTATTCATGCGCTAGTAGAGGAGTAGGCGGTGTTAGTTTGGTTGTTCGGCTGGCTTGGCCAGTATTATACGCCGTTTTCTGCGGTTTCTTCGTTAACGCTGCGAGCATTGCTTGCCGTTGTTACGGCCCTTGTATTTAGCATGATGTTTGGTGGCCGCGTCATTCGGCACTTGCGATCGCTCAAATATGGTCAGGCCATTCGTAATGATGGGCCTCAATCGCATTTGGCCAAGACGGGTACGCCAACCATGGGCGGGGTATTGATCCTCAGTGCGATTGGCATATCGACTCTACTGTGGGCACGACTAAACAATCCTTATGTTTGGATTTTGCTCGTGGTTATGGTTATCTTCGGTGCCGTCGGTTGGGCTGATGATTGGCTAAAAATTAAGTACAAAGATCCAAAAGGCTTAATCGCTCGCAAAAAGTATTTTTGGCTATCTATGGGGGCACTGTTTGTCGGTGTGTCTTTGTACTATATCGCCACATTACAACCCGATATCAACACCACGCGTGAGATGCAGGATCTGCTATTGCCAGTATTCAAGGACTGGATGATTCCATTTTCAGCAGTGCCATTTGGTATTGGCTTTATCATCTTTACTTACTTTGTGATTAACGGTGCTTCTAACGCAGTCAATCTAACCGATGGTTTGGATGGTTTGGCGATTTTGCCAGTCGTTCTCGTCGCTGCAGGTTTGGGCGCGATGGCCTATGTATCAGGCGATGTACGCTTTGCTGATTACTTGCATGTGCCTTATATTCCTTATAACTCTGAGGTCATCATCGTTTGTGGCTCAATGGTCGGAGCAGGTCTTGGTTTCCTATGGTTCAACGCACATCCAGCACAAGTATTTATGGGTGATGTTGGCGCACTAGCACTAGGTGCAATGCTAGGTACTATCGCCGTTATGACCCGCCAAGAGATTGCCTTTGCGATTATGGGTGGTTTGTTTGTCGCAGAAGCGCTATCAGTTATGTTGCAGGTTGGCTCGTACAAACTGCGCAAAAAACGCGTCTTTCGTATGGCACCGCTGCATCATCATTTTGAGGAAATTGGCTGGAAAGAAACGCAAGTGGTGGCGAGATTTTGGATTATTGCCATTATCCTTGTCATCCTCGGGTTAATGACGCTAAAGCTACGTTAAGCTATAACCGCCGAATATCTATATAGATATCAATTTGCAAAACTCCAAAAAGCCGTTTCAATCATGATTGAGACGGCTTTTTATCGCTCAAGATAGATGAATTTTGTTAGAATGCGAAGCATATTGCTATCACTTTGAGATGCCCGTGTCGTTATTTATTTGTCCACTTTGTCAGTCACCACTACAGCCTGCCGCCGATACTTGGCGCTGTGATGGCAGTTTGAATTCCAAACAGACTTCACATCCCTTTGATGTAGCGCGTCAAGGCTATGTCAACCTGCTGCCAGTACAACAGAAAAAGTCCAAAGCACCTGGTGATAGCCAAGAATCTATCGATGCACGTAAGCGGTTTTTAAATCATGGTCACTACGCACCACTCCAAAACCTAATTAGTCAAAAAATGACAGAGTTGCTGTCTAACGATGAGTTAATAGATAAGCAAGATAGCAAACCGGTCAATTGGCTTGATATTGGCTGCGGAGAAGGCTACTACACGCAGGCAATGGCACAAATGGGAACGGATGTTATAGACACGTTGATAGCCGCTGACATCAGTAAGCCTGCAGTGGTTGAGTTGGCTAAAGTAAGCAAGGCGATAGGTCGTCTCTGGTATCAGCCGCGCCAAGAAGATACTGCCAAAACGACAGCAGTCTATCCATTAGTGACCAGTGCTGCACATTTACCATTACGCCCGCACAGTATGACGGGCATTAGCAGTATTTTTAGCCCTATTTTGCCCGAGGCGTTTGATAATGTATTGATGGATGGTGGCTATTTAATTATTGCCAAACCTGATATCGGGCATTTGGCAACGATGCGTGATGCGTTATTTGATGATGTGCGTGAGCATGATTCTGATAAATTCTTGCAAGAATTGGCACCGTATTTTACGTTGGTTGAGACCTGCCGTGTCAGTACAGAGCTGACGTTATCCGCAGAGAATTTGGCTGATTTGATGACGATGACACCTTATGCGTACCGTGCCCGCAGCGAAAAAAGGCAAGCACTACTGGCAGCAGTAGAGAAAGAAGCATTTAGCACAGAGGCGAAGTTTGTGGTTTATATTTTGCAGAAAACGTCTGTTTAGCACATTTAGAGCATAGCAGTATGAAGTATTGCTATGCTCGTGTTAAACATTAGCCAACAACTTCACAGTGTCCGTATTTGCATTCGTTATCAACTAGCTAGTCATTCGCGTTTCTATAAATATCCTGTTTACGATGCTTACCGATAAAGCGTAAATGCGCTGTCATTTAACCAAACATTACGCCAATACCTAACATGCCTTTGATTGTGCATGCCCTCGTAACAATCGCAACCTTTCTTCAAGTTTCATAAATCTACTTAATACTAGAATCATTTATCATTCTCTTTGTCGATAGAGTAAAGCTTTATCACGATAGTTCATTTAACACTAAGTGAATTATCTATAACGACTCTAAATATGAATTCAAAGGAATAAAATGATGAAAAAGATACTAGTTAGCTCGATTCTAGCCGTTACTGCTTGTTTGTCGATGGTGGGTCAAGCCAATGCCGCGCCTAATTTTGATAAGCATCATACAGCTCAGGTACAGCATCAAAAACACAGCAGCAATAAAGAGAGTAATAACTATAAGCATGCCAAAGCTAAGGCAGCAAAATCACATTACAAAGCGAATGTAGTGGCTGCTAAACACAAAGCAATAGCCAAAAATGCTCATGCTAAAAACAGCAATGCTAAAAACAGCAATGCTAAAAACAGCAATGCTAAAAACAGCCACGACAGAAACAACCATGATCGTCGCTCATAAAAATACAATCCTAGCATCCAAAAATAGCGCCTTAATGAGGCGCTATTTTTTTGTTCTCATATGACGCAATTGAGCGTTACTAGTTGAGCAAATGCTACTGACTGATAAATGTCATTGATTTGGATGTACCGCTTTTATTAGGCTGAGTGAGTGTGACTTTGCTACTCAAAACATCGCCTTTGGCATTGATTTTATAGCATTCTGAAGACGTACCTGCAGCACCAGAAGTCAAAAGTAGATTGCCTGAGGTTTCTATACAGAGCCACGCCGTGTTATTTGTATCTTGTGTGAGCGACCAGTCCTGCTTATAGGTGGCGGTTTTCTGACGCATACTGCTGTCAGCATATACGTTTTCAGTGATAAGCTGACTTGAGTCGCCCACCGTAGATATCTTAGGTATACTCGTCGTTTGGTTGGCGATTGAATACTCACCCGTACTATCCGTAAAACCGTGGAACACCAATGGATTTAGCGTAAAGTAATTGATAGCGACTGACTGATCCGTGATCTGCTGATTCACTGTGTTGATTGTGCTGACTTCTGCGCCTTGTACCATTTTATTATTAAAACGCATGCTACCTTTAGGGGTGATTTGAATATCTGCGGCTACGCTTTGTCCGCCGACAGTAGCGACCAGTTTTTCACTACGTTGTTTGGTATAGATATTGAGTAAGGCAGTCTCAACTGGATATTGAGTGACTACTTTATCAGAGCTGTTATTTTGATTGGTATTACCTGTTGCCATGCCGCCCATGCCAGTAGCGCAAGCACTCAATCCGAGTCCTGCTACGATACACATTCCTAGTGTTTTCATCGTTGTATCCTTTAGTTTATTTAAATAAATATTACCAATATCTACTATAATCCAATTTTTTGACAATGGCATCTGCCGAGTATCAGTGACCCTACTGTTATTACATTTTTGTACGGAATAGCAATATTGACTAGCATTGATATAAAACTAGATTGAGCGCCACAGAAAAACTCAAAGCCTTTTCGTATAAGGGTCTAGGGATAAAATTAAGCTGATAATAAAACGAATCGTAATAGAATATCGAATCATTTTATGAGTCACTCTCAGTCCATGATACGAGTTTTTTAGCTTGGTCAATCAATGTGCTATTAGATATATATTTATTTATTAGATTCATACAACACACGGAATTAATGCTAAACAGAAATTTTTCAGACAGCAGTAGAGGATGAGTATAGACTGAAAGTCTTACTATTAAACTGTCAAAAAATATTTAGAGAAGGGTAGAACAAGATAGAAAAACTGAGGCTTTGCTTACGCAAAATAAGATTGGCGGTGAAGGAGGGATTCGAACCCTCGATACGCTATGAACGTATACACACTTTCCAGGCGTGCGGTTTCAGCCACTCACCCACTTCACCGTTTTTTGAACGCCTAAGTATAGCGGATACCATTTAAAATGTCACGACTTGCGCGCTATCTTTCTTTATTGGCAAGCGCCTGCTAGGATAGCAAGTATGTAACGGCAAGTATAAATGGTTGAAAGTTGAATGATAAGTTTTAGTAGGCTTAAGTACGGATGTAAGAATAGTGCGCTGATGGCAGTATTACTTGTCGCGACGGGTATTACCCAAGCACACGCTGATGATTTGACCCAGTGTAGCCAGTCTTTTTATGGGGGTGTTTATCCTGAATTTACCAATACCAAGCTAAAAAAAGACACACAAGCGCTATGCATGGATGGCTTTGCGGTCATGTACTCGGGGGTATCGCGTACACCGCTTTGGTCAGCAGAGCATCTCGATCGCACACGTCTACAACAAGCTAAGCAGATCGATCGTGAAGATAGCTTTCACGAAGAGAGTAAACTGCCAAAGTCAGCACGAGCCTCATTATCCGATTATTCAGGCTCTGGCTATGATCGAGGTCATTTGGCACCCAATGCCAATATGGCCAATCGCAGCCAGCAGTATGATAGCTTTAGTTTAGCCAATATTGCTCCGCAGTCACCACGTAACAATCGCTACATTTGGCGTAATATTGAATCTGCCACTCGGTATTTAACGCAGCAATACGGTGAGGTGTATACCATCACGGGTGTGGCATTTACTGATAAAAAAACCAAGCAGCTCGCTAACCGTGTCCTTGTGCCTAGTCACTTCTTCAAAGCTGTATATATCCCAGCAACCAATCAAGCAGGCGTGTATTACGCCCCAAATGATGAGTCAGAACGCATCGACGTAATTAGTATCGATGAGCTGACTACTGAGATTGGTATCGATGTATTACCTATGCTAGATAGTCAGTCCAAATCTCAAGCGTTTGATTTACCATTGAAGGCGGGTGAGAGCTCAGATACCCCTGAGGCGCCTGTGGAGGAGCCTGAGTGGATGCTGTTTGTCTGGGCTATTTTAGAGTGGTTAATTGCACAATTGCAGGCTTAAGCTGAAAGTAAGCCCCTAAAATATCCACATTTCGAAAAATATAAAATGTTACTGATAATAAGGATAATCAAATGATTGAGCCATTCGCCAACGACCATCAAAGCATGCAGATTGGTGATCTTGTCATTGAAAATCAAAAAGACAAGATTATTATATATGGTGATATTGATCTCACTTTTGACGAATTAGGATACGACCAAGCCCAACAGCTACATGAGCTGTCGGGGAAAATCGTACAAGCATTTGCAGATAAAAATCTATATAGTAAGAATGATGCTAAGTCAAAGGAAAATGATGACCAATTAGATAAAGATATCGACAATCCTTTCCTATAAGTCTTTGATATGGTTTTATTTTTACAGAAATAAGAAACTGTAAAAAAATTACTAGGCAAAACCTAAAAATTGCTTATAATGAGTTAAGACATCGCTTGTATCGCTCGAATCTTTAACCAAAAGCTTATAAGTTGTAATGGTAACTATCATTTAAAAAGGTCGAAACCGTAAAGCTCGTAATGAAAGGTTCTAGCAAAGGATAAGCATAGGACAACAGAAACATAACGTTTCGAGTAATCATTGTATGAAGGGAGTCAATCTATGAAATTATTTACAAAGACCACTTTAGCAGTTGCTGGTATTGGTATTGCTAGCATGGCATTCGCCGCTGACCCATTAGCCAACACTACTTGGCAGACATATGATGAAGGCAAGCCAAAAGGTACGGTAAAGATCACTGAGTCAAATGGTGTGTTGACCGGTACTCTTATTGCTACTAACTCAGCTAAAGGCAAAAAGCACGTTGGTACGACCATTATTAAAGGTCTAAAAGCTGACGGTGGTGGTAAATATAGTGGTGGTACGATTACTGACCCTGAAAAAGGCAAAGACTATCGTATGACTGCAAGCTTAAGCGGCAACACATTGAAGCTAAAAGGCTATATCGGACCATTCTCTCGTAGCCAAGAGTGGAAAAAGAAATAAACTAAAAAATTAGTTTTAGCGTAATACATAAAAATCCCGCGTTACCGAAAGGTCTCGCGGGATTTTTTACGTTTTAGATTTAAGCTTATGGCTTCAACAGGGGAGAACTTTAAACACTAAAATTATAAACGCCGATACTACAGTGGGTAGTATCAGCGCATTTAACATCAATCTTTAGCTTACTTGAAAGGAGCTTATCTTATAAATTCTGGGTAAGCTTCCATACCACATTCTGCAATATCAGCACCTTCGTATTCGTCTTCTTCAGAGATACGTAGACCGATAACTAGCTTGATGATAGACCAAACCACTAGGCTGGCAATGAATACCCAAGCAAAGATGGTTGCAGCACCCACAATCTGACCGATAAAGGTAGATGCTGGGTTAGTAATAGGTACGATTAGTAGACCGAATAGACCGACCACACCGTGAACTGAGATTGCACCAACTGGATCATCAATTTTAATTTTGTCTAAGGCTAAGATTGATAACACTACAATGATACCGGCAATAACACCGAAGATAGTAGCTTGTAATGCAGAAGGAGTTGAAGGCTCAGCAGTAATGGCAACTAGACCTGCTAGTACACCGTTTAGAAGCATGGTTAGATCCGCTTTACCAAAGATGATGCGGGCTAAGATTAAGGCACCGACAGCACCGCCAGCAGCAGCAGCATTAGTGTTCAAGAATACCATTGCAACAGCATTAGCACTAGCGATGTCGCCTAATTTAAGCACTGAACCACCGTTGAAACCGAACCAACCCATCCACAAGATTAGTGTACCGAGTGCCGCTAATGGTAGGTTGGCACCAGGAATAGCACGTATCTCGCCATTAGGGCCATATTTACCTTTACGTGAGCCTAAGAGCAATACACCTGCTAGAGCTGCTGCAGCACCGGCCATATGTACAATACCAGAGCCTGCAAAGTCAGAGAAGCCCATGTCGCCTAGGTTGAATAGACCAAAGACATCGTTGCCGCCCCATGTCCAGCTACCTTCTAGTGGGTAGATAACACCAGTCATGACCACAGCGAATAATAAGAATGACCACAGTTTCATGCGCTCAGCAACCGCACCTGATACGATTGACATACAGGTCGCTACAAAGACTACTTGGAAGAAAAAATCTGATGCGGCAGAGTAGACAGAGTCGCCACCGAAGCCGTTTTCAGCAGAGGCTGCTAGGGCGTCTTCTACTAACGTATCACCGCCTGCAATTCCGCTTAAGAATAGATCGCCACCATACATAATCGCATAGCCACATACCATATACATGATACTAGCCGTTGCAAATAGGGCAATGTTTTTGGTTAAGATTTCGACTGTGTTTTTTGATCGGACCAGTCCGGCCTCTAACATAGTGAAGCCTGCTGCCATCCACATGACCAACGCACCACATATCAAAAAGTAAAACGTATCGAGCGCATATTGGAGCTCAAAGATTTGACTTTCCATTTAAATTCCCCCTTGAATTTATAATATAGATATCGGCATTACCGATAGATAAAAATACTGTAAGAGTCTGTACCTATAAGTTTATGCCCGTAGGTAGGTCTTCAAATTTAGATAGCGTCAGGTCCCGTTTCACCCGTACGGATGCGGATAACTTGCTCAAGTGCAGTGACGAAAATCTTGCCATCACCAATCTTACCAGTGCTAGCGATACGAGTGATTGCCTCGATAGCAGGCTCAACCATCTCGTCGATCACAGCGACTTCGACTTTTACTTTAGGTAAAAAGTCCACCACGTATTCTGCGCCGCGATAGAGCTCCGTATGACCTTTTTGACGACCGAAACCTTTGACTTCAGTGACAGTGACACCTTTAACACCGATGTCGGAAAGCGCTTCACGCACGTCGTCGAGCTTAAACGGTTTTAAGATCGCAGTGATTAGCTTCATAAAAAATTCCTTATTTGTGTGATGCCGCAGATTGATAGAAGTACTATGGTGCATCATCATATCTCTGCCTTGCTTACTGTAAGTTATTCAAGAACTGTGCCAACCTACTCAAGGGGGGAGGTAGAATTGGCGTTGTTCATTAAAAAGTAATAACAGTAGTAACATAGAGTATGGGCTACGATGCAACGATTAGAGCCATCGCTACAAGCATAATAAAGGTGAATCAATCTTTAGCGTTTGGTTAACGAAAACTTTATTATAACCAACTTTTTGAGTGCTTGGGGAGGCTATCCCTTTATTTCATGTGACGATTTGCTAACTTGAGTTTGGTCGTTAGCTTGGCCTTTTCATGCAAGCGTATCAAAGATGAATGGCGGGAAGGTAGAGAGAAAATAGAGATAAGCGGCAGAGCCTAACATAGTAGTCAGGCCCCTGAGCCTAGGTAGATAAAGGACTAAGGCGTATTTATATATACGTCGTTATGCTTTAGGAAATAGTAGATAAGGGGTTTTTGTGCTGACCAATAGCTTTTTAGTGTCGCTACCTTGTAGTAATTCGCGTAGACGAGATTGGCCAAAAGCCCCAGTCATAAGTAAACCGATATCATGTTGGTTTTGATAGTAGTTCAAAGCCGCAGCTACATCACGGCAGTCAAGCAATGTCTTTTTGGATTTGATACCCGCCTGTTTGAGCTTGGCGTAGGCTTCACGCAACGCATCACAGTTATCAGAAGTTTCCTTACCAACCATCACAATATGAACCGTTAGTGCACGCACCAGTGGCGTTTTACACAGCCAATTTAGTAGTTTATGGCACGTTGGACTGTTATCAAACGCAAATAAAGCAGTAGTAGGGGGCAAAAATGGTGCATGTGTCACCAAAATGGGGCAATGACTGACTCGAATGAGTTGGCTCAGCGTTGATTTGCAGGTGACGTGATGGCCTATAACGATCAGTTGTGCTTGGTCATCGACGTAATCAATGCTCTGATTGAGGTTCTCATGACGATGTAGTGTATATGTCTTTAACTTATGACGTTGCTGCTCACAATACGAGGTCGCTTGAGATAATAGCAGTCGGCCCTGCGCTTTTAGCTCACAGTTGCTCAGATGCTCTTTGGATGTGAACTGTTCGAGCAAAGCGTTTTCGTCATCAATATTGAGGCAACCAGAATAATTGATAGCGGCTTTTTGCTGCAAGCTTGGCATCGAGTGCAATAAGCCAACAGGCGCGCGCAGGCGAATAGAAGCCCACATACTAGCTTCTAGTACCGCTTGAACATGATCAGGACAGTCCAAGCAAGCAATCACACTATCTGGTTTTAAATTACTCATAAAACGACCACATCATTTTAATAATAAAAATCGGCTATCTCAGTTTATGGTTGGCGTATGCAAAATACATCCAACCCTTTTACTAATATAACTGTCTATTAATATCCGATACATCAGCCATGGACTAATAATACAGCCATATGGCAACCGCGTAGATTCGCTTAACAGTTTCGCTTAGTCTAACAAGCCAATGTCTCGGCGGTCATGAACAGAGAAGCGATCAATCAGTGTTCGACTCGCATTGTTGAGTCCTACCACTTTGACATCAATACCTTCACGTTGCAAGCGCATCACTAGTTTGTCCAAGGTATCAACAGCGCTAACATCCCAAAAATGTGCTTGGCTTACATCAATCTGAATACTATCTACAGCCTCTTTGGTATCAAAACTATGTAAGAACTGGGTAGTAGAGGCAAAGAATACCTGTCCTTGAACATAATAGTAGCGAGTGTTGCTGCTGTCATCATATTCACTAAAGATGGTTAGGAACTGACCAATTTTATTGGCAAATGCCAAAGCAGATAGTAAGACACCTACGCCGACACCGTAAGCTAAGTTGTGAGTAAAGACGGTAGTCAATACAGTCGCTAGCATGACGATATTGAACGACATTGGGTGTGTCTTAAATTCGCGAATAGATTGCCAGTTAAACGTACCAATCGATACCATAATCATGACTGCAACCAAGGCTGCCATTGGAATTTGACTGACCCACTCGCTCAAAAACACGACCATAATCAGAAGGACTACACCGGCCATCAAAGTAGACAAACGCGTACGACCACCCGATTTGACGTTGATCATTGACTGGCCAATCATCGCACAGCCTGCCATACCACCAAAGAAACCCGACACGACATTAGCCATACCTTGACCACGACACTCTTTGTTTTTATCACTTGGGGTATCGGTCAATTCATCGACGATTGTCGCTGTCATCATAGACTCTAAAAGACCAACGATGGCAAGCGCGATAGAGTATGGCGCAATAATCAGCAAGGTATTTAGGTTTAACGGAATGTCAGGTAACAAGAATACTGGCAATGAATCTGGCAAATCACCCATGCTGCCAACATTGCGAATATCGAGATTCATATACATTGCAACAGCGGTCAAACCTACAATACAAATAAGCGGTGAAGGAACGATGCGACCGATTTTAGGGATAAGTGGAAACAGATAAATAATCGCCAAACCAGCTGCCGTCATGATATAAACAGTCATGCCAACACGTTCAGTCATCGGGTTCAATTCTGGTAATTGCGCAGCAAAAATCAATATTGCTAAAGCATTGACGAAACCGATAACCACTGAGCGAGAAACAAAGCGCATCAGATTACCAAGTTTTAGAATGCCCATCACGACCTGAATAGCACCACAAAGCAAAGTTGCGGCAAGCAAATATTGCAGACCGTGGTCAGCAACCAAATCGACCATGACCAATGCCATCGCGCCAGTTGCTGCCGAAATCATACCTGGACGACCACCGACAAAACTGATCACTACCGCGATACAAAATGAGGCATATAAGCCAACCTTTGGATCAACACCAGCGATAATAGAAAAGGCAATGGCTTCTGGAATAAGGGCTAGGGCTACAACCAAACCCGATAAAACGTCACCGCGAACATTGGAAAACCACTCGTCACGCAAGTTATCAATAAAAGATGTCATAAGTAAACTACATAGGGTTAGAGGCAAAAAAAGTAATCATTACTCATTTATAAAATGATCGCGTCGCTAATAATAGCTATTCATTTTTCTTTTACTTCAACATGCACTAGGTCATGTTGCTGTGTTGGATTGTGAGAAATTAATAACCAAAATATCTAACTAATAACCAAAGTATCTAACTAATAACCAAGATATCTACTGATTTTTTTGGTATCAAAAATACGCTCATCAATAATCAATACGATGATAAGGGCAGTAAATTACCTAAAAATATTTTTTAAAAGATTGCTTAAAATAGGCAACTAGATAAATGTACCTACAATAATATATAGAGTCAGCAATCACTTGCTGTAGTAGAAGGTGATATATCACTCGTCAAATTATCAAAATTGTCTGATACACCCTTATTACAACAAGAATCGTTGATGAAGAGGCGTGACAATAGCGCGATAAATGTGACAACATGCTAAACTAAAATGCTTGAGCAATGTGCTCAGCAAAATACTGATAAATATTAGTCAAGCTGACTATTATAGCATTAGCCACTTAATATAAAAACAGGCGAATAATAGCATAAACTCATAAAAAATCAGTACCGAAATCTGAACGATGGCGTTAAGATGCTGCATGTCTTAGCAGCGCCGATTAGAGTCGCTATACAGCAGACTTATTTGATACAACTTTTCTCGTTTATATAGAAGGAATAGATATGACCACTAATACAGCAACAGAAGCCTTACTTCATAAGGGTAGTGGTCTACAAGTCGTGGTCGGTTTGGGGCAGTCTGGATTGTCAGTCGCGCATTATCTGGCCAAGCAAGGCTATCAAGTCGCAGTCACTGATGCTCAAGTTACCCCTAAATTGGCCGAGCAGTTGCCAGCCGAGATAGAGATTCGTCAGTTTGGTGCGATAGATGCCGATTTATTGCAGCAAGCGGCTCGTATTATTATTAGCCCAGGTATTTCTCTCGAAACTGCCGCTGTAGCTGCTGCTCGGCAAGCCAATATTCCTGTAGTTAGCGATATTCAACTGTTCTGTGAAGCGTGTACCGTACCAATCGTAGCGATTACAGGTTCTAATGCTAAAAGTACGGTCACTACGTTAGTCGGCCAAATGGCAGCAGATGCTGGCGTTAACGTAGGTGTCGGCGGCAATATAGGTGTACCAGCTTTAACATTGCTAGCGAATCCTGATATGGAGCTTGCGGTGCTTGAGCTGTCTAGTTTCCAATTAGAAACCGTCACTAACTTGGGCGCAAAAGTAGCAACTGTGCTCAATATGTCGCCTGATCATTTAGATCGTCATGGAGATATGCTTGGCTACCATCAAGCCAAACATCGTATTTTCCAAGGTGCCAAGTCGGTGATGATTAACCGTGAAGATGCACTCACTCGTCCATTGGTCGCAGACAACCTACCGAGAATTAGTACGGGTATTCATGCCCCTGATAAAGGTCAGTATGGTCTGATTACCGACACAGAAGGCCAAACTTATCTTGCTCGTGGTACAGAAAGATTACTGTCGGCAGACAAACTGTTGATTAAAGGTCGTCATAATCTATTGAATGCTCAAGCGGCTCTGGCGCTTGGCGAGCTTGCAGGGTTACCGCTAGAGAGTATGCTGACCACTTTACAGCAGTTTACAGGTCTTGAGCACCGCTGCCAATATGTGGCTAACGCTGCTGGTATTGATTATTTCAACGATTCTAAAGGCACAAATATTGGTTCGACCATGGCCGCTATCGAAGGCTTGGGTGCAGTCTATGCGCCGAAAGACGGTAAGCTACTATTGATCTTAGGCGGGCAAGGCAAAGGGCAACAGTTCGGTGAATTAACGCCTTTTATCAATCAATACGTGAGCCAAGTCTTGTTCATTGGTGAAGATGGTCAGAAGATTGAACAACATCTAAGAGCTGCGAAACTGAGTGATGATGTTGCACTACATCAGTGTCAGACATTAGAGAATGCATTTGCGACTATCCAACAAGTCACTACCAGTAGTTTATCGCAAGTACAGGCTGTATTGCTGTCACCTGCCTGCGCCAGCTTTGACCAATATAGTGGTTATGCGGCTCGCGGTGAACACTTTAGCCAACTGGTCAAGCAATTAGACACCGCACAATTAGAAGCTTGATAGGTAGTCGAATATATTAAGCAGCTATATAGGTTGGCATAGCAGATGTCTATTCTCTAGCAACAGCCAGTATTTTCTGGATAAATGATTGTTTTGCTTATAGATTGCTGCTACTGTCAAGCATATAATCTTGATTACTGAAATAGGTGCTAGCTAAGGCGTTTGCCGAGGGTTAAAGATTTTTTATTACCATCTATTTAGTACGATTTATTTTATGATTTTTTAAACGGTGGCGTTTCATAGACGCCGTGTTTTTTCGTTTGTTAGTGTATATAAAATTATGGCGCTCTCTTCTTTTTTTCGTTCCTCGCCCCAAACCAAGCAAGCCTCTGGCTCAGACGGGGTTCTGTCTATGCCGTCAGCGCGTGCAATTTTATTATCAAGCGTCGGCTGTATGATGGTGCTTAGTCTGCTGATGGTTGCTTCTGCTTCTATCCCTTTTGCGCTCAGCCGCGGTATGACAGAGCTGTATTTTTTCAAAAATCAGCTGTTGTATATGACGATTGGCTTAATTGTTGCGGTCATTCCTTATTATGGCGTGTCTTTACGCACCCTATATAAGACCGAGACCCAGTTTGCTTTGTTAGGCATCACAGGGCTATTACTTGTTGCCACACTGTTTAGCACACCAATTAATGGTTCTAAGCGCTGGCTTACGGTAGGCGGTTTTAACTTTCAGGTAGCTGAGTTAGCCAAATTGGTCATGATTGTGTTTGTATCTGACTTTGTGGTGCGTCGATCTTTTGAGGTTCGTAATGGCCTAGATGGTTTCTTACGAATTATGTTGGTAGTGGCGCTGATCACGATACTGCTATTGTCGCAGCCAGACTTTGGTTCTTTTGTCGTCATTATTGGTACGCTGTTCGCGATTTTTTATATCGCTGGGGCACCTTACAAGCACTTCTTAGCCTTGGGTGCTGCTGCTGTTGGCGGTGCAGTGTTGATGGTGACTACGGCAGAGTACCGATTGGTGCGTGTGATGTCGTTTATGGATCCATTTGATGATGTGCAAGATACTGATTATCAGTTGGCACGTAGTTTGATCGCCTTTGGTCGTGGCCAGTTCACAGGTGTCGGCTATGGCGAAAGTGTACAGAAACTGTCGCATTTGCCTGAGGCGCATACGGATTTTTTATTAGCCATTACGGGTGAAGAGTTAGGGTTCGTCGGTGTCAGCATGGTACTGATACTTGAAGCGTTGATCATCGGTAGTGCGATGCGCATCAGTTACAACGCGCTAAAACGTCGTCAAATGCGTATGAGCTATACCGCTTTCGGAATCGGTGTAGTATTTATTGCCCAGACGATTATTAACGCTGCGATGAATATGGGCGCTATTCCAACCAAAGGTCTCACTATGCCGTTCTTTAGTTATGGCGGATCGTCTATGTTGATTAGCTTGGTTATGGTCGCGCTATTATTGAAGATATATAAAGAAAGCCCTGAAATTGAGAAAAGCCAATGCCGTTATTACTAATAGGCTCTATATATAATAGTCTCTGCATAGCTTCAGATTTTCGGTAATAAATAGTGTTTAGCATTATTGCAATAAAAGCGTCACAAATGGTGGCGCTTTTTATTGTCTATTTATAGCTTTTGAACTCTTATTAATAGGTAAGGTTTAACTGTTGCTTGCCTTGTAGTGGGGTGTTATCCCATTGAGCAATAGCTTGTTTAAGCATATTTTCTGGGGTATCGATATCGACCTTTGGTTGCTGCAGTAGCGATAGAGCTTCAGCAATAAGTTGACTCGAATCTGATGTGTCGATTGGTTGAGCAAGGTTTTGCTTAGAGAGCTTTTGGCCATCAGCATTATTAATCAATGGCAGATGATACCATTGGTCAATAGTGGGTAGGCGCGCGGCTTGCATGATACCGATTTGCGCCGTCGTCATAGGTAGAATATCAAGGCCACGCATGATATGAGTAACCTGCTGTAGACCATCATCGAGACTGGCTGCCAATATGTAATTAATCATACCATCTTGGCGGCGAGCGACCATATCGCCTAACGTCTGCTGCGGGTTATCCCACTGCAATCCCTGAATACCGTCATTGAAGCCAATCCGATAGTCTGGTAGCTGAATACGTAGCTTATGCTGCTGTCTATCAAGGTCAGCTGCCACACAGCGCCGCGGATAGCGCTGCCTATTTGGTTGTACTTGGCCAATTGATGAAACTTGTTCGTCTAACGATGTCTGGTCGGTCAGCGCAGCTAAGCTGGCAAGACTATGGTTTCTACTTATCTCTTCTTGCGCCCAGTACTGTTCTAAGTCTTTACGGGAACATTGGCAGCCATAGGTCAACGGCCCTAGGTATGATGATAGATAATCGTTATAGATATCAATGCGCTCAGACTGATAAATAACATCACCATCCCAATGTAGCTCAAGTGCCTCCAGATCCATCAAAATTTGCTCAGTGAACTGCCGATCACAGCGTTCAGTATCGGTATCTTCCATACGCAGCAGCCATTTACCACCGATTGATTTGATATGGCAAAAGCTAGCAAGCGCAGTGGTTAGAGAGCCAAGATGTAACTCACCCGTTGGTGAAGGCGCAAAGCGACCAATGGGCTGTGATGGTGGCGTTTGAGTCGGCATGGCTGTAGGCATTGTTTTCAAAATAAATGGCTGTCTATAAGAGGTAATAAAGATAGAATAATAAATATAAGTATCAAAAGATATTCATTAAATGAGATTATTTTGTTAGTCATGTCATTATTCAAGCGATTGTGTTTTTCAGAGCAAAATTAGTAATGCAGCAAAATAGTGACAGTCTAAAATACAAAAAGCGACCTATTATAAGGTCGCTTCTGCTTACATTTATATCTGTAATATCTGATCTAAGCGCCTTGGTTTTGACGTTCTTTGATTTCAGATAAGGTTTTGCAGTCGATACATTGAGTTGCGGTTGGACGTGCTTCAAGGCGACGTAATCCAATCTCTACACCACAAGTCTCACAAAATCCATAGTCATCATTTTCGATTTCTAACATAGATTTGTCGATTTTGCGGATAAGTTTGCGCTCACGGTCGCGAGTACGTAATGCCAATGCAAACTCTTCTTCTTGAGTGGCACGGTCATTGATGTCTGGCATGGCGCTTGACTCATCTTGGATGTAGTTTTTGGTACGATCCGCTTCGCCAATCAGTTGGTTTTTCCAATCCAATAAAATAGCCTTAAAGTGCTCCAACTGCGCATCAGACATATACTCTTCGTCTTTGGCCGGCACATAAGGAGTAAATTTAACTTCACTCGGATTCGTGGTCAGGGTGCTCATATGGGTATCCTACTTTTTCAAATTAATTCAATAAAACGACGTATCAAAAGACAAGACGTTATTAATGCTACAAACGCTACAATTTGTCCTTTTATCAAACGTTTCACCACTTGGTAATACAAGTAACACAGCTGATCAAATAATATCGTAGACTTTATATCTTGACAGTTATATACCGATTGTTAGATAGATTGTTATATAAACTTCGGTTTTAATAATACTGTCTAAAGCATGCCGTAGGTCATTGATTGTGAAAACTGAGCTTGTGGTTAATGGGCCATCCTAGCTATCGTGCAGTGGCTTCATATTAGATATTGGGCCACCCTTGCTTTATTTCATAAGTTGTATCATTGTTTGTAATAATAATGAAGTGATTTTTTATATTGAATGCATATTTTATTTGTTCATCACTGTATTTTTTATTAGGAATTATTGACGAAAGCTATAAGTATAAAGGGCTAAGGCTTATACCAGTGCCAATAATTCTGGGCATCAAGTATCTAGTCTTTCAACCCAGCTTTCAACTGTTCCATTGTTGGCTAATTGCAACCAGCGATATCCTGGTAATGCATGCTCATCATAAGAAAAATCATCTTCATAGGGTTTGAACTGATAGCAGGTAGATGGCGTGCTATACACCGTGACGCCTTGGCGCAGTCGAACTTGCTCTTGGTGAGTATGCCCACTGATCACCACTTGTAGCTGTTCAAATGGTGCCATATGCTCCCAAAAGCTCTCAGTGTTTTCTGCCATATGGGTATCAATCCAGTCAGAGTCAACTGGAACAATATGATGGTGTAGGGCGATTAATGCAGGCTTATTACAGGTACTGAGTCTCTCACATAACCAATTAATATCAGTAGGCGTAATCTCGCCTGCGACCTTACCAGAAATGGATGAGTCTAATAACAACAGCTGCCAGAAGTCAGTCTCAATGACATGACGACTTAACAAACGTGAGTCAGCAGGTTGAGCGACAAGCTCTCGCTGAAAAAATGGCAAGTCTTTACCATTCTCGTCCGTCACATCATGATTACCAGCAATACAAGCAAAAGGAATCTGAGTCGCCTGTAATACAGTAAAGATATGATCGTAAATTGAAGACTTTACTCGATTGACCAAGTCACCTGTCACAATAATTAAATCACAGCGAATATCTTCACTAAGCGCCTGCTGAAGCACTGCTTCAAAGCTACGCTGACAAGTCACGTCATCATTATAGGTATTATTCTCATCAACAAAGACAGGCGTCGATAAGTGCAAATCAGTAATCTGTAAGATATTTATCGTTTGGTCAGAGGTGCTTAACTTATTGGCAGGATAGTTTGGCATTGGTTCAGTCCCTTATCGAATCACAACAATAAGTATTGTTAGCGCGAGTATGGATAAATGAGCTACTATTTTTCACTGGGTATTTATAATTATTATTAATCTACTATAAAAGAGCACAGCGTTTGCCTTGAGCTTACTTTAACTCTAATCAACAATATTTATACTATCAACTAGTAATAGCAAATTTAAAGTCTAGAGCCACCTTATAGTATTATTGAGCTAAAGTATTCATTATATTAATAAAATAAAGTCGAACAAAAAGATAGCGAAAAACAGTCGTAATTTATTCATTATAACGTATTTACAGCGACGCTAACTAAAGTTTTATCTTTATTAACTTCGAAAAAATGAGTGCAGTAAAAAATAAAGCAGCTAATATCAAGACGATAGAAAGACCTGTTTGAATATCTAGCCAAATACTGCCCCACACACCAAGTGTCACACCCAGTTGAGCGATTATCAACGCTATAATCACCATTTGTTTTGGCGATGCTGACCATAGACGTGCGGTCAGTGCAGGTAGCACTAATAACCCGCTAATTAATAGACTACCAACCGCTTGTAGTGCAATCGCACAAAACCCTGCCAGTACACCCATAAAAAACAGCCGTTGCCGTGTTGGGTTGATACCTTGAATACGTGCCAATGCTTCATGCGTTGCAAGCTTGATTTGCGCAGGCCAAATATAGATAAGCAGTCCCAAGCCAGCTAATACGCTACCAGCAAGCAAAGGCAAATCTGCCCAATCAAGATCTAATAAGTTGCCGAACAAAAACCCGAGCACATTGGCCTGTTGGTCAGTCAATTGGGTCAAAGCCAGCAATCCTAGGCACAAGAGCGACACTGACACGACTGCCAATACAGCATCCACTGGCAGACGCTCATCATCAATCAAGACCAATCCCAGTACGACCATGACACTGACTAATGCAATGCCGATACCCATTGGTAATTGCCACCACACCGCTAAAGCCACACCTAACAACGTGCCATGGGCTAAGGCATCGGCGAAAAACGCCATACGCCGCCATAATACTAAGCAACCTAACGGCGCTGATAATAACGCTAATATACTGCCAGCGATCCAAGCAGGCGCAATGATGGCTAACCAAGCAGTCATAATGAATGTCCGTAAAAATTTTATAAATAGAGTAAAGCCGTATTATTTATATGTTCAATATTTTTGGCTTTAATGAGCTGGATTTTGGCGATTTTGAGCCTTGATTACTAACGCTATAACTCGCTTGGCGCATGGTGTTCACAGGCATGAGGCTGATGCACGTATGGCTGCTCATAATGATGACCAAATAGCTTTTGAAATTCAGTACTAATGGCCAGCTCGCTTGGTTGTCCTTCACAGCAAATATGCTTATTCAAACAAATGACGCGGCGGCTGCCTTTCATGACCCAGTGCAAATCATGAGACACCACTAGCATGGCGCAACGTAAGAAATCAGGCAGCTCATCAATAAACTGATATAGCCAAACTTCAGTATCGGGATCGAGACCTTGCATCGGCTCATCTAAAATAAGCAAGTTAGGTTTGTCTAGTAGCGCTCTAGCTAGCAACACGCGCTGCGTCTCACCACCTGATAAATGCAACATCTGCCGTGACAGTAGATGGGTTAATGATAAGTTATCAAAGATAAACTGCCGCTGCTCAGGGGTTAAACGTTTCTTATCTGCTTGCCCCAACAAGTCGCAGACACGTAGCGGCAATATCGGTGGCACAGCAAATCGCTGCGGTACGTAGCCAAGCTGTAGCGGATGATGTGCTGTCATAGAGCCATCAGTTGACTCAATCAAACCTAAGATAAGTTTGACTAGCGTTGACTTACCAGCGCCATTGGGACCGATAAGGCTGACCGTTTCATTAACAGCAATGTCGATATCTATGTGAGAGAGCAGGCGTTGAGGCCCGATATGATAACTGATATTGGTTAAGCTCAATAATTTGTCAGCATTACTCACAGTACTGCTATTCGCAACGGTAGTATTTGACTGATTAGAAGGTAGGGTAGAGGTATTCATAATATGACAACGCATAGGTAAATAGACAATCGACGAATCATGCTTAAAACGTTTACACAAACTATAGTAGCTTTAATTTTACTGGCAAGCTTGGCAACGACCGCTAAGCTCAATGACACTACGCTCAACCACAAACCCCACATCTTGCTCGGCGAAGCTCATCATTTCCTGAACGGGCAGGCTGCTGCATTCTTGAACCCGTTGACACTGATCGCAGATCAAAAAGGCGGCTGTATGCTGGGCACGAGGATGACAGCAGGGAACATAAGCATTAATAGAGGTTAACTGATGAATCAACCCTTCACTTAGCAAAAATTCTAAACTGCGATAAACCGTCGGTGGCGCGACATTTTTCGGCGCGCTTTTTTTAGTTGTCTTAGTTTCTACCGAAAGTGTTGGTGAGCTCGCTGCTTCTTGAGTATCACTGTCATCAGGTATAGACAGTCGCATTTGCTGCAACTGCGTGATTAGGTCATAAGCGCCAACGGGCTGATCCGCCTCTAAGACCAATTGGTATATCTGCTGACGCAAAGGCGTAAATCGCGCGCCATTTAGACGGCAATGCTCTTTAGCTGCTGCTAAGCGTTCATGAACATCATGCGGAGTCAGATCTTGCACATCATGCAAATGTTCGCAGATCGATGAAGTAATAGACATGGTACAAGCTCCTAAAAATAGCATGGTAATCGCATGACGTTTTTTATGATAGCGTTTTTTATTGTTATAGTATAACATACTAAAATAAGAAATGAGTTAATTGTCTTATAGTAGTCTTGTATATCTACCCTTTTTACAGGAGTGGGGCAAGACACTATTACTCATACGTTCGTTATCCAACAATGCTATCTAACAATAAAAGAGCTTACTATGAACGCTGTTTTTACTTACTCCGTACGTTCGCTTATCACATTACAGCGCTTGCTAATGACAGGACTGATAGTTCTAGGAACTTTCACACTGAATGCACAAGCTGCAACGGTCAGTGTCAGTAATTATCCGCTATTCTTGTTAAGTGAAGCAGTAACAGAAGGCGCGCCATCAGCCAATCGACTATTGCAAGCGGGGGAGGTGGGTCATCATGGTAGTATCAGCCCAGGTGATATCAAAGCAATCAAAGACAGCAAGTTTGTGGTATGGTTCGGTGAGCCGTTAGAAAACAATCTAGCAGCGAGCCTGAAAACAGCCCCAAATGCCATTGCTTTATTTGAGTTTGATGCATTCAATCGACATCCATTACGTGATGTAAAGGGCGACGCTATCGCGGGTACACTAGATCCACATATTTGGTTAGACCCTGAAAATGCCAAAGCCATTACCCGTGCATTGGCTGTGATTCATGGCCATGCCAATCCACAATATAAGGACTTGTATCAAGCCAATGCGAAAAAATTTGCACAGCAACTAGACAAAGAAGTTACTGCATTTGAGCAAACCTCTATTAAAAGTGCCTCAAAAACACGACCTTATTGGGCTTATCACGATGCTTATCAGTATATCGAAGACAGCTTACACTTAACGCTCGTTGGCAGCCTTAGCGTAGATCATCATCTCTCACCCAAAGCAAGCCAACTCCGTTGGTTAAATGAGCAGCGCCCAGCCAAGCAAATGTGTTTAGTCAGTCCAAGTGAGCCAGCAAAAGGCTTACTTGCGAAGTTACAACCAGTGACGAGTACGGTACAGCCAGAAGATATGAGTAGTAGCGATGACTTTATCAGCGGTTGGCAAAATATGGCCAAACAGATATATCAATGTATCTCGTAATGTAGCCAAAAACAGCAATTTGCTAGGATTGTTTAAGTTGGTTGTATAGCTTCGCTTCAAGCATTTATTACAGACTAAATAATATAATAATCTTAGCAAAATGCGTTAGGTGACTGATAAAAGTCATATTTTACTTGCTTAATAGTTACGCTCTACCTATAATAAGTAGCGTTTTATTTTGGCCGAAAGGTAATGCCTGTAGAGTAAGTCATTCACGGATAAAATTATCATAAGTATGATATATTGTCCCAATGCTGTAAGGGCTATAGGAATACCGATGACCAAGCCTGCCAAACGCACGCAAAAAGACAAGATTGGCATCTATATTAAACGACAAGCATGGATACTATTTATCCTTATTATCATTGCTTGGTTAGTAGATACTATTTGGTTACATAGTGAGCTTACGATAGCAAAAAGCACTGCAATTGGTGCGCTACTAAGTTTTATCACTCAAGCAGTATTTGCGTTTTTTATTTTTTGGTACACCGGATATCGCGCGCGCCAACACATCGTTAGCCAGCTATATCGGGGTCAAATGTCAAAATGGTTATTGACCGTATTTGGTTTTGCACTAATTTTTATTACCGTACAACCCCTATCTGCGCCAGCGCTGTTTATCGGTTTTATGGTAATGCAAATTAGTCACAGTTGGATGTTGTGGCATATACGCTAGCGCTAATAAATGATCGCTAAACAGATGGTTTATTAATAGTACTGGCAAGTCACCCTGCCGTCCAGCTTCTCTATGACTAGTTCGAAAAGTCGAAGCACAACGCTGTCTTAGGATAGCACCAGTGATTATAAAGACCGCACTATGAGTCTCAATGTTAGACGTAGTATGCAGTGAGAGGGTAGGGGTTATTCAACTATCTGTATCGCTGATAATTAGATTACTGATATCTAATTATGGTTAGTGGTTATATTAGCAAGTAAAACTGGTGGCTAACTTATTCATACAGTGGATAAAAAAATCACAATTGACTTTACACGAATACAACGCTGCATTAATATAGGCGGCTAAATATTTTGCTTATAAGCGCTACATTAAGCGCCGATCGTAAAAAACGGTCAGTGGGCAAGCACATATATAATAATTTTGCGTATAAAAATGCAAGGGCTATTACTGAGTTATCATAAGCCCTTTTTTGATAGCTAAAATTTATCTCACGCTATCAAATATTGCATATTAGTAATAGAACTATGGGTTGGATGTTGTTGGTTACATGAGTGATTTAGTACGGTTTATTTATTTGTTTAATAGCAAGATAGATATAAATACTACACCTCATCAGATGACAACCATATTTTTGGTAGTTGATTAAATCGTTGATTAATAAGAAGCTTACATTATGGCATCCGAGCAAACATCATCAGAATATATCTCTCACCACTTAACGAATTGGACGTATGGCTATTTGCCGGGCGAAGGTTGGAAAGTTGCTCATACTGCTGAAGAAGCAGGGGCAATGGGCTTTAATGCTATCCATCTTGATTCTATGCTATGGTCGATTGGTCTAGGTATCTTATTTTGCGCCGTCTTTTGGATGGTTGCCAAAAAAGTCACTTCAGGCGTGCCAGGAAAAACTCAGGCCGCAGTTGAGATGATCGTTGAGTTTGTTGAT
This sequence comes from Psychrobacter sp. 4Bb, assembly GCF_002836735.1. Lineage (GTDB taxonomy): Bacteria > Pseudomonadota > Gammaproteobacteria > Pseudomonadales > Moraxellaceae > Psychrobacter. The sequence goes on along the minus strand of NZ_PJAS01000073.1, from coordinate 87,297 downwards.
AACAACGTTCGTGATTCATACAGTGGTACATCAAAACTGATTGCGCCATTGGCGTTGACCATTTTTGTTTGGATCTTTTTGATGAACTTGATGGATTTAATACCTGTTGATTTCATTCCAGGTATTGCTGGACAAATCGGTGCCGCTATGGGCCATGATCCACATCATGTTTTCTTTAAGATTGTTCCAACGACTGATCCTAACATCACGCTTGGCATGTCGTTCTCTGTCTTTGCACTGATTATCTTTTATAGCATTAAAGAAAAAGGTTTGGGCGGCTTTATCGGTGAGTTAACACTACATCCGTTTGGCGCCAAGAACCCAATCGTACAAGCGATTTTGATTCCCATCAACTTCATCCTAGAAGCAGTTACTCTAATAGCCAAACCTGTATCACTTGGTTTGCGTCTGTTCGGCAACATGTATGCTGGGGAATTGATTTTCATACTGATTGCTCTAATGCCGTTTTGGATTCAATGGGCGTTATCGGTACCGTGGGCTATCTTCCACATCTTAGTTATTACACTTCAAGCGTTCGTATTCATGATGCTGACGATAGTTTATATGTCGCTTGCATCATCAACTGAACATTAATTAGACATTCAATAGGTAAATGAGGATACATCAATGGATCCAGTATTAGGTGGTTACACAGTTATCGCAGTAGCACTACTTATCGGTCTTGGCGCACTTGGCACAGGTATTGGTTTTGCTATTCTAGGTGGAAAATTCTTAGAAGGCGTTGCGCGTCAACCAGAGCTTGGCTCACAATTGCAAACTCGTATGTTCATCGTAGCAGGTCTTCTTGATGCTATTCCGATGATCGGTGTTGGTATTGCTATGCTATTGTTGTTCGCTAACCCTCTAGCAGGTTAATCCGAAAGCTCAGTTGTAAATGTTTGGTATTCGGAGAATTTCTATCAAATATAGTCAAGATTTGACTACCAAACATGATCAATGAAACTGATTTTTCATTAACAAAGAGGTGATCACGTGAATATCAATTTTACCCTCGTCGGTCAAGCCATTGCTTTTGCAATATTTGTGATTTTTTGCATGAAATTCGTGTGGCCACCACTTATCGGTGCCATCAATGAGCGTCAGCGTAAAATTGCTGAAGGTCTGAATGCCGCAGAAAAAGCAAAAGCAGATTTGGCGACCGCGGAGCAAAATGTCCAGCAGGAACTTGATCTTGCAAAGACCAAGGCTGCCGCTCTAATCGAGCAAGCGAACAAGAGTGCCAATCAGCTCGTCGAAGATGCAAAATCGCAAGCCCAAGCGGAAGGCGAGCGCATTCGTCAACAAGCGCAAGCATCTATCGATCAAGAAATCAATCAAGCGCGTGAATCATTACGTGCCCAAGTTGCTGAACTGGCTGTACTTGGTGCAGAGAAGATTTTGCAAGACAAAGTCGATGTGCAAAAACATGCCAGTATGTTAGACCAACTGGCGGCGAAGCTGTAATTGTGAGGATATAATGGCTGACTTATCAACCTTAGCACGACCGTACGCTAAAGCCGCGTTTGACTATGCCAACGAAAACGGCGCAGTCAACGAGTGGGAAAACTTCTTACTTGTTGCTAGCACTGTTGTCAATGACAAGTCGTTCAGTACTTGGCTAGACAATCCAGCTGTTTCTGCTGAGCATAAGTCAGCTGCTTTGGTCGATCTTTATGATACGCAAGTAGCTAGCGCTAATGATTCTGCTTTTAAGCAGTTATTAAGCGAAGCTCAAGGGACTAGCCTTGACAGTAACGTAAGCTATCCAAAAGTATCAGTAGCACTTAGTAACTTCGTTAAACAGTTATCAGAACAAGAGCGTCTGGCGCTGCTTCCTGAAGTTTATGAGCATTATCGCCGTCACAAGGCAATAAGCTTAAAGCAGCTTGACGCATATGTGACCTCTGCCTACCCATTGACTGATGAACAGCGTCAAACGCTACAAACGCGTCTTGCTGCCTCGCTAAATGCTAGTGTAGTGATTCACGAATCAGTTGATCCAAGTCTATTGGCAGGCGCTACAATCAAAGTCGGTGACAAAGTCATTGATGATTCGATGCGCGGCAAGTTACAACAGTTAAAAACACAGCTAACTGCCTAATGCCAATCATCAATACAGTCAAATATTGACTGTATGATTATAAGAGCAATTAAGTCAGTGGGCGGGTTATCATAAATTAAAGGAAACAAGGCAATGCAACAATTGAATCCAGCGGAAATCAGTAACCTGATTAAGCAGCGTATTCAAGACCTTGATGCGGGTGCAACTGCAAAGAATGAAGGCACGATTGTCAAAGTATCTGACGGTATCGTGCAGATTCATGGTCTTGAAGATGCCATGTACGGCGAAATGATTGAGTTTGAAGGCGAAATCTACGGAATGGCTCTAAACTTAGAGCGTGATTCTGTTGGCGCGGTAGTACTTGGTGATTACCTAAAGCTGCAAGAAGGTCAAAAAGCCTATTGTACTGGTCGTATTCTTGAAGTACCAGTAGGTCCTGAGCTGTTAGGCCGTGTTGTTGATGCTTTGGGTAATCCTATTGATGGCAAAGGTCCTATCGATGCCAAGATGACTGATAAAGTCGAAAAGATCGCTCCAGGCGTTATCGACCGTCAATCAGTAGATCAACCAGTAATGACTGGTTATAAAGCCGTTGATACCATGATCCCAATCGGTCGTGGTCAGCGTGAGCTTATCATTGGTGACCGTCAGACTGGTAAAACAGCGATGGCTATCGATGCGATCATCGCACAGAAAGCGTCAGGCATTAAATGTGTATACGTGGCTATCGGACAGAAACGTTCGACTATCGCTAACGTAGTACGTAAGCTTGAGCAAACTGGTGCACTAGAATATACCACTGTTGTGGTTGCTTCAGCATCAGAGCCTGCAGCACTTCAGTATATCGCACCGTACTCAGGTTGTACGATGGGTGAATACTTCCGTGACCGCGGCGAAGATGCACTGATTGTATTTGATGACTTATCAAAGCAAGCAGTTGCTTATCGTCAGATTTCACTACTATTACGTCGTCCGCCAGGTCGTGAAGCTTATCCTGGTGACGTATTCTATTTACACTCACGCCTACTTGAGCGTGCATCACGTGTAAATGCTGATTATGTAGAAAAGTTCACTAACGGTGAAGTGAAAGGTAAAACTGGTTCTCTAACCGCACTACCAATCATTGAAACACAAGCTGGTGACGTATCTGCATTCGTACCAACCAACGTTATTTCGATCACTGATGGTCAGATCTTCCTAGAGTCTAGCTTATTCGCCTCAGGTATCCGTCCAGCAGTAAACGCTGGTATCTCGGTATCTCGTGTGGGCGGGGCCGCTCAGACTAAGATCATCAAAAAGCTATCTGGTGGTATTCGTACCGCTCTAGCTCAGTATCGTGAACTAGCAGCATTCGCTCAGTTCGCATCAGATCTTGATGATGCAACTCGCGAGCAGCTTGATCATGGTGAGCGTGTGACTGAATTGATGAAGCAGAAGCAGTATCAGCCGATGTCAATCTCTGAGCAAGCAGCCGTTATCTATGCTTCAAACGAAGGCTTCTTAGCTGACGTACCTGTCGAAAAGATTGGTTCTTTCGAAGAAGCGTACCTACGTTATATGCATGATGAGCAAAGTGAATTGATGCGTGAGATTGATGACACTGCGAACTACAATGATGATATCGCAGGTCGTTTAAAGTCATCTCTAGAGACCTTTAAACAAAATCACAGTTATTAATTTAACGGGTTAAGCCGAATTGGTTATAACTGTAGCTTAGAGCTGATAAAGTGGCGCGTTGTCTGACCAGATATTTGCGCCACTGTTTTAACCATTACCGGTATTAGATCGCGTAATGCCACAAGATATAAAATGTTATTCTGTAGGATTGATGTTGTATATCAAACGATTGTCGCATGCGCCAATGCTTTTTAACCCTCTTATATTGGAATCATTATGGCAAGCTTAAAAGAGATACGTGCCAAAGTCACCAGTATTAAAAGCACCCAGAAAATTACTCGTGCTATGCAAATGGTAGCGGCAAGTAAAATGCGCCGTGCACAAGAGCGCATGGACGTGGGTCGCCCGTATGCTGATAGTATGCGCCGGGTTATTTCACATTTGGTGCATGCCTCATCAGACTACAAACATCCGTATATGGTATCGCGTCCAGTCAATAAGGTTGGCTATATTGTCATTACCTCTGACCGTGGCCTAGCGGGTGGTTTGAATATTAACTTATTCAAAGCCCTAACTAAAAGTATCCAAGATTATCAAGATCAGTCTGTACAAGCTGAGTTTGCAGTCATCGGTGCCAAAGGTGTGAGTTTTTTCAAAAACTTTGGTGGTAAAGTTACATCGGCTGTGACCGATTATGGCGATAAACCAACGTTTGAACAATTGAATGCACCGGTTCAAGCGATGCTTGAAGACTATAGCAACGGCAATATTGACCGTATCTATGTGGTCTACAACCAATTCGTCAATGCGATGACTCAAAAACCAACAGTTAATCAGTTGGTTCCTCTACCAGAGCAGTCATTTGATGATGAAGACAGTGGTCTACAGACAGAACTTAGCTGGGATTATATCTACGAGCCTGACATCAAGACGTTAATTGATGAATTGCTTGGTCGCTATATTGAGTCGATTGTTTATCAAGCGGTAATGGAAAATATTGCCTCTGAGCAGTCTTCACGTATGGTTGCGATGAAAGCGGCAACAGATAATGCTGGTGACCTTATTAACGATTTACAGTTGGTTTATAACAAGCTGCGTCAAGCGGCGATTACCCGAGAAATCTCGGAAATCGTTGGCGGTGCTGCTGCTGTTTCATAATTGACTACACCTATATATAGAAGTTCAAGGAGAACGCAATGAGTAGCGGTCGTATTGTACAGATTATTGGCGCGGTTCTTGACGTTGAGTTCAACCGTAATGAAGTTCCTCAAATTTTTGATGCCTTGCAAGTAGACGGTACCGAAACTACCCTAGAAGTACAGCAACAGCTGGGTGACGGTATTGTACGTACTATTGCAATGGGTTCAACCGAAGGTTTAAAGCGTAACCTACCTGTTACTAATACTGGCGCACCTATCTCTGTGCCTGTAGGTACTGGTACGCTAGGTCGCATCATGGATGTTCTTGGTCGTCCTATCGATGAAGAAGGTCCTGTTGTTGCTGACGAAAAATGGTCTATCCACCGTGAAGCGCCAAGCTACGCGGATCAGTCGAACAGTACTGAGCTACTAGAGACTGGTATTAAAGTTATCGATCTACTTTGCCCGTTTGCTAAAGGTGGTAAAGTTGGTCTGTTTGGTGGTGCTGGTGTTGGTAAAACCGTTAACATGATGGAGCTGATTAACAACATCGCTCTAAAACATGAAGGTTTGTCAGTATTTGCTGGTGTTGGTGAGCGTACTCGTGAAGGTAACGATTTCTATCACGAAATGCAGGAAGCTGGCGTTGTAAACACTGAAGACTTCAGTAAGTCTAAAGTAGCAATGGTGTATGGCCAGATGAATGAGCCACCGGGTAACCGTTTACGTGTTGCACTGTCTGGTTTGACTATGGCTGAGTACTTCCGTGATACCAAAGATCCTGTTACTGGCAAAGGTCGTGACGTCCTATTGTTTGTTGATAACATCTACCGTTATACACTAGCGGGTACAGAAGTATCAGCACTACTTGGTCGTATGCCATCAGCGGTTGGTTATCAGCCAACACTAGCTGAAGAGATGGGTTTACTACAAGAACGTATTACGTCAACTCAGTCAGGCTCTATCACTTCAGTTCAGGCGGTATACGTACCTGCGGATGATTTGACCGATCCATCACCTGCTACAACGTTTGCTCACTTGGATGCAACAGTTGTACTAAGCCGTGATATCGCATCACAAGGTATCTATCCTGCGGTTGATCCATTGGATTCAACATCACGTCAGCTAGATCCACAAGTAATCGGCGAAGATCATTATAATGTTGCTCGTGGTGTTCAGGAAGTTCTACAGCGTTATAAAGAGCTTAAAGACATCATCGCTATCTTGGGTATGGATGAGTTATCAGAAGAAGATAAACTGGTTGTTTATCGTGCTCGTAAGATTCAGCGCTTCTTGTCTCAGCCATTCCACGTAGCCGAAGTCTTCACTGGTGCACCTGGTAAATACGTACCACTACGCGATACCATTGCTAGCTTTAAAGCAATCATCGCTGGTGAATACGATGACCTACCAGAGCAAGCGTTCTACATGGCTGGTAGCATCGATGAAGTAGTCGCTAAAGCTGAAAAAATGAAGTCTAAGTCAGCGTAAGTTGTATGAGCATAAGCTAACGAGTAGATATAATATAAACCTTGTATCTACTCTTCAGTAACGCATCGCAGTTTTACTGTTTTTTGATCGCGCTTTGATGGTAAGGAATTAAGTATGGCAACGTTACAATGTCGCGTCGTAAGTGCTCGTGAAGAGTTGTATTCAGGCGAAATTAGCATGTTAATAGCTACTGGTACCGAAGGCGAGATTGGTGTATTGCCAGGTCACACACCGCTTATTACTTTGCTAAAGCCAGGTGCAATGCGAGTGCAAACACCAAACGGTGAAGAAGAAGTAATTTACGTCTCAGGTGGTGTACTAGAGGTACAGCCTAAGATGGTTACGGTATTAGCTGATACAGCCATGCGTGCACACAATCTTGACGAAAGCAAAATCGTCGAAGCACGTAAAAAAGCTGAGCAAATGCTAGTTAACCAGTCTGATACGCTACAAACCAATGCGGCTTTGGCCTCACTTGCAGAGTCAGTAGGACAATTACAGACTATTCGTAAGTACAAAAACCGAGCGTAATTTATTACTGATAGCTCTAGCTAATCATTTAGAGTTATCGCTAGAAGTAATGATAAAAAGACAGTCCATTATATGGGCTGTTTTTTTATGTCTATTCATTATGAAATTAACGGTTCTGCGGTAAATACACACGGTTATTACTTGGATAGTATTTGTGGCAGTCCAATCTATTTTCAGGAAAAATCTTTTATTATCAATGAATCATCGTCCATTGGAATTTTCTTAAAAAGACACTGGCGACAACGGTAATATATGGTTATATTAGACATAACGTATTATAAGTAACGAGCAGTAACTGTACGCGATAACGTTGGCTCGATGGTTTGGGTAATTAGCAAACGATAGATAATACAAATTGCGATGTACTAACGAAGTAATTGACGTAATTTCTGGACGCAAACTAAAGTTTTGATAGGGGTAGTTTATAGGTTTTGTTACCGACTATCAGCTATAGTATAGGAAGCTGATAATTTAATAGTATACTGTGCTACCAAGTTTGTAACAGCTATACGAACATCAATTGTGCCACTATATGGTGCTATTAATTTTACCGCTCTTACTTTTACTGCTTTTAAATTAGATGTATTAGAGGATATAACAATGACAACGAATGAAGAAGACAACACCCCCCGAATCTTGATTGTTGAAGATGATGAGCGTCTGGCCATGTTGACTCAAGATTACTTGGTCAAAAATGGTTTAGAAGTGGCAATTGAAACTGATGGTAATCGTGCTATTCGCCGTATCGTCAATGAGCAGCCAGATATGGTTGTACTTGATGTTATGCTACCTGGTAGCGATGGTTTGACCGTATGCCGTGAAGTACGCCCGCATTATCAAAATCCAATTTTGATGTTGACTGCACGTACTGAAGACATGGATCAGGTATTGGGTCTTGAGATGGGTGCTGACGACTATGTTGCCAAGCCTGCTCAGCCACGTGTATTGCTTGCCCGTATTCGTGCGCTACTGCGCCGCTCAGAAAATGCACCATCAGAAGATGTGCCACAACGTCTGGAGTTTGGCGAGTTAGTAATTGATAACGGCGGTCGTTCAGTTAACCTAGGTGATGAGTTGGTTGATTTCACCAGTGCTGAATATGATCTACTATGGTTACTTGCTTCTAATGCAGGTCGTATTCTATCTCGTGAGGATATCTTTGAGCGTCTACGCGGTATTGAGTATGATGGTCAAGATCGTTCAATTGACGTACGTATCTCACGTATTCGTCCAAAAATCGGTGATGATCCAGAAAATCCAAAACGTATTAAGACCGTACGTAGTAAAGGCTATCTATTCGTAAAAGAAGGCAACTAATATTGTTGCTTCTATAGGTTGATTAATTATTAATCATTATTCTAAAAAACCAGCAACGATGCTGGTTTTTTTGTGGCTAAATTCTAATTTTTAAACTTAAATGCAGTGTTATGTGGTTTAATTAACTCATTATTATAGACGCTGACTAAATATATGTCATACATATAAGTCTTTGGATGATTGCTGCATATGAATTAAAATGCGGTAATTAAAAGTCTATCTCTATTCGATCATGCTCGATATCATCAAACACATAGCACTATCTATATGTTTGATGATATTAGCAATCTCTATTTATTAAGTTGGTCACGGCACGTATGTCATTAGTCTCTTCTTTAAAACACAGTATTTTTGTTCGTATCTATGCTGGGCTACTTATAGTCTGCTTATGTGTGGCACTGTTTGCGCAGTTATTGATGGATACCATTAATAAGGAGCGTGTGCAGTCCTATCGTGAAAATATGGCAATGGGGGCGTTCCATTTGGTGAGTGAAGGAATCTCTCACCAAAATAGCGAAGAAGAGCGCGAATATTGGTTATCAGATGCGAGTAGTTTGTTTGGTACTACTTTTAAAGTCTTGCCTATTGACGAAGTAGATTTTAGCGCCAGTGAGCTACGCCGTTTTAAAAATGATAATACCGTTGTACGTTATTTCAACCAGCCTGTATATGCAGATGTTTATTACCGCTTGCCGGATAATAAGAGTGTGTTAACAGCAAGAATCTCTCAAGTTACCGAGCAGCAAGTACGGGCAATCGCGGTCTTTTTATTAGATGACTTGTCTTATCACATGACATTATCGGACAAGCGTGCACGTTTGGCTGAATTGGAGAAAAAGTTTTCTTTTCCTTTAGCGTTCAAAGCAGTGAATACGCTTGAGTTAGATTCAGATCAGATGGCTCGTCTGCGTCGTGACGAAGTTGTTATATCGCTGCAAGATACTAACAGTAGTACGAGTAACTCTGCGATTAGGGTAATAGTACCCTCTGAAATCAATGATATGGCAATTTTGATTGGGCCTATACCGTTATTTAATTGGTTCCCGCTGAACTTAATTATTAGTATGATTCTTATCAGCATGTTCCTAATTAGCTTAGGTGTATATGCGCTCATCTTCCCGCTTGAACGTAAGTTACAATTGATTCAGGTAGGTGTGAATGAAGTCAGCCAAGGTAATCTTGATATTCAAGTACAGGTTATTGGTCAAGATGAAATAGCGCGTTTGTCAGCGACTTTTAATGCCATGACCTCGCATATTAAGCGTTTGATTGAGTCACAGCGAGAGCTTACCCGAGCGGTCTCACATGAGCTTCGTACGCCAGTGGCTCGTATTCGATTTGCCGTAGATATGCTTGCTGATACAGATGACGAAGACTCACGTTTTATGCAGCGTGATTATATTGATGAAGATATTGAATCGCTTAATGGTTTGATTGATGAGATCTTGACCTATGCTAAGCTTGAGGAAGGGTCACCAAAGTTAGATTTAGAACCAGTAAACTTAAGAGAGCTGTTAGAGCAGATCGAGCGCGAAACCAATGCGCTAGGTAAACCTATCAAAATAGTAACCAGTTTACCAAATGCAAAAGTAACAGCAGTGGCAGATAGACGCTACTTACACCGTGTGATTCAAAATCTTGCAGGTAATGCGTTACGCTATGCAGAAACAACCATTATCATTAGTGCAGGTGTCAAAAAAGGCAATGCCTTCGTTAGTGTCGAAGATGATGGACATGGTATTCCTGAAGCAGATCGCGAAAAAGTATTTATTCCATTCTCACGCTTAGATGACAGCCGTACACGCGCGTCAGGTGGCTATGGCCTAGGCTTGTCTATTGTATCGCGTATTGCCTTTTGGTTTAATGGTAGTATGAAGGTGGATGAGAGTCGTGAGTTAGGCGGTGCAAGGTTTGTGATGACATGGCCTATTAAACCATTGACGCAAATTCTTGCTGCTGATGAGTTAACGCAAGAGAAAAGCGAGCGCGACTTCGATACTAAGTTGTCAGATTAGACCAAGTTATAGGGCTCAGCTATAAGAGCAAGCTATCAGGCTAAATCATCAGACTAGGCCTTAAATGTTAGTCATAATACTAAAGACAATCAGCGTCATTTTAATGGTATAACAGGATACAGCCTTATAGCTGGGTGACGCGCTCTTCGCTATTTTTTAAGACAGTTGGACAATGTCATAGGAGGCATAGGATGCCATATTTATTTGGTGGCTTGGTAGTGTTGAATGCGATTACGCTAGGCTATTATCTATTCTTAAAACAGCCGTCAACGACCCAAACACTACAAACAGCTCAGGCTGAAATTACCCAGCCACTAGCTTTCACTAACAGTGCTGAGTATATTCCGCCGGCTATTGGTAGCAAAGACTAGCGTTGACCTCTTTACTTATTCGAATTAAAGTCTTATCGCTATTTTGAATTTGGTACTGTTGTGCTGTCTACCTCAGATACTTCGTCTACGTCAGCCGCTAACGTAGTATCTCCAGCGACTTTAGAGAGTAGGGGAATGCGTACGCATACTTGTAGTCCACCTTCAGGGTGGTTGATGGCTTCAACAGTACCATGATGTAATCGTGCAATACGATCAACAATCGCAAGACCTAGTCCGCTACCTTGAGTAGTCCGCGCCGTCTCTCCACGTTCAAATGGTTGCATAATCCGCTCTAATTGATCGTCAGCGACGCCATCACCGCAATCTCGTACACAAATCACTAACTGTTCTTGAGCTTCTTTGTTCACCACATTTTCGCTGACCACATCGGTATCTTCGTCTTCGACAGTTTCTATAAATGTCGGTACAACCGTTGCCGATAAATAAATTGGTGGTTTTCCATAACGATTGGCATTATTGACTAAGTTGATAATCAGACGCTTGATGGATAATGGACGTACGGGAACGACCTTGTCGCATTCTGACTCATATACAAACTTCATTGGCGCAAACTGCACCATGACTTCATTAAATATAGTGTCTAGGTTGGTCAAGCTGACTGGCTCATCAGAACCGTCTTTCATAAATGAGATGAACTGCTCCAAAATAGCATCCATATCCTCAATATCGTAAATCAGCCCTTCACGGAAAAAATCATCTGGTAGCATCTCTGCAGTTAAGCGCATACGTGTCAACGGCGTCCGCAAATCATGTGAGATACCGGCAAGCATTATTGTTCGCTCTTTTTGTGCCTGATTCAAGGTCGTGAACAGTCGGTTAAACGCCATATTAACTTGACGTATTTCTGTGGGGCCTTTCTGAGTTGGCAGTGTGGTTGCATGACCGAGACGAATATAATTAGTAGCTGCCCGCTGTAGGTAGCGTAGCGGGCGATTTAATTGACGGGCTAATAGAATAATCGTTAGTAGCGATAGGATAGGCAGTCCGATCAAAAATAGCACCAGTAACGTCGGGCTATATTGTGAATAGTAAACCACAGGCTCACGCACCCAAAAACTGTCATCACGGCTATCTTGTACCCATAGCTGCGGTGTGGGCTTAAATTTAAAATAAACCTCTACAGGGCGACCAAGCTGCGCACCGATTTCACGTTGTAGTACGTCAGTAAAAAAGCTCACGAATGGCTTGTCAGCGACTTCTGGAAAGTCGCTCGGATTGTTTACCACGACGACATGAGAGTGCTGGTAAATCCATTGGCGTACTTCGGGACGACCTTGCCAGTCTTTATTAACGCTATTAATCAGCTGCAACTCACTCGTTAAATAGCGTGCATGGTTTTTTAACTCTGGCAGATACAGACTGCGCCAAAAGAACAAAATTGACAAGCTCACACTGATAAGCACGATAAAGGCAACCATCAAGGTCGTTAGCCAAGTGTTGGAATAAGAGCGTGGCAGCCAACCTTTACGACGCGGCTTTGGGTTCGGAGAGATCATATGTGTCCAACAGAGTAAAAGAAAAGTTAGCGTGATATAGCGTGTAGCTCTTTAATTGCGATTGCCTTAAAGCTAGTCCGTGCATCAATCTATAGCGGTATATCATAGAATAGCATAATCAATAAATAGTACTGATACAGTATGCAATCGACGAGCGAGCCAAACAGTTATTGGAATAGATATAAAGTTAAGCTTAAGGATAAATGTATTTAGCAATCATCTATTTTTCAGAGAGAGCGACAGTAATCTATAGAATCTAAAGAAAAACTTTAAAAATAAGCCATTATTATCAGTTATATTTTACTTAGGTCGACATTTAAGCTATTGTTAATAAATAATTAAATATGCACAGTTTATGTTTTCAACAAATAAAGACTGTGATATAATTATGCCCTTTTTGGTATACCTGCGAAAGAGAGAATTCACATGGTTGTTATTCGTTTAGCACGGGGCGGTGCCAAGAAACGCCCATTTTATCAAGTAGTTGTTGCTGATCAACGCCGCGCGCGTGACGGTCGCTATATTGAAAACATCGGCTTTTTTAACCCACTCGCTAAAGAGTCTGAAGAAGCAGTACGCCTAAACATGGAAGCGTACAATGCGTGGATCGCAAAAGGTGCACAACCTTCAGATCGCGTTGCTTCATTAGCAAAAGCTTACAACAAGTCTGCAGCTCAAACTGAAGCAACTGCTTAAGTTTTGGTTGTTACTGAGACGTTCATAGCAAAACTATGACATGACTCAGTAGACTTTAGAATACATAGCGTAACTGGTCTGACCAGGGTGCGCCATTAACTGTTTATCGCTTTTGACGCAATTGTTTTTGCAATTGCTGTTTTAATCATTGTTAGGTTAGCTGCTATGTCATCTGTTCCAAACGCTAGTGCCCTTATGAAAATTGGTCAGCTTAAGAAGCCTTACGGCATTAAAGGCTGGCTTTGGGTATTCAGTGATACGGATGACCGTACAGCAATATTCGACATGAAGCCGTGGTGGATGAAAACTGCCACTGGCATGAAACCTTTGACTGTGAAAGCTTGGCGTGAGCAAGGAACAGGAATTGTGGCTCAATTTGAGCAGATTCCTGATCGTAATGTTGCTGAGACTATGAACGGTGTTACCGTTTGGGTCGAACAAAACGTCCTGCCTGAAACAGCTGAAGACGAATATTATTGGTCGGATTTGGTCAGTCTGCGCGTGATGAACGAGCAGGATGAGTATCTAGGTAATATCACTGAAATGTTTGAAACCGGTGCCCATGACATCATGCGTGTAACGGCAAATTCAGACAGTTTAGACAATGAAGAACGCCTGATTCCATGGCATAAGCAAACTGTGATAGAAGTCAATATGACTGAAAAAACAGTGCTTGTGGCATGGCCGAGTGATTACTAATAGCGTTTCTGGCTTTTTAGTCAGACGTTATTATTACTTACACCGATTGTTTTAGCCTTAACGCAAGTAGACATCAGATGTATTTTGCCGTAATTAGTATTTTTCCTGAGATGTTTGCCACGATTCGTGAATTTGGAATCACGGGCCGAGCAGTGACTCAAGAGCAAGTTACGATTGAATGCATTAATCCACGTGATTATACCACCGATAACTATCGCCGTATTGATGAGCGCCCTTATGGGGGTGGTCCTGGGATGGTGATGATGGCTGAGCCATTATCGAAAGCCATTGAGGATGCACGATTGCGTGCCAGTCAACATGGTTGCCGTGTCGATAGTGAGCACTGTCCGGTGATTTATATGTCACCGCAAGGACAGACGCTTAGTGAGAGTAGCGTAGTCAATATGACTGATTACGATGGCATGATTTTATTATGCGGTCGTTATGAAGGTATTGACGAGCGTTTACTATCACAATATGTCGATATGGAAGTATCGTTAGGTGATTACGTGTTGACTGGTGGCGAGTTGCCAGCAATGGTGCTGATGGATAGTGTGATACGTCGTCTGCCCGATATCATGGGTGATGACAAGTCAGCGGAGCAAGACTCTTTTGTCGATGGCTTGCTTGACTGTCCACACTATACTAAGCCGCATGAGTTTGCGGGTATGGCGGTTCCTGAGGTATTACTTTCAGGTCACCATGCCAATATCGCTAAGTGGCGTTTTAGTCAGCAAGTCAGTCGTACGCAAACGCGTCGTCCAGACTTATGGCAAGCGTTTACTCCAACCGTAGAGCAAGCGAAGTGGTTGAAAGCATTGGCCAAAGCAGATAAAAAGTAGATTTTTAAAATCTGACTTTATTGTTACTAGGTTTGATAAACAGTTAAGAAACAGAATTTTGAGCAATAATAAAACGAGTCATCACATAGTGGCCGTTGGTTATAACCCATTTACGTTGTGTCTCACTATAAAGAGATGCGATTAATTATTACAAACAGGTGATATGCGTTAAGCCTCTATTATCTAATGTGAGGAGATAACTCTCATGAGCAACAAGCATCCATTGGTTCAGGTCATCGAAAACGCTCAATTGCTTGAGCGCCCAAACTTTGCACCCGGCGATACCGTTGTGGTACAAGTAAAAGTACGTGAAGGTGAGCGTGAGCGTTTACAGGCTTTTGAAGGCGTTGTAATTGCTAAGCGTAACCGCGGTCTAAACTCAGCGTTTACCGTACGTAAAATCTCAAGCGGCGTTGGTGTTGAGCGTGCATTCCAATTGCATTCACCAATCATCGATAGTATTGAAGTGAAACGCCGCGGTGCTGTTCGCCGTGCGAAACTGTACTACTTACGTGAGCGTTCTGGTAAATCAGCACGTATCCGCGAAAAACTTGCGCCACGTCCAGCTCAGAAAAAAACTGACGCTGGTGTACCTGATGCAGTTGATACTGCACCTGGTATCTAAGCACAAGTTTGCCGTTTTGAATTAGTCCTATAATTTTAGGATTGGCTCAAGACAAGGTAATAGTAGATACAAGCCCTTATTCATAGGTTTATTTATAAATAAGCGGGCCATACCAAAAAAGACGAAACCCCAATCTATGCGAAAGCTAGATTGGGGTTTTTGTATGTATAGCATTAATAATTTGAGTTTTATCAGCTCTGATAGTGCCAGTTATAAGCTAAAGTTTATTGAGCATCAAATGTATCGATGCGGTTGACTTGCTCTTTGGACTTACTGTATTTGCGCAGTCTAATGTATAAAGTCTTGGTAACGGTTGCAATGAGCTTTTGCTGCTCATCAACGATATCGACTTTATATTCACGGAATACCGCTTCGCCTTCTTTTGCTAGATCTTGAATAGTAATAATTTCAGAGCTAGGTATTTTCATGCGTGCAGTGACTTTGCTATTGCCAGGCGCAATGAAATCAATATGTGAGCTTTTGTCCCACACCACGTAATTACTACCCAGTTGATGCATCAGCATAAGCATATAAAAAGGGTCAACCATTGAATATAAGCTACCACCGAACTGAGTACCGACGATATTTTTGTTCAGAGTGTTTAGTCCCATGCTGACTACGCACAAACCCTGATCGAGACTAATATGATCGATTTTGATACCTGCGCCAATGTATGGTGCATAAGTATTAAGGCGTAGCTTTAATAAATGCGGTGTCAGCAATGGCATGATGCTTTGCTTGGCCCGACGTTTCAAAGTCTCAAGGTTGGTAGGTAATACGCTCATAAACTTGTCCTGTCGCCTTTTCTCAATTTTTTGATTGTATCAATAATGCGGTTTTACACAGTATCACTGGGAAATAAATCGATAAAAAGTATTTATCATAATTAAAAAGTACTCAGCCCGCTAGCTCTAAAGCGTAACCGAAATGACATATTTATGCCCACTTACAGGTAACGATCGTTATTTATTATAACTATCTTTGCTATTCATCTATGTGATAAAAATCCACCTAGATGTAAATTATTATCAATAAAACGGTCGTTTATCCTAATTCAAAGTCTATAACAGAGAGATTTTTTCCTCATGGTTTTCTATTAAGGTCAATTTTGTCTTAAATGAAAACTTTAGTTTATATATTATAATGAGATACATAGTATCTTTAAATGGTTTTAGGTTCGCATTTCATCAAGTCTTGGCATACAATAGTTCGCAGTTTGTAATAGGCGCTTTGGTCTATGACATTAGAGCAGAGCGTGTGCAGTCAATCAAAGACGTAATCGACACAAGGAAATGTGATGAGTAACCCTCAGACCCCCTCTTCAGGGTCTAATCCGCCGACCTCGAACGTAAACCACGACAGTCAAGTACAAGGCAGTTATGTAGATTTGCATAAGCCCAGTTCTAGTTTTGACAGTCGTGATGCTTACTTAAACCATGAATTACAAATCATGCAGCCGAAACGCTGGCGTCCTAATTTACCATTCCGTGATTACCGTTTTGAATACGAAGATACTATTCCAGCAATGGCCGCGACCATCGGTAAAGTTGTTATGGTGGGCGCCATTGCAGCAACCTTTGCAGGTCCACTCGGCTTAGGTGATGCGTTTGTTCTAGAAAACGTACGCTACGAGCTATTGATCGTCTCCTTCTTTATTATCTTATTTTCGGGCTTTTTATTGCCGACGGCTAACCTTGCTGGTACTCACGGTCCACTTATTCCTTTGATTCCTATTGTGGTAGCAGCTGGTGGGCACCCGATGGCCTTTGGTTTGCTTATCGGTGCTTTTGGTCTGCTCCTCGCGATTAGTAAAGGGGGGAGTCTACTAGCCAACTTAACCAGTAAAGGTGTGTGCGGTGGCCTATTGATTTACTTGGGCTTTATCGGAACCACATCACAGGTCAAAAATCTCTTTGCTTGGGCAGAAGGGATTGGCATGTCGCACATTGCTTTCTTTATTATTCTAGCGACTATCCTGCTATATGCATTGCTTGAGCATTGGCAAAAACGCTGGCTCGCGGTTCCGCTAAGCTGTGTGTTAGGTGGAGGTCTTGCATTTGCATTGGGCGCACCTTTTGAGTTCAAAACAGCGCCAGGTCTACCAAACATGAATCCAATGTATTGGTGGGGCGAAAACACAGGTTGGATGTTAGGTCTGCCGACGATTGAAAGCTTCATTGTAGTACTGCCGTTTGCTATTTTGGCCGTGGCAATGTGGTCGCCAGATTTCTTGGGCCATCAGGTGTTCCAAAAAATCAGCTATCCTAAGCGTACTGAAAAAGTGCTTATGGATATTGATGACACCATGACCAGTGCTTCATTTCGTCAGGTAGTCGGCTCTGTATTGGGCGGCGCCAACTTTGCGTCATCTTGGGGAACGTATATTGTTCCTGCGGCGATTGCTAAACGTCCAATTCCTGCCGGTGCTTTATTGACGGCATTGTTTTGTATTATCGCAGGGGTTTGGGGCTATCCGATGGATTTGGCCATTTGGCAGCCAGTGATGTGTGTGGCCTTGATCGTTGGGGTGTTTATTCCATTACTAGAAGCTGGTATGGAGATGACGCGTGAAGGTAAAACCACGCAATCTGCTGCTATCGTGGTATTTGCGTCGGCATTAGTTAACCCAGCCTTTGGTTGGTCGCTCACGTTGTTGCTTGATAACTTGGGCTTGATCGGCTCTAAAGAGCGTAGTGCTAATTTGACTAAGATGAGCCGCTGGATTATACCAGGTATTATGTTTGTGGTACTGACAGGCGTCATGGCTATCGTCGGTATGCTGCCAGGTATCCCAGCATTGATGGCTAACTTCCGTCATTAGTAGTATGTGATTGGATAAACGATAATAGAACAAACTAAGCCGGCGAAAGCTGGCTTTTTTATGGGTAGCACTGCGATAATAATTAGCTTGTAAAACAATGACTCCCGCCCCATAACTAGCAGTATTACTAAGATTTTTAAGAGCAATAAATTCTATGGTTAATGTCTCAGAATCGAGTCCTGTCGATGATAAAAAAGCCCGTCTTAAGCATCTGATTAAACGCCTTCCTAACTTGCCAGGAGTGTATAAGATGCTGGGTAAGAACGGCGATATATTATACGTTGGTAAAGCTAAGTCGCTAAAAAGTCGGGTAAATAGCTATTTTGCCAAGACGATTGACCATCCAAAGACACGGGCGCTAGTGGCGCGGATTCATAATATTGAGACTATTATTACGCGTAGTGAGACCGAAGCGCTGTTGCTTGAACAGAATCTAATCAAGGAGCATCGTCCGCCCTATAACGTGCTGCTGCGTGATGATAAATCCTATCTTTATGTGTTTATCTCAGCCGATAAGCCTTATCCACGTTTGGCCTACGGTCGCGGCAAAGGCAATCATCAAAAGGGTCGATTCTTTGGCCCGTTTCCCTCTGCACATGCGGCAAAAGAAACGTTGGTATTGATGCAAAAGATGTTTCAAATGCGTCAATGTACCAACACCTTTTTTAAGCAGCGTCAGCGTCCTTGCCTTGAGTATCAGATTAAACGTTGCCGTGCGCCCTGTGTCGGTTTGGTATCGCCAGAAGAGTATGCAGAAGATGTGAATAATACCATCCGTTTTTTAAAGGGCGACTCTAGCGACATCCATAGTACGCTGATTGAAAAGATGGAAGCGTCAGCTGAAGCGTTAGATTTCGAAAAGGCGGTATTTTATCGCGATCAGTTGTCCATGTTACGCGAAGTACAAGCAAGGCAAGCGGTCTATACCGTACAAGGTGAGGCAGATGTGATTGCCATTGCCAGTCAGGCTGGCATGACCTGCGTGAACGTGCTGACGGTACGTGGCGGCCGTGTATTGGGCGGGAAAAATTATTTCCCAGATGTGGATAGTAGTGAGTCGTTAGCAGACAATTTATCAGCTTTTATTACTTCGTTTTACTTTCAAGTGACCGATGATTTACCAGCTGAAATCATATTGAGCCATCAGATACCAGATCAGGTAGCAGTGAGTGAAGCATTGGCAATGCACTTTGGCAATAAAGTAGTCATCAAGACCAATGTACGCGAGCATCGATCAGAGTGGCTAGACTTAGCAACACTAAATACCAGTAATGCATTAAAAACTAAGCTTGGCGATTATTTAGAGTTGCACGCACGATTTGGCGCACTAAAAGACGTATTGGCGACTGTCACTGATCGGACGATTGATCGTATTGAATGTTTTGATATTTCACATACGATGGGTGAGGCGACCATTGGTAGCTGCGTGGTGTTTGACCAAGGTGGCTCGCGCCGTCGAGACTACCGTCAGTATGCTATCCATGATATCCAAGGTGGCGATGACTATGCAGCGATGAAACAAGTGCTGACTCGGCGTTACAAGAAACAACCATTGCCGGACTTACTATTGGTTGATGGTGGTAAAGGTCAGCTTGGCATTGCCAAAGAAGTATTGACTGAATTGGGTATCCTTGGCGACACCTTGCTCATCAGTGTGGCAAAAGGGGAAGGGCGCAAGGCTGGGCTTGAGGTATTGCACTTTATCGATCACGAACCGTTAGACCTACCGATGGATAGCAAAGCATTGCACTTGCTGATGCATATTCGTGATGAGGCGCATCGTTTTGCGATTACTGCTCACCGTAAAAAACGCGATAAGCGTCGCTCATCATCAGTGCTAGAGGTAATACCGGGACTGGGTGAGAAACGTCGTCGTGACTTGCTCAATCACTTTGGTGGTATGCAGCAGCTGTTAGGCGCTTCACAGCAGGAGTTGGCAGGCGTACAAGGTATCGGACCAGTACTCGCAAAGACGGTTTATAAAGTATTGCACGAGTAATGGATTAGATGTTATCAAGCATCAGTTTTTATTAGTTGTCTATAAATACGACTGTGTGGAGATTAAAAAAAAAGGGGCAGTCTTGGATAATTTGACTTATCCAAGACTGCCCCTTTTTTTTAATAGGCTTTTACTACTTATCAGTTTCTACTTTATAAGTGGTAAATTTAAAGCTTAAATCGCTCTTTTCATCATGCATCTGCTCAGATTCGTCTGCTACTTTAAAGCGTTCTGGCAACTCAGGGTAAAAGGCATCGCCGTCAGCAATGTCAGTATCTACATGAGTCAGCTCAATACGGTCCGTATACATCAGAGCGTCACTAAATACTCGCTCGCCGCCAATCACCCAAATCGTATCGAGATGCGCGCCATGTGCTAGGCTAGCTGCTTGTGTCAGAGCATCGTCTAGATTGTGTACCACATAAGCATTGTTGCTATCTGCGAGACCTTTTATCTCAGCATAATCCATCTGTGTCGTGACAATGAAGCTCACACGCTTAGGTAATGGTTTACTACCCATTGACTCAAATGTCTTACGACCCATGATCACGATACCTTGAATCTTGCTATCGTTTTCTTTGGTCGTCATGCTTTTGAAATGTTGCAAATCTGCTGAGATATGCCACGGTAGCTCATTGTTTTTGCCGATACAGCGATTGCTACTAATAGCAGCGATTTGGGCAACTTCGGTATGGGCATAGCTCATAATATATCCTTTTTATTATATTCTTAAGTTTTGCTTTTATTTAGCGTAGTTAATCAAACTAACTTTATACGGCAACTTTGGCTTTGATAGCAGGGTGCGACTCATAGTCATTGACGCTAATGTCTTCGTACTCAAACGCAAATATGTCTTTCACTTTAGGGTTCAAAGACAATGTCGGCAGTTTATATAGCGAGCGAGTCAACTGTAGCTCAGCCTGTTCACGGTGGTTTTGATAGATGTGACAATCACCACCTGTCCAAACAAACTCTCCAACTTCTAGACCACACACCTGCGCGATCATATGAGTCAATAGCGCATAGCTCGCAATGTTAAAAGGCACGCCTAAAAATAAGTCAGCCGAACGCTGATACAGCTGGCATGACAGCTTATTGTCTGCGACAAAGAACTGAAATAACGTATGACATGGTGGTAGGGCTACTTGCTCTGCCTCACCTGGATTCCAGCCTGACACAATCAAGCGGCGCGAGTTGGGGTTTGTTTTGATTTGCTCAACGACCTGTGCGATTTGATCGACGCCATCAGCGTTATAACTGGCATCTTCATTTTTGGTCGCGCCGTAGTTACGCCATTGATGACCATAGATAGGACCCAAATCACCAGCAGGTCTGTTGAAGCGTGCTGTCTGTTCTGCTGTCGCCCACTCATTCCAGATACGAACGTTATTCTGTTGTAGATAGTCAACATGAGTGCTGCCACTCAAAAACCATAATAGCTCATAAGCGATAGATTTAAAGTGAACCTTTTTGGTCGTTAGCAGTGGAAAGCCTTCTGCTAAGTCAAAGCGTAGCTGCGCGCCAAAATGGCTAAGCGTACCCGTACCAGTACGATCACCTTTTTCGGTGCCATTGTCGAGAACGTGGCGTAGCAAATCTAAATAGCCTTGCTCGTTATTACTTTGGATGCCATTGATCATAAAATGCTCTTTAGTTACTGCTGACAGCACATACAGGCTAGATGGGTAGTCGATATATACACTGTCATTGTTGAAAGTATTACTAGAGTAGGTGTTTTGACAGCTTACCCTATTTTAAGTCCTCAACCTTTATCACGAAAGGGTAGGCTTAATAAGCAGCTTGCTTACCCCAGTCGTAGATGCCGCGTTTGTAAGCGTAACCGATCAAGAACAGACCGATAATTATCATTGGGGCGCTTAGTATCTGACCTTTGGTCATCCAACCTAGCAAGATGAATCCTTGGTCGATGTCTGGCTGGCGGAAGAACTCAATGATGAAACGGCTAAAGCCATAACCAAGCATAAAGACACCGGTCACTGCCATACGAGGACGGGGCTTTGATGAGTACCACCACAAGAATAGAAACAACAGTAGACCTTCTGCAAGGGCTTCATACAGTTGCGACGGGTGACGAGGCAACAGGTACTGACCATTGACTTCAGTCATCAGGTCTTGTAGCGCAGGATTGGCTTGTAGCTGCTGCATATCAACGCTAGCGGCCTGCGGGAAGTAGGTCAACCAGTTATAGCCACCATCAGAGACGCGGCCCCATAGCTCGGCATTGATATAGTTACCAATACGTCCGAACAATAGACCAGTTGGCACACAGGGAACGACAAAATCGAGCACTTGGAAAGGTGTCTTTTTATATTTGCGGGCAAAATACAGCATACCCAACATGACACCAATCAGGCCACCATGGAATGACATACCGCCTTCCCAGACTTTAAACAGATAGGCAGGGTTTTGAAGCAGCTCGCCGAACTGATAAAACAATACATAGCCGACACGGCCACCTAATATCACACCAAGTGCGCCAAAGAACACCAAGTCTGAAACCATATCTGTCGTCCAGCCTTCACGTTTGGTACTGCGATACCACGCCAGTCCGTAGGCGGCGGCAAATGCCAACAAATACATCAGCCCATACCAATGGACTTCGACAGGTCCAACTGCTAATGCTACAGGATCGTACTGAGGATGAATCATCATAAAGGCATCATAATATTGATAATAAAATGCTGACTATAATAGCAAATTTCGTTCGCTGGGCATACATAATTGCTCTAGTGCCAATCAGAGTGTATGAGTAATTTGATTCTTTGAGATGATACAGAATGTATAGGCTAAGCGTCAAAAAAGATAAGAAGTGAGGTGAAAAAAATGACTTTAATTAAGGAGTGTTTTCGTGATGATATGTAATCTTGGTAGCTATTAGCTTGAGATGAAAGTGCTATTTTTAGCATTATCGAGCGTTCACTACCAATTTGTATTATTACATCTATTATTAAAAGAAATTAGATGGCGACCAGATCTTGTACTTTGTTTTCGACCATCGTATCGCCTGCGCCTTGTGAGACTACCTTGCCGCGTGATAGTACCGTGTAATTGTCAGCAAGCTCTTCGGCAAACTCATAGAATTGCTCAACCAGTACAATGGCCATGTCACCTTTATCCGCTAGGTCACGCAGGACTCGGCCAATGTCTTTAATGATAGAGGGCTGAATACCTTCAGTTGGCTCGTCCAAAATTAACACAGTCGGTTCGGAGGCTAAGGCGCGTGCAATGGCAAGTTGCTGCTGCTGACCACCAGACAAATCACCACCGCGCCGATGCTTCATCTCATCGAGTACGGGGAAAATATCGTATAAATGCTTGGGTACATGTTTGGCCTTACTGCGTGAAAACTTTGCCATACCAATTAATATGTTCTCTTCTACCGTCAGTGTCGAAAAAATATCGCGTCCTTGTGGTACATAAGCTAAACCTGCTCGTACCCGTTGCTCTGGAGACATCTTGCTGATGTCTTTATCATTAAGCAAAATCTCTCCTGATTTAATCGGTAGTATCCCCATCAGGCACTTAAGTAGCGTAGTTTTGCCCACGCCATTACGTCCAAGTACCACGCTGCAAGCGCCTACAGGCGCTGTAAACGAGACGTCTCGTAAAATATGACTGCCGCCGTAATACTGGTTGATATCGTTCACTTGTAACATGGCTGTCTCCTAAACTCTAAAACTTTTCTAATATTTCAAAGGGAATATTCGTTTGGCTCGTCCAGACAATTTGTTCAGCTATCGACCTAAGTAGGACTCAATCACTGCTTCATTGGCTTGCACTTCAGCTAACGTACCTTCGGCCAAAATAGCCCCTTGTGCCAATACCGTGACTTTTTCACTGATGGCATCGATAAAGGTCATGTCATGTTCGACCACTACTAAGGTATGGTTCTTTTTAAGGCGTAGACACAGCTCGGCGGTATGTTCTGTTTCAGCATCGGTCATACCTGCTACAGGCTCATCAAGCAAAATTAGCTTGGGGCTTTGCATCAACAGCATGCCAATCTCTAACCACTGTTTTTGCCCATGTGAGAGCAAACCAGCAGGTTTGTTGATTTTGTCAGTCAGGCGAATTTGCTGTAGGGTCCCGTCGAGGGTATCGCGAGTATCGGCATTGAGTTTGTTAAATAAGCTTTTAACCACACGTTTGTCTTTTGGCGCAGCAAGTAACAGATTATCCATGACGGTAAAATTTTCAAAGACAGTAGGTTTTTGAAACTTACGGCCGATACCCGCTTCAGCGATTTGTTCGGTAGATAAGCTGGCAAGGTTATGAGTCTGACCAAAAAACACGCTGCCTTCCGTAGGACGGGTTTTACCTGTAATGACATCCATTAGTGTGGTTTTGCCAGCGCCGTTGGGGCCGATGATACAGCGTAGCTCACCTTCTTCGATATATAGAGACAGGTTGTTGAGTGCGCGAAACGAATCGAACCAGACACTCACATCTTCTAAGTACAGAGCAATACCATGGCTAAAGTCGACGCCTGATGTTTTGGGATGACTGAGGCCGTCACGTCCATCAGTATGATCATATTCAGAAAGCGCTTTGGTCGATTGCTCAGTCGTTGACGGTTTATCATTTAGCATTATTTTTTCTCCTTTTTGAAGCGATCGAACAAGCCCATAATGCCATTGGGTAAAAACAACGTCACGACGACGAATAGTCCGCCTAATATCAATAGCCAAAACTCAGGGTAGGCTACCGTAAAGTAGGTTTTTACAGCGTTCACCACACCAGTACCTAAAATCGCGCCAATTAAGCTTCCTCTACCACCAGTCGCTACCCAGACGGCTATCTCAATTGAGTTCACTGGGTTCATCTCACTCGGATTGATAATACCTACTTGTGGCACGTATAGCGCACCTGCGACACCAGCGATGACAGCGGATAATACCCAAGCGGATAGCTTGTACCATAGCGTACGGTAGCCCAAATACTGCAGGCGGTTTTCGCTATCACGAATCGCACCAAGTACTCGCCCATAAGGTTGGTTCATTAAATGACGCAGACCCATATAAGAGACTAACAATGCTAAGGCCGTGACAAAACACAGCATTGAACGAGTAGAGGCAGCGGTAATGTCGTAGCCGAGTAAGGTGGTAAAACCAGTAAAGCCATTGTTACCGCCGAAGCCTGTCTCATTACGGAAGAACAGCAAGGCTGCTGCATAGACCATGGCTTGAGTAATGATAGAAAAATAAACGCCTTTAATTTTTGAGCGAAAGGCAAAGAAACCAAAGAGAAAAGCAACCAAACCAGGCGCTAATACAACCAGTACGACTGCCCACCAAAAATGCTGCGTGCCAGCCCAATACCATGGCATCTCAGTCCAGCTCAAAAATCGCATAAAATCAGGAAGCGCGTCGCCAGCAGTCTCACGTGTTAGGTACATGCCAAACGCATAACCACCCAAAGCAAAGTACAGGCCATGTCCCAAGCTCAAAATGCCGGCATAGCCCCAGACGAGATCTAGTGCCAAAGCCACCATGGCTAAAGCCATAACTTTGCCAATCAGGGTAATCCAGTAGGCTGAAAGGTGAAAGGCTGAGGTCTCTGGCATCAGATGTAGCCAAGGAAGTATGAGTAGTACGGCAAAACATACCCCAATTAAAACAGCACTACGCGGCGTATCAGACAGTAATTTGGTCAGTATCATAGAAGTCTCCTTATTCGACAAAGCGGCCTTTGAGTGCAAATAAACCTTGTGGCCGTTTCTGAATAAACAGAATCACAAGAACCAACAACAAAATCTTTGCCAATACCGCACCGATACCAATCTCAAGTACCGTGCCACTCACACCAAGTCCTAAGGCGGCCAATACTGCGCCCCATACTTGTCCGACACCGCCAACGACGACGACCAAAAACGTATCAATGATATAGGTTTGACCCAGATCAGGACCCACGTTGCCGACTTGGGCAAGGGCGCAGCCAGCCATACCAGCTAGCCCAGAGCCCAAACCAAATGCCATCATATCGATACGTGCAGAAGGAATACCGACAGCACGTGCCATTTGGCGATTTTGGGTAACGGCTCGTATAAACAAACCAAAGCGGGTTTTGTTAAGTAAGTAAACCAAGAGTGCCACGACGATGACGGTAAAACCAATAATGGCAATACGGTTGTAAGGCAGTACCAAACTTGATGACACCTGATATGCGCCGCTGAGCCACGCCACGTTACTGACTTCAACGTTTTGCGCACCAAAAATCATCCGTACTAATTGCATCAAAATCAGACTGACGCCAAAGGTTGCCAGTAAGGTCTCTAGCTCGCGACCATATAATGGGCGAATCACGATACGTTCAATAATCATACCGATGATAGCACTGACTAAAAACGCAGCTGGAATAGCAGCAAGCAAATACCAACCTGCCATATCTGGCATATAAGCCTGAAAGAAGTTTTGCACCATATAAGTGGTATAAGCGCCAATCATGATTAGCTCACCGTGCGCCATATTAATAACGCCAAGCAGACCAAAGGTAATCGCGAGACCAAGTGCGGCGAGCAGTAAAATACTGGCGGTACTCATACCAGTGAAGATATGACCCGTCCATGTGCTGATTTCAATACGACGTGACACGCTAGATTCAGCATCGATAAGTGCAGCTTTGAGCGAGGCATCTAAGCCATCAGCCGCGAGGGCAGACTCGATATCGACCAAAACTTGTGGGTTATCACTATCTGCAAGTAGATTGACCGCTGCAATCTGAGTGGGCAGGTCACCGTTTTTGAAATCAATACGAGCTTGTAGTGCCGTTAGTGCTTTTTTAACTTTAGCATTGTCTTCGTTTGCTGCTGCGGTCGTGATAATGGCTGGATCTACTTGGTCAATATTGTCGGCCAAAATATCAACTGCTTGTAGTCGCTGTGCAGGTTTTTCAGATGCTAGCTTGACCTTAGCTTGTCCAAAAATGAGCGCCGAGCGCAGCGCATTGGTCAAGGTGATTTGTGATAAATCACTTGGCCAATCGTCAGTCTCTTTTTTATCAGGATAAGTAAACAGCTGATCTTCTTTATTCAATAAATACGTTTGCCCACCGTTGCCTTGATATAGCTCATCATTGGCAATAAATTCAACCAAACTATCTAAACTCTCAACGGATCCTGGCCAATCACTTAGCATAGCTTGACGCTTACTAAAATCACCTGCCACGAATTGTTGAATGGCATCACCTGAGCTTGTAGTTGCTGTTGAAATATTTGAGGTGCTGGCTTGAGTAGAAGTGGCTACGTTGACAGGTGTGAGCAAAGATTGCTCACTATGAGCGGTATCCGTATCGTGGTCATGTATCTGACCATTATGATCCGCATACGCTGTGGTGGTGAAAGTTGTTATGCATAATGCCATCAATGTAAGTAATCGCAGAGGCGCATAAATTGAAAAACGAGCCGCATGCTGCATGACTTCACTGGCTGATGCTTGTGGGTTATTTCCATTTTTGGACGATGTTTGCCCTACAAACGGGCGTAAAGTATGGTGCTGCATGTGCGGCTCCCTGTTTTTCACAGACAACAAACCCTTAGCCACTACTGCTTAGCGTACTAAGCGATAGAAGTATTGATAAGGTTTGGCGTTATTTAAAAGTTAAGAATAAGTGTTGAAAACAACTGTGAAAAATAGGCGTTAGGAATATTGTTGGTGTCGTTTATCCATCCGCCTACTATTCAATTACTATCCACGTGCTTTTCAGTACCGCTTTATTTGTAGAACGAGTTATTTAGGAATGTACTCGCTCCATGGCTGGGCTTGGATAACTTCTGGCGTTTTGAAAATCGTATCAAACTGTCCGTCGGCACGAATTTGACCAATCATGACAGGCTTCCATAGGTGATGGTTTTCTTCATCCATTTTTAGCGTGTAGCCAGAAGGTGCGTCGAACGTTTGTCCCGCCATGCTAATACGTACTTTATCGACATCAGTCGTACCGGCTTTTTCGACAGCTTGCTTCCACATGTTGATACCGACATAAGTCGCTTCCATTGGATCATTGGTCACGACTTTTTCAGCATTCGGTAGTTTTTGGTCCAATGCATACTGCTTATAGCGTTTGGTGAAGGCACTGTTGGTTGGGTTTTTGATCGACATAAAGTAGTTCCACGCCGCCAAATGCCCTTGTAGCAGACTGGTATCGATACCGCGTAGCTCTTCTTCACCGACAGAGAATGCCATGACTGGAATGTCTGACGCTTTGATACCTTGGTTCGCTAGTTCACGATAGAACGGAACGTTTGAATCGCCATTGATGGTCGAGATAACCGCGGTCTTTTTGCCCGTTGAGAACTTTTTAACGTTAGATACGATGGTTTGGTAGTTGCTAAAACCAAATGGCGTGTACTCTTCCATGATGTCTGCATCAGCCACGCCTTTTGATTTCAAAAATGCCTTTAAAATCTGGTTGGTGGTGCGTGGATAAACGTAATCAGTACCTAACAACACAAAGCGCTCTGCACCGCCGCCTTCTTCACTCATCAAGTACTCTACTGCCGGAATAGCTTGCTGATTTGGTGCCGCACCAGTATAAAAGATGTTTTCTGACTGCTCTTGTCCTTCGTACTGTACTGGATAGAACATCAACCCGTTCAACTCTTCAACCACTGGCAACACGGATTTGCGTGATACCGATGTCCAACCACCAAAGATGACATCTACTTTGTCTTGAGTGAGCAGCTGACGGGCTTTTTCGGCAAACAATGGCCAATCAGAAGCAGGGTCGACGACTACTGGTTCTAGTTGCTTACCGAGTACACCGCCATTGGCATTGATCTCATCAATGGTCATGAGTGCCGTGTCTTTTAGAGAAGTTTCAGAGATGGCCATGGTGCCAGATAGCGAATGTAAGATGCCCACTTTGATCGTGTCGCCATCAGCGGCAGGGGTAGTCGTTGTCTCTGTATTTGTTTCGGCTGTTGTCTCTGTGGCTGTCGCGGTTTCGGCAGGCTTTTGACAGCCAGCGAGACTCAAGCTACCAACGACAGCAATCGCTAATAATGAGAAGCGTGATTTGATTTTGCCGTGCATATGAGTCTCAACAAATTGAGGATTGGCTAAAGTTGGTAACGAAAACATGGACATCTCCTAAATAAACACAAAAGATAAAATATGGCTCCTGAACACTTATTAAGAGTTCAAGTTCCGTGCCAAGTTAAAAAAGCCAATAATCGAGTAATAATTGAGCAATAATTAGGTTCTGATTAATATATTCATTAATTTAGTGCAGGATGGCTAATAAACTGCACCATAAAGGGGAGATGAACAAAAAAATGGTGCAATACAGAAAACCAAATTTTTAAAATTGAAGAGCTACCATATTAAGAGATTTATCGATAAGGCGATTTTTACTAAAAATGCTGTCTGCCAAAAGCATTTATTGCTAAAGACCTGTAAAACGGCTACGGTAATATCTCTAAGATAGTTGCTATTTTGCGCGTTGAGCCAATGCGTGACTGCCATGAGGGATTTTACTGCTAAGGAATGATGTATGAACGCACAATTAACAGAGTCATCTGTCTCAACAGGCCATGGCAGCGTATTGCCGCCGCTTAATCAAATGACTAGATTTGCTATCCTGCCATTTGTACTTAGTAGTAGTGCCATTTTGGGATTGTCTTCGGCACAAGCGGCCACCAGTAGTGTTGAGCAAGTGACTATTTATCAAGGGCTTGCCAGCGTGACACGGGCGTTGCCGATTACAGGTAGCGGTGAGCAAACCGTTGTATTTTCGTGCTTGTCACCACAAATGGACAAAGAAAGCCTGAGCGTACAGGCGACAGGTAGTGTCAACGTTGGGGAAGTCAGTATCGAAGAGCTGACAGGTGAGCAGGCAGTCCAGTGCCAATATCAAGGTGATGCCAAGGTACAGACGCAGCAAAATACCCTAGCCAATATCAATGCTGAATTAGAGGCGGCACGGTTAGCAAAAGCTTATTTGCAGAATTTGACCAAAGCCACGCAAGTCAATACGGATAGTACGATTGCCAATAATGCGCGTGATATAGAGTCTCAAGCGACCAGTATTAACCAAAGAATTTTAGAGATTCAACAGCGGCAAGCGCGTGCGCAAGACGCACTGAATCAACTGATGGCAGGCAGCGCGACATCGACCTTTAACAAGGTGACACAGGTGAGTGTACGTACGGCAAGCCGCTCGCCAAGTAGCGTTAAGTTGCATTATCAAGTGCAAGGTGCAGGTTGGGAACCTGCGTATCAAGCTCGCCTAAACACAAACAGTGAGCAGTTAAGTATCACAGCTTCTGCGATTATTGCTCAGCAAACTGGCGAGAACTGGACAAACGTACCACTGACACTCAGCACCGTGAACCCCAATCAAAGTACGACAGGGCAACTGCCATATGTACAGCGTCTGTCATTGTATGAAGAGAGCGAAGATGCTCGAGTAAGACGTGAGCTACCTATGATGGATACTTCTCCTGTTATGATGGAAGAGCCTGCTTATAACAAAGGAGCAGGGGCAGCTATGGCACCGTTACCTAATTTCACGGTCAGTAGCCAAAATAAAAATGGCATTATCGAGTATCGTTTACCGCAGTTGGTCAGTATTCCAAGTGACGGGAGACGGGTACGCACAGTGATTGGGGAGCAGGCAGGTAATAGTAAGCTCTGGATTCGCAGTACGCCAAGTGTTAAGACTGCTGCCTACTGGTATGCGTCAGCGCCGTTTTTGACGCCGGACTGGGTTGATGGTTCGCTACAGTTGTACCGTGATGACAACTATGTAGGTCAGTCACGTTATAATTATCAAATGCTAAAAGAGCAGGGGATTGGATTTGGTCGTGATTCAAATATGTTCGTAAAAGAGCTGACCAATGAAGATAAGCAAGGTGAAAAAGGTGTGCTAAACCGTACGCAAACACTGACGACCACCAAGGCCTATCAATTTACCAATCAGCACAATCGCAACGTACGCTTGCAAGTACTGGGCAGTGAACCTATCAGTCGTGACGATAGTTTAAAAGTTGCGGTGACGCATACGCCGCCTGTAACTGAGCGAGATTGGAATGACAATCAAGGCATGGTAGCGTGGGAATTTAACTTACCAAGTAAGCAATCACAAGTAATACGTTCAACCTCCCAGATTAGTTATCCTGCCAATAAATTACTGACTGGCAATTAATAATTACTATCTATAAAAGCTACCTTATCAATAGGTAAAGTCTGAAATAATATCTTTGCCTCTATTAAGAATTACCCGCATAACGAAAATTATTATAAAAGGAAAGCTATGTGTATTGTCGCTATTGCTTGGCAATTATTTGATGAGTTACCACTGGTACTACTGTCTAATCGTGATGAGTTTTTGCAGCGCCCAACTGAGCCGCTCCACCAGTGGTCTGACCAACCTATCTATGCTGGACGCGATAAACAAAGCGGTGGTACGTGGTTAGGCATTCATCAGCAAGTGTCACCAGCGCAGAGTCCAGAGTATTATGAACAAAATGGGCGTTGGGCTGCGGTATTGAACTTTCGTGACGGTGTACAGGCAAGCAGTGATGAGCGCTCACGTGGCGCGCTGGTCACTGAATTCTTGACAGGGACTCTAAGTCCGATGGATTTTGCACGGCAGATTGATTTGCAAGATTATGCGGGCTTTAACCTGATCATTGGTGACGCTGCGCAAGCTGTGATCGTTAATAATCGTGGCCATGCACCCACGCCATTATACTCAGGTCTGTATGTTATCTCTAATGGACAACCAGAGGACAGCTGGTTTAAGACAGAGTGGTTGCGCGGGCGACTACGTCAAGAAGTGCTGCCATTGATTGCAGAGGATAGCTCACCTGCGTACTGGCAAGAGGCGGCTTTCAATGTCTTGTCAGATAGTACCAAAGCACCAGAAGACAAACTGCCTGTTACTGGCGTGGCATTTGAAGTAGAGCAGATGTTATCGTCTGTTTATATTGAACCCGTCGCTTTTGGCGATACTGAAACTAGCAAACCTACTTATGGTACCCGCACTCAAAGCCTCTTAACGTTGCGCAAAGAAAGAGATACGGGTGCAAACTACACGGCTAATATTATTAGCCGAGAGTTTGATAGTCATTCAAAGTGACCGTTAATAGATAATAAAAAAAACACCCACGGTAATTGCTAACATTCTAGCTATTATCGTGGGTGTTTTGCATTGTACTATTGAGTGACTCATTACATAAGCAGATGATTATTTTGCTCAGGAATGATCAGCTCTTGCTTCAGAGGGAGTTCGCGTACCAATTCTTGCAAGGCACGACGATAAACGCCTCGTTTAAAGTGGATTACTTGTCCGAGTGGATACCAGTAGCTGACCCATTGCCAATGGTCAAATTCAGGTTTCCCTTCATCAAAGCGGATATGTTGAGTATTTGGCTCATCTAAGCGTAGCAAAAACCATTTTTGTTTTTGCCCAATACATAAGGGATGCTGACCATGACGTACATAACGTTTTGGCAAACGATAGCGCAACCAGTCTTGCGTGACTGCCAATAAGTCTACGTGACGCGGATGTAAGCCGACCTCTTCCCAGAGCTCGCGATACATTGCATCCATCGGCGTCTCCCCGCGGTCGATACCACCCTGCGGAAATTGCCAAGCGTTGTGACCAATACGTTTTGCCCACAGAACCTGCCCTTGTGTATTTGCCAAGATGATGCCGACGTTGGCGCGAAAGCCGTCTGCATCTATCATGACTAAACCTTTTAATTTGTTTAAAAATAGCTTGTTTTGACTTGAAACCGTGACAGCAATCGTAATTATTATAAGGTGATTGTTATCGATATTCGCTCAAAACAAGATTCATTACCGTTATTAAACCAAGAAACAAGCAAAATGTGTAACAGTATTTTGCTATAAAATGTTTCACGAGTTTTACCTTTTAAAATCAACTATTTATAAGCAAACTTTTGTAGGTTTTTATACAGTATTTTTAGGCAAGTGTCGAAGAGTAGTAATAGGCGGATGGACATACGATTATTCAGTAAACTATCGAACTCCACTATTCCGATATGTATAAAGTGATAAAAGTACAGATTTCACTGGTGAGTTAGCAGCAAAACAATGAGCCTATAAAATCTTGCTTTGGCTTATGCTACACTAGCTGGGCAATATATTATTCACACAATAATAATAGGCAATACGCCATTTAAAATAAGGAACATCTACAATGTCAGAATCAAAAGCAAGCGTCATATGGCAAGAGAAAAAAGCTTTTATGGGTGTGTCACCATCAGGACATAATGTACAAATCGATGCTGATAAAGAGAAAGGCTCAAGCCCAATGGAGCTGATTTTGCTAGGACTAGGTGGTTGCGCCAGTTATGATGTCGTAGAGATTTTACAAAAATCACGCCAAGCAGTGACGGATGTACGTTGTGAGCTAACCGCCCAGCGCGCTGAAACCGTACCAGCGGTCTATACCGATATTCATATGCATTTCGTTGTCACTGGTCAAGATGTCAAAGAAAAACAAGTCGAAAAAGCTATCCAGTTATCAGCAGAAAAATACTGTTCTGCCAGCCGTATGCTAGTAGCAGGTGGGGTCAATATCACCCATGATTTCGAAGTGGTTGCAGGCTAGGGACTTATATAATGATAAGTGCATTCTTTGAGTTGGTAACTGATAAAGTGGCGTCTGCCATTTTGGCCATGGTGGTAGCAAGCCTACTACCATGGGCGGTGTCAATCGTTGCAAAAGTATCTGGTGGCTTTAGAATCAGAAATAATGCACATCCTCGCGAATTTTTTCAAAATGCGACAGGCATGGCAGCACGTGCTAATGCAGCACAACAAAACAGTTATGAAACCTTGCCAGTGTTTTTGGCGGCGGTGATAGTTGCTATGCTGTTCTTTGTACCGCAGTCGATTATCAACGTATTGGCTTGGCTGTATGTGATGATACGAATTGGTTTTTGTGTGGCATATATTACTAACTTGGCAATGTTCCGCTCTATCCTCTGGGTATTATCAATAGCCTGCTGTCTGATGCTATTTTATTTAGCGATACGAGTCAGCGTCTAGGGCATGCCCTCAATTCAAATGACAGTTATTTAAACGGATTAAAAATGGCTAAATTTTGCCAAACAGCGTCAAATCGCTTGCTAGTATCTCGATATTATCTACGCTATTTTTCTCGTTTAACGGCAATTTATCTCATTTTTATCTCCATTTTTGAAATGAGGACACACCCTAGTAAAAATACCCGTAACTGCCAAAACGCTCAAATACAAGCAGGTGATTAATCTCGTACACTTGCTTGTAGGGCGCTAATAATCACCGCTTTATTTTTTTCTCGTTTGATACTTTCCCATACTGTTTGCGCCTCAGCATAGCCTTTGGTGAGCATCCCTAACCACTGTTTATAACGCCCAACCAATACCACATCGTTCTTTGCCTCACCTTCCAAAAACTTAATTTGATGGGCGATCAAATCTTGCCATAACAATGTAGCCGTATTCTCTACGCTATCAGTACTGTTTTTAGTATCATTATCAACCTGTGCCACTAAATCAGGACGCGTTACTGCGCCGCGACCTAACATCAAATGCGGTGTACCTGCTTGTGTCATACAGTTCTGCGCATGTTCAATGTTCCAAATTTCTCCATTGGCAATGACTGGAATATCGAGCGCATTAAAACTCTGAATTTTATCCCAATAGGCAGGCGGCTTATAGCCTTGGGTTTTAGTGCGTGCATGGATGGTGAGCCAATCAGCGCCACTGTCGTTAATCGCTCCACGAATATCATCCATTCGACTGGTGTCGGTATAGCCCAGACGAATCTTAGCTGATACTGGTATATGGGCGGGAACGGCTTGGCGTACGGCACTGATAATCTGATACATGGTTTCAGGTTCATCTAACAATACAGAACCACCGCGATGGCTATTGACCGTTTTTGCAGGACAGCCAAAGTTGATATCGATAGCAGGCGCACCAAGCTCACAAGCGTACGCGGCGTTTTCGGCCATAAGCTGTGCTTCGCTACCCAAAATCTGTACATGAATGGGCGTACCAGAGGCTGTTTTGGCATCATGATGTAGCTCAGGCACATATTTATAAAACACATGTGCAGGCAAGACGTGCTGAGTGATACGGATAAATTCGCTAACCGACCAATCATAAGGACGATCCAAGTCAGACGCAATTTGGGTTAAGATTTGGCGCATTAATGGATCGGTCAAGCCTTCCATAGGCGCGAGCAAACGCACGGGAGTCGCAAATAACTGATTAATGGTATTTTGACGCGTTTGAAGTTGTTGGTTATTATTCATGCTGGTGATTCACTGCTAAAGGGTCACTATGAGAGATTGAATAAAACTTGAGGCTGACAAAGGTGGAGGGTAATTAAGTATTACCAAAAATCACTTTTTTGCCCGTCTGTAATCCTGATATCAAGTCTTTAATATTGTGAATATCCAAATTGCTTTGCGCACGCGTGCAAGCAACATAAAGCAAACGCAGCTCTTCTGGACTGATCTTGACTGCATTGGTTGTCACATCGTAGTAAAAATCATCATCTAGTTGTACTTTTCCCCATTCAAGCCCTTTGGCTTTATGAGCAGTAGAGATGACATAGTCAGCGTTTTCAATGCTAGTCAGACTATTGACCGCTTGGCTTAGTACATTAGTACCATGGTCATCGACCAGTTTGACCAGTGTTTTGAGGTCGCTACCCTCATTGGTTTCGGCGTACTCTTGCACATCACCCCAATTATAAAAATAAGCCAGCTCAGGTACACCGTAAGCCGATTTACCATTTTTTAAGTTTTCGGCTGCCTGACAGAATTTGAGCATACGGTCGGTATCCGCTTGTAGCGCCACGCGATGCCCGTGTTTTAATCCTGTCAACAGTTGCGACATGGCAGCAGCATTGGTACGGCACAAAATAGCATCTTTCTTACTGTGTACCATGCCCTTATCGGTAGAGGATTGCTTGTTTGGATTACCCTTTAGCGGTACGTCTTCTTGTAGCGCTTTTAATAAGGTATTGGCCACTTCTGCAATCGGCTCGCCAAAGCGAAAAGACTGTGTCAATAATGTCTGCGGTAGCGGCAGTTTTTTCATCGCATTGACCGCACCGCGCCATTCATAAATCTGCTGGTGTGCATCGCCCACATAGATGACTTGTCTCGACTGCTGAGTCAAGATACCCATCATCAAGGGATCGGCATCTTGGGCTTCATCAAATAAGATAAAGTCCGCTGGAATACTGGGCTTAGACAACGCCCAAAGCTTGAGATAAATATCATGGCCAATACCAGCAGGGTGACGCGCATCAATCGACTGTAACCAGCGCTGCTCAACAGCGGGGTAGAGCATCTCGCGCAGCTGCTCTGCATCTGAGTCATCGAGCCAACTTGGGAAGAGTATGTGCCTTGGCGCAGGGTAGCTGGCATGCGTGCTGCAAAAATTACTTACCGCATCGCTGACGAACCGAGACAATCGTGCGGGTGTCAGCGTAATGTATTTATTAACCCCATCCATTTGTCGACGTACTTGTACAGGCTGTAGTCCTAAATCATCACCGAGACGCTTAGGTGAAAATCGTGGCAAAGATAGCTTGGCGGTAATATCACGAGCAACATGACGATAAGCTAATGAGTGAAAAGTACGACACTCTACATGCGGCGGAAACTTTGAACGAGCATCATTGGCAATCGCTTTGTTAAAAGCCAGATATAGTCCGCGTCCACGTAAGCGCTCACCGATTAGCTTGAGCGTCGTTGTCTTACCGGCGCCCGCATAAGCGACCACTTTAAACGACTTGTGATCCATCGCCATATTCAGCGCGCTCAGCTGCTCGTCAGTGGGATCGCTCATATAAGCTGGCATAGATGCGGACATAATAAAGCTACCTAAATACAAAAATTGATTAAAAACAAAAGGGGCAAAAAAAGCCACTGGGTAAACAATGGCTTATAGATGATGGTGATGCTAAAACGTGATAATAAGCAATCAGCTTACTAATGAGGCAAGAATAAAACGGTGTAATGGTAGTTTAACGCATAGCTATATGTAATCAATAACTTTATTTTAGTCCAGATTAGACTGATAAGTGTTTTATTCTTTGTCTGTCGATACGAGAGTAGGACTGGGCTCTTCTTTGATTAGAATCTTCGCCAAAAACAAACCAAGCTCAAACAATAACCACATCGGAATCGCCAACATGAGCATCGATACGCCATCTGGCGGCGTGACAACGGCAGCCACAGCAAAACAGCCCACAATGATATAACGACGTTTTTCTTCTAAGCTCTGAATGGAGACAATACCTGCCAATATCAATAGCAAAGTAACGACTGGAATCTCAAACGTTAAGCCAAATACCATAAATAGTTTTAAGGCAAAACTGAGATAGCTATCGATATCCGTCATGGGTAGTACGTTTTGCGGGGCAAACATAATGAAGAACTTTAAGACCCCTTTGAGCACAATAAAGTAAGAAAAAGCCACGCCAGCATAAAACAAAAATATAGAGGATAGCAGCACTGGAATAGCGATTTTCTTTTCTTTTTTATACAGACCGGGCGCTACAAATGACCAAATTTGATAAAGAATGTAGGGCATCGCCAAAAACGCGGCTACGAATACGGTCAGACGTATCGGTGCCATAAAGTTTGACGTGATATCGGTGGCAATCATGGTCGAATTGGCAGGTAACTGTGCAACTAATGGGTCAGACAATAAGTTATATAGCTCGCGCGAATAACCGACCAAACCTAAAAATATTATCAGTACTG
The DNA here is from genome assembly GCF_002836735.1 of Psychrobacter sp. 4Bb. GTDB lineage: Bacteria > Pseudomonadota > Gammaproteobacteria > Pseudomonadales > Moraxellaceae > Psychrobacter. Next base: position 49,795 of record NZ_PJAS01000073.1, on the reverse strand, counting down.
CCACACATATTTTGATCAAATGCCGACGCAGCTCAATCAAATGCTCGGTAATAGGCATATCAGCCAAAGGGCTTAACACATCATCTGATTTTTTATCTTGAGTGGTACTGGTTTTTGTTCCAGTATCTTTATTAAAGGCATCTTGATCGATGACATTTGGGTCAGTAACGGCAGAAACAGCGATTTTCTCTTGACGACTTTTTTTGCGCTTGAATAATGACATCAATCAGTCTCCTGCTTATGGTCAGAAGTCTGCATGTTGGCAGGACTGTTGAGTAGAGCGTCCGCTTTATAGTTTGGCACATATGGCGGCATTGGGAGCCGACGTGCTTTGTCATAAGCACCAAGTCGAAACCACATGTTTTCCCATGGACGGGTAGTGATGGTCTGAACAACTGGCGCTGCCTTGGCGTTGTCACCTATATTTGCATCACCTACATTTGCATCATCCACATCGTCACCGCTGTGACCGCGCTTCGATAAGTGACCATTTTCTAATGTATCTGGCTGCTCTTCAGTGGCATAAGCATAGTCGAATGCTTTTGGCGTGGCTGGTTGCTGCTTTTGTGTGCGGTTATTTTTATGAGCTTCGTCACCCTTACTATTTTCAGCATTCGTAGATGCTTCAGAAGCTATCGAAGCAGGACTATGTGAGCTTTCAAAAGCTTTCATATTGCCGCGCATTTCAGCCATTTCACGCCTCATTTCGGCTTCAGTCTGGCGAATTTTGGCGAGCTCTTTCTGCATTTGCTGACGTGTCTCAGCCAAGTCAAGCTCAGCCTCTATTTCAGACTGCAATGTTGAGACTGTACGGCGAATTTTGGCATACCATTGCCCAGCCGTGCGTGCTGCCTGTGGCAGTTTTTCTGGGCCCAGTACGATTAGGGCGATAACGCCAAAGAGGAGTAGTTCAGAAAACCCGATATCAAACATAATGGTCCGATGTCACTGTTTAGATGCTATACGTTATGCTTATCATCAACCTTGGTGGTTGAGCGCTCTTCAGTGTGTGCCGTTGCATCGTGGTCAAGAACCGCGTGTTTTTTGGCATGCTCTGTATTTTCATCTTTAACAGCTTCTTTAAAGCCTTTGACAGCACCGCCCAAATCTTTACCAGCATTTCTGAGTTTTGAGGTGCCAAACACGACAACGACAACGACCAATAGTATCAGCCAATGTGTAATAGAAAAACTACCCATAATGGTATCCTTGTGACTTGGTTTTGTGACCTGATTTTGTGACTTGGTTTTCAGTCTTTATACGCCTGCTTTTAGTTTGCAAAAGGGTCTATCTAGCAAACAAAAAGCATCGACATATAATGCGAGATAAAACAGAGCTATATTATAACCTGCACTTATTACAAATAGGTGAAAGCAACAATAATCCAATAAAATAGACGTTTATTTTTTATTTAGGCTTATCTAGCGGCTTTTTCATCGATACCTGATAACCCAAAACGTCTGCCTAGCTCATTTAACACGGCATCCGACTCTATATCAAACCATGCCAGTCCAACCAAGGTATGGAACCAGACATCGGCGACTTCATAGATCAGCTCATGACGCGCTTCATCGTAGCTTGCTTTGTCTGTACTCTCATCGCAGTTAGCAAAATCTTTGGCAGCGATGATACTCTCTGTGCTCTCTTCACCGACTTTTTCTAATATCTTATTTAATCCTTTAGCATACAGACTGGCCACATAAGAGCTGTCGGCATCGGCTTGTTTGCGCTCTGCTAATACGCTATCAAGCTGCTGCAATACAGAGGCTTTATCGACTTGCGCTTGAGCAATATCAGATTGTGATTGAGACATATCAGTAGAGTCAGTATTCGCGCCCGTGTTTTCCGTTTCATAAGTGTCGTTAGTAGATTTATGAGAATGATAAATATCTGCAGGGTCTTTTAGCACTTTATCGACGGTCTGCCATTCAGGCGTTTGACCTGATAAATCCAACCGTTGATAAAAGCAAGACTCACGTCCTGTATGGCAAGCAATGCCGCCAGCCTGAGTGACACTAAGCACAATCACATCTGCATCACAGTCTAGACGAATATCATGTACGGTTTGCGTATGGCCTGATGACTCACCTTTATGCCACAGCTTGGCTCGCGAGCGCGAAAAATAAACCGCTGTCTGTGTTTGTGCAGTGAGCTGTAATGCTTCTGCATTCATCCACGCCATCATCAAAATACGACCTGTTTGATGATCTTGAGCAATTGCAGGAATCAAACCATCATCATTAAAAGTTACGGCAGTCAGCCAAGCAGGTAAAGTCATAATGTATTTGTCGTCTTATAGGTAGAAAGTGAAAAAGAGTGATAAGCAATTATACTACTTATGATTAAAGCGGGGAGATTATCTGAAATGCTCTGCAATATGCTGACAGCTAGCAACATCATGTCAACTAAATGCGCCATAGAGTGCAATTATGCTAAATGAACAGCATACTATTTATAACAAGCGATTCTACAGTCTAAATAAATGCGGATATAGCGCTTCTTTGATTGAGTTATCAAGCTTAGTCACTTTGTTGAGGTTAAAGTCGTAACCTAGAAAATGCTGGCGCGCTTTTGCTACTATCTCGCCCGTGTGCATCCGCGCGACTTTTAGGATTATATTACCGCCATTATCATATATAGGCTCGACACCCACTTCAAATAATAGCTCTTCTCGTACGCGGATACGGCTCACAATATCTAGCTGCAATTTATCAATAATCAAGCCTTGATGGTCTGCGTTGATTTCTTTGATACCTCTAGCGTATAGAAATCTTAGCCGTGCTTCGGACAATAGCGCTGTCAGAGATTCTACCGTCATATGCTGTCCTGCGTCGGCTTCCGTATGACGTACACGCATCACTGTCTCAAAAACAAACAAGTCGTCGTCGAATACTAACTCTTGTTTTGACACACTATCTCCTAGAGTGATGGCCAAAGATTGTTCTATTTATCATGCCGTAGGTTATCAGCACTGTTATTGTTATCGTCGTTATGACTGTGCATTCTAGCTTAAATATTCATGGTAAATAAGGTGGTTTTAATAGTGTTGATATGAAGATATAGCTCAGTCTCTACTTAAGCACAGCTTAGGCTGACATTCAATCTATTTGGATAAAAATCAGCCATTTTATTGGTGCTTTTAGGAGAGCTGCTATCGCTTATCTGATGCTGATTACTTGTCTATATTGTCTACTAAAACCTCGCCAAAACTTTACTTGGCAAAACAAGGCACTATCTGCTAAAATAGCGCCTCCCACCTCGAGGCAAATAGAGGTTTAGTGGTTATTTATATAACGATTATTCAGTGTGACTATTTGACGACCAGGTTCTAAAACAGAAAAAGAGGCAAATCATCATGAAAGTTAAGATGAAAACCAGAAGCGGCGCAGCTAAACGCTTCAAAAAAACAGCGAATGGCTTCAAGCGTAAGCAAGCATTCAAAAGCCATATTTTGACCAAGAAATCAGCTAAGCGTATTCGCCAATTGCGTGGTCTTAAGTTGGTGCACAAGTCTGACGAAGCAGCAGTTCGTCGTATGTGCCCATACATTTAATAGCCTACCGTCATCTATCTTTGATTGAAAATATTTGACTTTGCAATCTGACAATGATGTTTGTTATTTGACAGCATCATCACTCGCTTAACAGTGATTAAAAAATCTTGGAGTAAATTATGGCCCGTGTAAAACGTGGTGTACAGGCAAATCGCCGTCACAAAAAAATCTTAAAGCGCGCAAAAGGCTACTACGGTGCCCGTTCACGTGTTTACCGCGTAGCGGTACAGGCAGTGACCAAAGCTGGTCAATATGCTTATCGTGACCGTCGCAACAAGAAACGTACTTTCCGTCGTCTTTGGATCGCACGTATCAATGCTGGTGCACGCTTAAACGGCTTAAGCTATAGCCGCTTCATCAATGGCATGAAAAAAGCAAACATCGCAATCGATCGTCGCGTTCTAGCAGACATCGCTATGCATGATGCAGCGACTTTCACAGCATTGGTCGAAAAAGCAAAAGCGGAATTGGCCTAAATATTAACCGTCCTTTAGGTATGATGCTTTTAAATAATTATTTATAAGCAATTGTCTAAATGGATAGGACTAATATTGATTAATAGTATGATATTAATAAAAGCTACCGCTGGTCGGTGGCTTTTTTTATATTAAATTATTTTAAGCGTGCTCTATATTGAACTTTGTAGAGTAAAAATACGCTTATCATCGTCTAAATATTCAAGCCATTCTTATAACCAGCCTTTATATTAATCTTTTATATAAACATAGCTGGATAAATGGTTTGCAATATCTGGTCAAATCCCTACAATTAATAGTCCGTTCAAATCAGGAATAATGCGTCTTATGACTAACCCTGCTGCCACCAACGACTTGTCGGCGCTACCGACCTTGTCTTCAGAGCTCAATGAGCTTAACGAAGCTCAGCTTACCGAATTTGCGAGTGCTGCTGAAGCTCTAATCCTACAAGTAACTGATGCGCGTACACTGCAAGATTTACGTGTGCAATTGACTGGTAAAAAGAGTCCGTTAACGGGCTGGTCAAAGCAAATGGGCAAGCTCGATGCTGATGATAAAAAAACTTATGGCGGCTGGTTGCATCAAGTGCGTAGTCGCATTCAGCAAGCATTAACCGATCAACAGCAACAACTAGAAGTCGCAGCGCTCAATGCCAAGTTGGAGGCCGAGAGTATTGATATTACTTTGCCTGCTCGCGGTGGTCAAAAAGGTCATCTGCATCCAGTAACTATGATTACTCAGCGTATGCAGCAGTACTTTATTCAAGCGGGTTTCAATGTCGCAACCGGTCCTGAAGTCGAGAGCGACTACTATAATTTTGAAGCGTTGAATATCCCGTCGCACCATCCTGCGCGCGCGATGCACGATACCTTTTATTTTGATGCGCATTATCTACTGCGTACGCATACCAGTCCTGTCCAGATTCGTACCATGGAAAAGAACGAACCGCCGATTCGCATCATTTGCCCAGGCCGTGTTTATCGTAATGATTCAGACCAAACTCATTCGCCGATGTTCCATCAGCTAGAAGGCCTTATGGTCACCGAGTCGAGCACTTTTGCTGAGCTAAAAGGTTTAATCAGTGAGTTTCTAGAAGCGTTCTTTGCCAAAGAGCTGACCGTACGTTTCCGTCCTTCGTTTTTCCCATTTACTGAGCCTTCTGCGGAAGTGGATATCTTAGACGATAACGGCAAATGGCTTGAAGTGATGGGCTGCGGCATGGTGCATCCACAAGTATTGACCAATTGCGGTATCGATAGCGACAAATACACAGGCTTTGCTTTTGGTATGGGTATCGAGCGCTTTGCAATGTTGTATTACGGTATTGATGACTTGCGCTTATTTTTCCAAAATGACGTGCGCTTCTTAAAGCAATTTGGCTAGAGTTTTCCTTATACCTATATAGTCAGTTTAAGTTATTTTAGATGCAAGGAAGGCGAGTGAAAGTGCTACAAATCGTAGACTGAGCGAGCCTGACGCTGTATCTAATTTATATAAGATTGACTATAGCAAGTGAATTCGCCAAGCTTCACTCCAACATCTTTATTATAAAATTCTGATCCGAGATATTTATGAAAATTAGCGAACAGTGGCTACGTCAGTGGGTAAACCCTACAAATACTAGCGAACAGTTAGCCGAACAGTTGACTATGGCAGGTCTTGAGATTGATGATCGCTATGCGGTTGCCCGTGCTTTTAGCGGTGTGGTTGTCGGTGAAGTCATCAGCGTTGAGCAGCATCCTGATGCAGATAAATTGCGTGTTACTCAGGTAAATATCGGTGACGCTGAGCCATTACAAATTGTCTGCGGCGCGCCTAATGTGACCGTCGGTATGAAAGCACCGGTAGCTACCGTTGGTGCGGTATTGCCAAGCGATGATAAGAAAGGGTTTAAAATCAAAAAGAGTAAGCTACGCGGTGTGGCCTCAAATGGCATGCTATGTGGCGCTTCTGAAATTGATTTAGTCGATGATATAGATGGTTTGCTTGAGCTGCCTGAAGATGCACCAGTTGGTACAGATATTCGTGAATATCTAGGTTTAGATAATCAAATATTGGATATCTCAATCACCCCAAACCGTGGTGATTGCTTTAGCGTACGTGGTATCGCTCGTGAAATATCTGTCATCAACGACTTACCTGTACAAACGCCAGAAATCTCGGCCAATACCGCTGGCACTGCCGCAACACCAGCTGTGACAGTCGATGCAAAGGAAGCGTGCCCTCGCTATCTGTTGCAGTCGATTCGCAATATTGATCGTAGCATCGATACTCCGAAATGGATGCAAGATGCGCTGGTACAATCAGGACTACGTTCACATAACTTCTTGGTCGATGTGACCAACTATGTATTGATGGAATTGGGTCAACCGTTACATGCGTTTGACGCAGACACGATCGAAGGTGATATCGTTGTACGTTTGGCACAGCCTGATGAAACCATCACTTTGTTAAATGAGCAAACCGTTACCTTGACCGGTGATGAACTTGTGATTGCTGATGACAAAGGTGTCTTGGCACTGGCTGGTATTATGGGTGGTCAGCGTAGCAGTGTCACTGATAGCACTACCAATATCGTTGTAGAAAGTGCTTTCTTTAATCAGCTAGCCATTGCTGCACGCGCACGTCGTTTTGGGTTACATACGGACGCATCACAGCGTTTTGAGCGTGGCGTCGACTTTGAATTGCCAGCATTGGCGTTGGCACGAGCTTGTGATTTAATCACCAGTATCACTGGCGGGGAAGCAGGTCAAATAGTCACGGCCGAAAACCTTGAGCATTTGCCAGCACGCGCACCGATTACATTGCCAATCGCGAAAGTTCGTGATGTCATTGGGATTGATATTGAACCAACTGAGATGGTACGTATCTTGACCCAATTGGGTTTTGACGTAGAGCAGCAGAGCGATTCACTGATTTGCAAGCCGCCATCTTATCGTTTTGATATGAGTATCCGCGAGGATTTAATCGAAGAGATTGCTCGTATCTATGGCTATGACAATATTCCAAGCGTCCTGCCACATTTGCAAGTCAGCATGGATTATGATGATACTGCAGATTTGACCCATGAGATGAAGCTCGCATTGGTCGACAACGGCTATATGGAAGCGATTAGCTTTAGCTTTAGTGATGCAAAACTAGAAGCATTGCTTGACGACGAAGCGCTAGGAGAGGTGTTGGCACTGGCAAACCCTATCTCTAGTGATTTAGCCGTTATGCGTCGTACCTTGCTATCGAGCCTATTGCCTTGCGTGCAATATAACTTGAATCGTCAGCAGCCACGTGTACGCTTCTTTGAGACAGGTCTTAGCTTTGTTGGACAAAGCATTAGTGACTTAGTACAAACGCCAAGTATCGCTTTAGTCGCAGTTGGTGATATATGGAGCGAGCAAGCTTATCAAAACCGCGCTTTAGATTTTTATGACCTAAAGCATGATATTGAGCAGCTATTACCAGCTCAAACAGATAGCGCACGTATCCGCTACGAGCGTAGTACGCTGAGCTTCCTGCATCCAGGACAAAGCGCTGAGTTATATATCGATGATATATATGTTGGTTGGTTGGGTCAGTTGCACCCAAATACTGCTAAGCAATTAGATCTGCCTACTACATGGGTCGCTCAATTGTCACTGGCACCGCTATTGACGACTGCACGTGAGCAGCATGCTATCACGACACCAAGCAAGTTCCCACAAGTACGCCGTGATATTGCTATCTTGGTAGACAGTGACATCAGTTTGCAGACACTAGAGACAACGGTGAGAACTGCGGCAGGCAATATGCTGACTGACCTTTGGTTATTTGATGTTTATCAAGGTGACAAAGTACCAGAAGGTCAGCGCTCACTAGCGTTTGCACTAATATGGCAAGATAGTACGCAAACGTTGTCTGACGAGGCCGTCAAGACTGCCACAGATAAAGTGGTACAAGCGCTAACTGACCAGCATTCTGTACAGCTGCGCGACAGCTAACATTTAGTAAGTATTATACCCAATGCTCTGTAGTCTTTTTACCACGAGGCTACGGAGCATTGCTATTCATAGAATAAGTTAAGTGGTTATTAATAAAGGATTTTAATGAAGACTTTGTTAAAAAACGGTCAAAAAACCTTTATAATAGCTAGCCTTAACCCTCATACCGCTAAACCATGATATTCGACATCACGACATAGCATAGGAGTCGTACTGTGAGCACCTTAACCAAATCTGACATGATTGAGCATTTGATGAGTCACCTAAACCTAACACGCCAAGAAGGTCGCTGTCTGGTGGAGAACTTTTTTGATGAGCTGTCAGAGAGTTTGATTGATGGCAAAGAGGTCAAGCTTTCAGGCTTTGGCAACTTTGAGCTTAAAGATAAAAACAGCCGTCCAGGCCGTAACCCGAAAACAGGGGAGCCTGTTGCAGTATCCGCGCGCCGTGTGGTTACTTTTAAGACAGGGCAGAAATTTCGTCAGAAGGTTGACGAGCGTTTGTTTGATAGCTAATACCTAGTTTGGCACTGCGCTGAACGATAGTGTGTCTGTTTTATCGTGAGTTTATAAGAATGCTAGTGCGTATTTGCACTTAGTTATTTTTGCGTACATCTATATATTTCGATATTGCAGCACGCGTCGTATATTAGAGTTATCTATAAAGTAGAAACCTACTAAAATCATAAATGATAGACATAAAAAAAGAGAGCATAGGCTCTCTTTTTTTTACTACAGTTTATCTATTGTATGAACAATAAATTACTGAGCTTCTTCAACTACTACTTCGTCAGAAGCTTCAACAGCAGCAGTATCAGTTTCGCTAGCTACGTCTACGCTAGTGGTGTCGCCGTCTACAGGAACTTCAGCGTCCATTTCGTCAGTAGCAGTTGCAGCTTGTGCATCAGCGATGTCAGCTTCAGCGCCAGCAACAGCAGCGTCAGCATCAGCAGTCATTTCGCCTTCAGCAGCAGCTTCGTTTAGCTCTTCAGAAGCGTCTTGCACTTCTTCTTGCGCGTCAGATAAATCTTCAGCAGCGTTTTCTTTGCTGCTATCACAGGCAGTAAGGCCCATAGTTGCAGTCATGATACCAGCTAGAGCAAGTAATTTAAGTTTCATATGGTTTTCTCCGGAAAAATGAAATGAGCAGTAGCAGCAACAAAGGTCGAAATCCGAGATTTCTCAGAATTCAACTAGTCTTAGTCACAGCTACTCAGCTTCCACGCATTCTATAGGTTTTCCAAGTAAATAGAAATAGCCTGTACAATTAAGTAACAATAAAGTTTAAAATAATATTTTACTTTGTCTGTTCGATATACTTTTTAATACAAGAATCTAGATTAATCGACGTATAATCAATGACATCAGAGGGATTGAGCGCTTTTCTGCTCTTGTCTTTTAACTCGAATTGTCGATATTAATCCCGTTTTTATGGATAAGAATTGAATTAAATAGTCCGATTATCGTCCTATATTACATAATTCCTAGTTAATTTAGCAATTTTATAGGTTTCTACTTGCTTTTAGGATAGTAGACTAGGTTATAGCGTAAATTAACTGGCCAAATAATATATAACATAAGTAATGATTAATGATTAATAGAAGTAGTGGTTAATAGAAATAATGAATCAATCTATATTTGAGGAATAGAATTATGAAATGGCAAGGTAGACGAGGCAGCTCGAATGTGCGTTCTAGCACAGGTGGCGGTAAGATGATCGGCGGTGGTATTGGCGGTATTATCATCGCAGGTATTTTATGGTTGGTATTTGGGGTAAACCCAATGACCGCATTACAGACAGGACAAGCGGTCACAGGCGGTGGTAGTGAGTCATCTACCGAGCTTGCAACCAGCACAGACCGAGACACGCAGTTTGTGAAAGTTGTACTAGCAGATACAGAAGAAGTCTGGCATCAAATCTTTAATGAAGCTGGTAGTACTTATCAAGAGCCGTCATTGATTTTGTTTAATGGTCAGGTTAGCTCGGCATGTGGTAGTGCTAGCTCTGCAACTGGTCCATTTTATTGTCCAGGGGATCAGACTGTTTATTTGGATACGTCATTCTTCGTAGAGATGCGTCAGAATCTTGGTATTTCAGGCGATCAGCAAGGCTCTGGTGGTGAAGAGAACCAAGGTAAGGCTGGCGATTTCGCACAGGCCTACGTGATAGCACATGAGGTAGGTCATCATGTTCAGACGTTATTGGGCATCAGCCAACAAGTCAATGAAGCTCGTCAGCAAGTGACCCAAGCACAGTCCAATAAGCTATCAGTATTGCAAGAGTTGCAAGCGGATTGTTTTGCTGGTGTATGGGCCCAGCGCAATCAAGAGCGCGTACAGTTTTTAGAAGCTGGTGACCTTGATGAAGCGGTGAATGCAGCTAGTCAAATCGGTGATGATCGTCTAGCAAAAGCGAGTGGTGGTGCAGTAGTGCCTGACAACTTTACTCATGGTACCAGTCAACAACGTGTCGAATGGTTCACCCGTGGTCTAGAAAGCGGTAATGTACAATCTTGCGATACGTTCAGTGGTGCACTTTAATGGCCATATATATTAATAGTCACGTATTTGACTAACGATGTATTTCTAATACTGATGTTTTTGATTATGAGTCTAGCGAATGGACTTATAATCAAAATTAAAACATAAAAAATCCTGCAACGAATTGCAGGATTTTTATTATCTTTTATCTGATATTACTCAATCAATTGTCAAATAATATCAGCGTAGAAAGATTTAGTTGTTGTCAAGAACATAACCACCAGCACCGCCAATCGCTGCACCAGCCAATGCGCCACGAGCGATATCTTTGCTGTCGCCTTTGCTTCTAATAAGAGCACCAGCTGCTGCGCCAGCGGTAGCACCTTTAGCTGTGTTGCTCATACCGCTATAAGAGTTACAACCAGTCATGATTAGGGCTGAGCTAGTAATTGCAGTCATTGCGATCGTTTTAGCAAATTTCATATTATCACCTATTAAGTCATCAAGTTTAAAATACAATACCTTTAAAATACTGTGTCCATGATATTTTCAAGTATATTCCTACTGTCTGTCATAATAGTCGGTTACTAATAATATAGTCGTAGTAAAAACGCTAAACTTTGCAAACGAGATGTAAGCGATGTTGCCGTACTGTATCATCACCAATAGCTGTAAACGACAGAAGAAATTACGTTTTAATGGGTTTAACTATTAATATTTTGATGCTGTCATAAAAAAGACTACCTATAGGTAGTCTTAATTTCAAATCAAAGCTGAATATGTTTAACAAGTTAACTAAGAATTAGTTTTGTGATTTACGCTTCATTTGCTCAAAGAATTCATCATTGGTTTTCGCTTCTTTTAGGCGATCCAATAAGAACTCAGTGGCTTGTACGCCATCCATCGGTTGAAGTAGTTTACGTAAGATCCATACTTTACGCAGTTTGTCTTCGTCCAATAGACGCTCTTCGCGGCGTGTGCCCGATTTTTTGATATTAATCGCAGGGAATACACGTTTTTCAGCCAAGTCACGCTCAAGCGTAATCTCTTGGTTACCCGTTCCCTTAAATTCTTCAAAAATAACGCTATCCATCTTACTACCAGTATCAATCAATGCACTGGCAATAATAGTCAAACTACCACCTTCTTCCACGTTACGCGCAGCACCAAAGAAACGTTTTGGACGCTCAAGCGCATTGGCATCCAGACCACCCGTCAATACTTTGCCTGATGATGGGATGACTGTATTGTAAGCACGTGCTAGACGCGTAATTGAATCAAGTAAAATCACCACGTCTTGCTTGTGTTCAACCAAACGTTTAGCCTTTTCGATGACCATTTCAGCGACTTGTACGTGACGCTGTGGCGGCTCATCAAAAGTAGAAGCAACCACTTCACCGCGTACTGTACGCACCATCTCGGTGACTTCTTCTGGACGCTCATCAATCAATAGTACGATCAAATAGCATTCAGGATTATTACGAGTGATTGATTGTGCGATGGTCTGTAGCAACATCGTTTTACCCGCTTTTGGCGGTGCAACGATGATAGAACGCTGACCTTTACCAATCGGAGCGATTAGATCGATGATACGACCAGTCAAATCTTCAGTGGTTCCGTTACCAAGCTCAAGTTTTAAATGCTCAGTTGGGAATAGGGGTGTCAGGTTCTCAAAGATAAGCTTATGACGTGAGCGATCTGGCGTATCAAAGTTAATCTCGCCGACTTTCAATAATGCAAAATAACGCTCAGAATCTTTTGGTGGACGAATCGTACCAGCGATACTGTCACCAGTTTTTAGACTGAAACGGCGAATTTGGCTAGGGCTGACATAAATATCATCAGGACCGGCTAAATATGAGCCTTCTGATGAGCGCAAAAATCCAAAACCATCAGGAAGAACCTCAAGTACGCCGTCACCATAAATGGCTTCACCGTTACGCGCATGGGTTTTTAGAATAGCAAAGATAATGTCCTGTTTACGGCTACGAGCCATATTATCAAGACCCATTTCTTTGGCGATAGCCAATAGCTCAGCGATTGATTTTTTCTTTAATTCAGTAAGATTCATAGATAGGTCATTAGCAATTGATCAGATGAGAGATGCCATTAGCAGCACAAGTCACGACAGTGATTAAAATAACGGTAATATGATGATATGGGTGTGTGCACAGCGCTGTAGTTTATGTAGTTTTGGTTTTATATGTCTGCTTATGTACGCATTGCCATCATTGGAGGCAAGGTAATAAGAAATAAGGATAAAAAAGGCTACATAAGAGTCTGCGTCAAAAACTCAATATCAGTAATTGCGTTTAGTCATTTTGTTCAGCAATGGTGTTTATAATGACGATTGTGTTTTTGTTGATAAACACGAGGAGAATAGCGACAAGATACTTAGGAAAACAGTTGGTTTTCTCTTGTCAGCAGACTATACGGTCTTCACAATAGCGTTGTCAATAAATTTTGCCAAAAAAGTCATATTATCGAGTTTTTTGCACAAAAAACAAGCAAAAAAGCCACTATCTTGGTCAGATAATGGCTTTCTCGGTTATTCTATTTTACCCGCTCAAGGTAACCTAGAGCTGGCAAATGTAACTTATAAATGCTTGTCTAGTACTTTAGCCAATTCAGCTTTTGGTTGTAGGCCCATTACTGAGTCAACTTTTTCGCCGTCTTTGAACACAAATAGCGTTGGGATGTTACGAATACCAAAACGGCTGGCCGCTTGTGGGTTGTTGTCTACGTCTACTTTCACGATTTTAACTTTACCTTGGTACTCAGTCGCTAGATCTTCTAAAATAGGAGCGATGGCTTTACAAGGACCACACCATGGCGCCCAGAAGTCTACTAATACAGGTACGTCTGATTGTAGTACGTCTTGATCAAAGTCTGTGTCGGTAGTATGTACAATAAGGTCTGACATAATTTTATCTCTCTTGTTTTATTACTTCTATCACCACTCATCAACCTATATATTGGTTTAATAATAAATCAGTTGGTGGTCAAAGAATTGTTTAGAAGGGGTGAAAATGTGCCATTATATTAACATGTTTGCCCTAATTTGACAGATACAGGCTGGTTAAATTGTTTAACAACTAGTATTAGCACAATAAATCGAAACGGTGCAGCACAAGAGTGTCTAATCTGTTATTTAATACGATTATCCTTATCAAAGTATATATCTCAGTGCGATATAAGTCGTACTTTATACCTCGTTTGCGTAGTAGCTAGTGATTAGCAGCTAGCGATATTAATAACGTTAAAAATCAGCCAAATTTTTGCCCTTTTATCCAAATAACCATTGTTCTTAAAATGGCTATCGGGCCAAATATAGCTATCATGTCCAAAAGATTAGCCACCAAAAATCCTTATCTTAAAACCAATTTATATAAGTAGTTAAATTTATGCCTTTTACCGATGAAGAAGTTAATGCCCTCAATGCCCAAGAAAGCGCTTATCCACTTGAGTTCTTTAAAAATTTTGCACAAGAGATTACGGTTTATGAAGACGATGACATTTGGGTGGTTGATAAACCTGCAGGCCTATTAAGCGTCGATGGTAAAACACTCAAAGTCAGTCTTCTTGCTCGTCTTGAGCGTGCCAATCCAGCCGTCAAATTGATTCACCGCTTAGATATGGACACGTCGGGACTGCTTATTTTTGCAAAAAATGCGGCAGCGCAAACCAATATCAGTAAGCAATTTATCGAACGTCTACCGCAAAAGAAGTACCAAGCGCGTGTCTTTGGTGAGTGGGAGCAAGTCGGCGCAACTGGTGAGATATCAGTACCAGTGCGCTATGAGCCAAGTACCAAACCGCGCCATATCGTCGATCACGACTGGTCAAAGCATGCGTTGACGTTATACGAAGTTGTGGCTCATGAAACTTGTAATGGTGAGGCAGTCACTCGGGTCATGCTAAAGCCAGTCACTGGTCGCAGCCATCAGCTACGCGTACATATGGTGCATGTCGATCATGTGATGATTGGCGATCCGATTTATGCTGAAGGTGCCGCACTAGAGATAGCCCCGAGGTTGAACTTACATGCACAGCAATTGCGTTTAAAGCATCCGGTACTGGGTGCTTGGATGGACTGGGAAAGTCCCTGCCCATTTTAAGAAGTAGATTTTGCCGCTTGCGGTTAATAGATGCGATAAAAGGCTCTAAAGCCAGCTATAAGATGCCAGTCATGCAAATACAAGGATGAAAGTATGCTTGATATCACCACGACCAAACAGGCCATCAAAAACCGCTTTAAAGGTAAAAAGTCAAAGACGGATAAGGTAGCCGACTATGAGGTATTGATTATCGGTGCGGGTATCGCAGGTATTGGTATGGCTTGCCGTTTACAGCAACAGCAGCATAAAGGCCTATTCGGTCATAAAGCTCCCCAAAAGCAAAAGCAGGCAAAACCGACTAATAAGCAAAAACCTCCACAGCGCTTTGCTATCTTAGAAAAGCGTACCGATTTAGGTGGTACATGGGATTTATTTACCTATCCGGGGATTCGCTCTGACTCTGACGCCTTGACCTTTGGCTATAATTTTAGGCCGTGGCTGGATTATAGAATGCTTGCAGCAGGCGATGATATCAAGCGCTATATCGCCGATACGGCACGCGAGTTTGGGGTGACCGAACATATCCACTATCAGCATGAAGTTCAGGAGATATCATGGTCTAGTGAGGATCAACAGTGGTCAGCGACCATCAAAAACCATGCAAGCGGTGAGATGTTTGTTAAGACTGCCAAGTTTATCGTAGGTGCCACTGGTTATTATGATTATGAGCAAGGCTATCGCCCTCATTTTGAAGGAGAAGAGAATTTTCACGGTCAAATCGTCCATCCACAGCATTGGAATAATCTAGACTATGATGATAAAAAAGTCGTCGTTATTGGTAGCGGTGCCACAGCGATGACGTTGTTACCTGCGCTAGTAGATAAAGACAGTGCTCAGTGTGCGCGTCATGTCACGATGCTGCAGCGTACGCCGACCTATGTGGCAAGCGTGCCGGGTGATGACCATGCTATTGACTGGCTATCTGGCAAGTTTTCACCATTATCAAAAGAGCAGGCTTATACGCTACTACGCGCGCGCAACGTGTTACGGCAACAAGGCCTGTACAAAGTTGCGACTCATGCACCCAAGGTGATGAAGGCAGTCTTAAGAAGTGGGGTGAAAAAAGAGTTAAAAGGTAGCGGCGTTGATAGCAAGCATTTTGTGCCTGACTATAATCCATGGGATCAACGAGTATGTGCGGTGCCTGATGGTGATTTATTCAAAGCCCTGCAGGACAAACGCGCAACAGTAGTGACCGATCAAATCAGCCACTTTACTGAAACAGGAGTTATGCTGCAATCTGGCCAGCATCTCGACGCTGATATCATCGTTACTGCGACTGGCTTAAAGCTACAGATGTTGGGCGGGGCTGCGGTATATATCGATGGTCAAGCTGTCGATATTGGCACGCGTATGACCTACAAAGCAGTCATGATAGAAGACATACCTAATCTGGCAGCACTGTTTGGCTATACCAATGCTTCGTGGACACTAAAAATCGATTTGGCTTGTCAATATGTAGTGAGGCTGCTGGGATATATGCATAAAAACCGCTACCAAGTCGCATTACCACAAGCACAGACTGCAGATATGACAGCCTGTGCCCAAGTAGATACTGTAATGGGTTCGCTATCGTCTGGTTATGTCAGACGCGGCAAAAACGAGCTACCTAAGCAAGGCGATCGCTATCCTTGGTTTGTGACCAACAACTATCTAAGCGATCGAATCATGCTTAAGTATCGCAAGATAAAAGACGACTGGTTACGATTTAGTCGTTAGCATCTTGGTAATTATTAATGATGGTTGTCGATGAAATCGGCCACTTGCTTGCTTAACATCTGCCATAAGGTCTCTTGGGCGCTTTTGCTGCCCCATGCATTATGCGGACTAAAGATAACACGCGGATGGTCGCTGATACTGAGCAAAGGGTCATTATCGGCGATCGGTTCTTGTTCAAACACATCACTAGCATAGCCGATGATTTGCTCATTATTAATCGCGTCAGTTAATGCTTGGCTATCAATGATGCCGCCACGTGCGACGTTGACGATGAGCGGTCGTTTAACCATTTTAGCCAGAGTGTCTTTATTAATAAGATGCTCAGTTTGTTCATTTAATGGACAGTGCAGACTGATCACATCCGCACGCGCTAATACTTCATCAAACGCGGTATAGTCGTCGCTGCGTGGTTCACGTCCTTGGTGCTCTGCCCACAGTACGGTCATACCAAAGGCACGAGCGATTTCGGTTACGCGATTGCCGATGGTGCCAATACCAATGATACCTAGCGTCTTATCCTCCAAATCAATCAGCGGTATGTCCAGCAGGCAAAAATTGCCGTTTGCCAGCCACGTGCCATCAGCGACTTTCTGGTGATAATGAATACCAGCACGCATCGCTGTCAGCATGAGCATAAATGTGTGTTCGGGAACGCTTTTGACCGCATAACCAGCGACATTAAAAAGCGCGACACCGTGCTTATCGCAAGCGGCTTGATCGACGTTATTCATGCCAGTGGCAGTCAGTTGGATCAGCTTAAGTTTCGGCAATTGCTCTATCACCTCTGCACCAATCTGGACTTTATTGGTAATAATAATGTCAGCATCTTTGCAACGTTCAATGATGACAGCCGTGTCTTTTGGCGTGTCGTTATAAGTGATGTAGTCGCTCACACCCCTTGGTGCAGGCAGGTCAATACCTTCAGAAAAAGTACCTTTGTCTAAAAAAACGGCTTGCATGGCTAGTCCTTACTTATTGTTGTCTTATAGATAATCAGCGAATAAATGGTTATCGCATGAATCCTTATCGGCTTAATGTAGCACGTTGGTATTTTTAGTCAAAAACGAATCAACCAAATATCGATTGAACAGATATAAGCTGCTGATAAAATAGGATAATCTGTATTATTTAACAATCGTGTATTTGTCTGACATAGTATCGATTAAATAGCTGATAAAATCATAGCTATCGCAAGCTGCCTCTTGAAAAGTCAACTTAACGCACTCATCTACCCGCTAACGTTATATAATGGTTGGGCTTAACGATTGGCTTGATTGGTGTTGTGGCACTTCTTCTATGTCTTTTTGACATTTTATGGTGTGAACAACCTTATTTAGCTATTGTTAGCCGCCATTGCTGTTTTCTAAGCTATCTATCTAAATTTCATTATCTGAGTACAAAAGACATCGCCTTATGACTATCTCTATTGCTTCATTGCACAGTACTGAATTCGCCGTTGGTCAACGTTATTTATCTGATACGGAGTCTGAGCTTGGCTTAGGTGTGGTCATCGATGTTGACGACCGATGTGTGCATATTTTATTTCCGCAAAGTGAAGAGACACGCGTCTACGCAAAAAACTCTGCGCCATTATCGCGCGTGGTGTTTAAAGTGGGCGATAGCATCTACGACCAAGATGGCAAAAGCTATACGGTCAATGCCGTTGATGAAGTGATGGGTGTACTTAAATATGGCGTCGATGAGCACGAGCGCGGCATCATGGAAACCCGCCTTGCTGCCAATATCACATTGGCCAAGCCGCTTGAGCGTTTGCTTGCTGGCCGTATTGAGCGCGGTGACTGGTATGAGCTGCGCCAAGACATTTTGCGCATGCAGTCAGCGCTGGCAGGTCATCCACTAAAAGGCCTAATGGGTGCACGTGTCGATATCATCGAGCATCAGCTGTATATCGCACATGAAGTCGGTAAGCGTATTGCACCGCGTGTACTACTGGCTGATGAAGTTGGCCTTGGTAAGACTATCGAAGCGGGCATGATTATTCATCAGCAGTTGCTAACGGGCAAAGCTGAGCGTGTATTGATTTTAGTGCCCGATAGTTTGCAGTATCAATGGATGATTGAGCTGCGTCGCCGCTTTAACCTAAACTTTGCCTTGTTTGATCTAGTGCGTACTGCGGCTATTAAAGAACACGATCCTGAACAAAACGTCTTTGCTACTGAGCAATGTATCATTGGTGGCATGGATCTATTACTCGATCACCCAGACTTATATGATCAAGCTATGGATGCAGGGTTTGATTTATTGGTTGTTGATGAAGCGCATCATCTGCATTGGGATGAAGCACAGGGCGGCAATGATAAGTATGACCTAATTGCGGATTTCGCCGAAGAAACGCCGGGCGTGATGCTATTGACAGCGACGCCAGAGCAGCTTGGTGCGCAAAGTCACTTTGCCCGTTTGCGTCTGCTTGATCCAGATCGCTTTGACGATTTGGATGAATTTATCGATGGGCAAGAAGCCTTTGCAGAGACAGCAGCAGTTGCTGGTGTCTTGATAGAAGAAAAGCCATTGAATGAAGGCCAAATCGCTGCTTTAAGTAGCTTATTAGACATTAGTATTGAAGAGCTATCCTCAATCAATGAAGATGAAAAACTGCGTACACATGCATTAAATGAGCTATTAGATCGTCATGGTACAGGTCGTATTTTGTTCCGTAATACACGTGAGAGTGTCAAAGGTTTCTATGGCCGCAGTAGCCAGCCATATCCATTGCCACTTCCTGAGGCATGGAAAGACAGCTATCAAACCAATGGTAAGTTGCGTGAGCAGCTATGGGGCGAAGAAAACCAACCAGATGGTGGCTGGCTAGAAGATGATCCACGTGTTTCTTGGTTGATTGATATTTTGCGCGGTGAGCTTAAGCATCAAAAAGTGCTATTAATTGCTCGTAGTGGCGCGACGGTAGAGAGTTTAGAAGCGGTACTGCGTCTGCATGCGGGCATTAGGACAGCTATCTTTACTGAGCAAATGACTTTGCTTGAGCGTGACCAAGCGGCCGCATTCTTTGCAGATAGTGAAGGCGCGCAGATACTACTGTGTTCAGAGATTGGTTCAGAAGGTCGTAACTTCCAGTTTGCAAGCCAGTTAATACTATGGGATCTACCTGCTAACCCAGATACGTTAGAGCAGCGTATTGGCCGTCTAGATCGTATCGGTCAGACGCAGCAAATTATGCTACATGTGCCTTACGTACAAGGTACAGCGCAAGAGCGTCTGTATCAGTGGTATAACGATGCGCTGAACATGTTCAATCAGATATCGCCTACGGCACAAAGCGTGCAAGAGCAATATATCCAAGAGCTAAAACCAATGCTTGAAGGTGCTGATACACCTGAAAATAATGTCATCTTGCAAGACATCATTGATGAGGCACTACAGACACGTTTGGGACTAGAAGCACAGCTACAAGCTGGTCGTGACCGTCTGTTAGAGTATAACTCATGCCGTCCGCGTGTCGCAGGTCGGATCGCCGACGCTATGCGTGACTTTGATGGTAATAATTTGCTGCCGCACTTTATTGAGCGTTTCTTTGCATCTGCCAATATCGATCACAATATCCAGCGTGATGGCTCGTGGGTGATCGCACCGATCGATAGCACCGAGATCAGTGACTATATTGATGGTTTACCACTTGGTGATGAAGACGGTATGACCCTGACCTTTGAGCGTGAGCAAGCGCTTCAGCGTGAAGACATCGAATTCATCACTCACGAGCATCCATTGATGCGGGCGATTTATGAGCTAGCGAGTACCAGCACGTTTGGTAATACGACAGTTGCTATGCTAAAAAGTGCCGCTGTTCCGCAAGGTATGGTACTGCTAGAGGTGAACTTCCGTGTTGAAGCAATCGCGCCAAAAGTGCTCAATCTGCCAGCGACTTTGTCCACGCAAAATATCCGTGTCTTTATCAGTGAGCAGGGCAGTGATTTATCGGCTCGTATCAGTGCTGAGATGATTATGCCGCACGTTGAGCGTTTGGATAAAAACCGTGCTCGCCAAGTTATTAAAGTACGCGGCGATGTGATTGAGCAGCGTTATTACGAAGCCGAAGACATTGCTCGTCAGCAGATTTCTGAGATTGGGGAGCAAGCAAGTAGCCGCTTCAGCCAGCAGTGGTCACGCGAAATCAAACGTCTAAAACATCTACAGACGATCAATCCAAACGTGCGTCCTGAAGAGATTGAGCGTTTAGAGCAGCTTAAAGCTCAAGGTGAGCAAGCACTTGGTAACTTATCGCTAGTGCCGGATTCTATTCGTGTACTCGTAGCAGTTAAGCCATAAACATCGACGTATTTGTCAAAAACGAGGTGTTATTATACATCTCGTTTTTTTATGGTTGAGATTGCTTGCTTTGCTCTTTAGTTGCGATTTGTCTGGCAAAAACTGACAAGCAATACTTATGAGTAAGCTGACAGCAACTAGTCAAAGCCACCAATATTGGGTAAGATGTTTACCTTTTCTATAGAAAATAAATATTCGGTGATAACATCGCTAACGATGTTTGTATGTTTATTTTAAGGTCTCCTTCGACAGATCTTAACAAGTGATCTCGCATTATTTTACATTCAAATATGATGGCTATATGGCATCAATATCATCAGATGCTGAGCGTTTTTGATAAAAATAAGGAAACATATCGTCATGTCCGATAATCTACAACTGATTGATGAGCTGCTGGCTACTATCGCGCTTATTGAAGTTACCCCTGATGTGTTTGAGGGTAAAAGCCATGACTATGTGGGCAGTCGTATATTTGGTGGGCAAGTGCTCGCTCAAGCGATTATGGCAGCGGCGCATACATTAGATAAAGACAAACCTTGTCACTCACTGCATGGATATTTTTTGCGTGGTGGCGATATCAACCAACCAGTGATATACCAAGTCCGCCGATTGCGTGATGGTCGTAGCCTGTCTGCACGTGAAGTCACCGCTATTCAGTACAAAGAAGTACGTGGTAAGCCGCCTGTTGAGCAAGTGATATTTTCAATGATTGCCTCGTTTTCGCCGATGGAAGATGGGCTTGAGTATCAAGAAGACATGCCTGTCTATCCACCGCCAGAAGACTTGCTAACAGAGCAAGATTTAAAAGAAGAGAATGTCGGAAAAGTGCCAGAAGCACTAAAGGCAAGATTTATGCGCCGCCGTCATGTCGAGATTAAGCCAGTGAAGCCGCGTAATCCGATTAGCCCAGAACCTATGAAGCCTAAGCAAGCAAACTGGCTACGCATTCGTGAATTGGGCAATCAGCCAGTGGCTATTCAGCAAGCGTTATTGGCATTTTCGTCAGACTTTTATTTGGTTGGCACAGGGCTGATGTCTCATGGTGTTAGCTTTATGACCAGTGGTCTGCAAGCTGCCAGTATCGATCACTCGATGCATTTCCATCGCGATTTTGATTTGAATAAATGGATGCTGTATGACATGTGGAGCGATACCACGTCTAATGCGAAAGGGTTAAACCATGGCCAGTTTTGGCAAGATGGCAAACTGGTCGCTACCGTGCAACAAGAAGGTCTGATGCGCTTGCGTGTGCCAAAGTCTTAGAGTGCTGTAGGCTCAGCTGCCTTTAGATTGTCATTATAAAAAAGCGACTCGTTATTAATAATGAGTCGCTTTTTTTTATTCCAACTTTTTACTCTAAGATCTTAACCATCGCGCGAGGTAGCCCTAGGCTGTCCTGCGCTTTTTGTTCGGTTAGCCATTTAAAGTCAATTTCAGCCGCTGCTAACTTCTGATTTAACTCAGTTACCTGCGTCGCATTAATTGTTAATTTACGCGGGGTCAGATACCAGTGAAAATGCGTCAGTGAATGCTTGATAGGGGCGTCATCGAGTAAAGTATTGCTGACTGATTTTGCCACCAGTTCATTTTTTATGAGCCACTCATTAATGATTTGCTCAGCAGTGGTAAACTCTGCTTCGTATACTTCTTCATTACTACGGACATCGTTTACTGTGTTTGATGGCTTATCATCGCTAGCTAGCGTCTTTTTAACAGTAGCCTTAGTGTTCGCTTTACCATCAACCTTTTCTACGAACTGTAATGGCAAACTCCATAATCCACCCCAGATACCATTGTCAGGGCGTTGTAGCCATAGTATGTCACCATCTACACTTTCGATTAGCAGTGCATCGCTAAACTTACTTGGCTTTGGCTGCTTTTTTGCTTTGACGGGATAATCAGTCTCGCGCCCTTGCGCATGGGCTAGGCAGTCTTCTTTCAATGGACATAATAGACACGCAGGCTTGCTACGGGTACATAATGTCGCGCCCATATCCATCATGGCTTGCGCAAACAATCCTGAGTTTTCTGTCGGTGTCAGTCGCTCTGCCAATGCCCATAAATCTTTGGTGGTAGCAGATTTGGTGATATCGCCGTCAATTGCAGCCCAACGTGTCAGCACTCGTTTGACATTACCATCGCAGATGACGCCATAATGATGTAATCCCATCGCCATAATCGCGCCAGCAGTAGATGGCCCAACGCCCGAAATCGCCTCCCATCCTGCTAGTGTCTGCGGAAAGTCCCCCGTTTCATCGATGACCTCAACCAACTGCTTAGCACCTTTATGTAAATTACGTGCGCGTGCATAGTAGCCAAGCCCTGCCCAATGCTCTGCTACGGTATCCCATTCTGCTGCGGCCAAGTCCTGCACGGTTGGAAACGACGCCATAAAGCGTGCAAAGTAGGGCAGTACGGTAGTCACTTGAGTTTGCTGAAGCATCACTTCTGATAGCCAGACGATATAAGGGTTGGGCGTATCGGTTTGGTGCTGTTGCCAAGGTAAGTCATGGCGACCGTTTTCGGCAAACCAATCTAGTAGGCGCGGGGCGAAGGAGTTTAGAGCAGTAGGTGATTGAGAGAATTGAGTAGGCAAAAGCATTCCTTGTAAGTTGAACAGGGATATATAGAGTTTGGAGTTGGCAAGCGAGAAGGTAAATAGATAAAACTATTTAACAATATATGAGGCTTAATTGTTTATAAATAAAGGGGATAGATAGTATCACTATAGAGAAGTAAGAGTTTATCGATAGACACTGTCTAAAGTCTCACCCAATTCATTTTTCCACTCAATCCATCCGTTGGTCGAACGTCCTGATACTAGTGCGCTAGCTCCACTGGGTGTTTTAAGTAAATGGTTTTCAGTGAGTTTATAGCTTTTAGCATTTACGGTGACGAGTTTGCCGCTACTGAGTAGACTCTCTTTCAATTTAGCTACGAATGGTGGAGCTGATGATGTTTGTGTCTGTCGTATGAGAGAACCTGCTAATATTACAAAGCCATCGTCGTCATAGTATCCTTTAGCATCACCGTCTTTTGCCTTATAGTAAAACAGGGATGGAACAGGTTTTGTTGGAGCTTCATCGATTATTTGAGCGACTTTAACAATGGTGGAATCAGTCGATTTGTTTTTATAAGGCTTGTGGCTATAAGAGCTATCATGAATAGCAAAGGACTCGAAAATAGGCTGTCCTAAGGTGGATAGTAAAACGTCAAGGGTGTGGAACAATTCCTCGCAATCAGCTTTTAATGGGTCAGGTGTATGTGGTTTATTACCATTATTTCCATTTTTTAGTTCGTAACGACCCACCTCAATGGCAGTTGCGATAGCTTTATGTTCCATATATAGCGCATGGGTTTGTGTCATAGAGTTATTGGTTGAGAGCATGACAAAAGCCCGTGTCCAGAAATCTTTGTCATCATGTTGATTAAGACGTCTTTTAAGATCGCCAGTTTGTCCAACATAAAGTAACGGCTTCTCTATACTATCGGTATCACCAATCAAAAAATACAAACCAACTTGATTGGCATCGGGCATCGCAAAAAAGTCGTCAATGTGGATACGTGGGATTTCAATCAATCTTACTGTGCGAGTAGTCATCTCTGCCAAACGCAACCCACGAGGGTTACCTTTTGGCAGATAAATTTGGATGGTTTTAGCTGATGGTATTAAAGGATTCATAGTAGCTTATATTATTGGATGTCTACTTCCGATTCTTCCGCGTTTTCAAACGACGTAAGCGCTTTTCTTCCTCTTTCGCCTTTTTCTTCTCTTCAGCAGCGAGTCGTTGTTCAGCGACGACGATTTCTTCCGCTTCAGTCATCGCTGGTGTTTCTAGCGTGATGCGACCAATCTTTGCGCTACGCAGCTCGTTAATCAGAATCTCAGACATACGGTACGTATCGACTTGATTGCCAGCGCGTACACAGCCGCGATTACGTCCAGCGACTTCAAAGAACTCCCAATCAGTCTTTGGCAGCTCTTCAATTTTATAGCGAGTTTTTAGCAGCTCAGGATAGGCTTGCATCAAGTACTCAGCGGTATAGCTGGCTACATCAGCGAAATCAAAAGCAGTATCACGGATACCGCCAGTCGCTGCGAGACGATAGCCAGAGTTTTCGTTTTCAACTTTTGGCCATAGCATGCCAGGCGTGTCATAGAGCATGATGTCATCGTCCAGCTTAATCAGCTGCTGCGATTTGGTCACGGCAGGTTCATCACCGGTTCTGGCCACAGCGCGCCCTGCTAAGGTGTTAATCAACGTTGATTTGCCAACGTTTGGAATACCCATAATCATGGCTTTGATTTGACGACCCGTACCGACTTTATTAGGTACGAGATGCTTACAGATGGCGATGATGCGTTTTACATCATTGGCTTTTTCAGTATCGCAAGCGATGGCTTTGACCCCATCTTGCTGCTCGAGATAATCCATCCATGCTTGAGTCAACTCAGGATCGGCAAGGTCAGCTTTGTTCAGGATTTTGATAACAGGTTTTTCGCCGCGCAGTGCTGCGACCATTGGGTTTTCACTACTATATGGAATACGCGCATCGATGACCTCGATGACCAAATCCATCTGCGGCATGACTTCTTTGATTTCGTTACGGGCTTTGTTCATATGCCCAGGGAACCACTGAATACTTGCTCTCTTATCCATCTGCTTTCATAACCTTTTATAAAAAATGCTAAAAGTAAAACAATCAACGTTTACTTTCTAATGATGTCCAGTTTACTACAGAACCACCTTACTCACGGCACAATTTCACCCAACCTGATTTGTCATTATGCTTGATTTTGGTTTTCTGTTTCCTCGTGCGCTGGTGGTAATGGGGCGAGATAGCCAATTAATAGTATTAAACTGCCTGCGCCAAGGAAGGATATCACTCGCCAAATTGCCTCAGTCTGTGACAAATCTACCAAGACCAGCTTGAGTACGACGATACCTAACAACCCAATACCCATAAACCAAAGCGCACGCTGCCAATAGCGACTCGCCATGATGGTGGCGACCAAGGCTAAAAGCGTCCATAAAATCGTCAGTCCAGTTTGTACCTGCTCGCTTTGCCATGCGCCGCCTTGATAGTCATTCCAAAGTGGTGTGCCAATAAAGGCATGTAGCGTTCTGACCAACATGCTGGAAATCAACCAAAAGCTGATCAGTCCCAATATAATTAGCAAATTCTCAGCGGTAAATACGCGCTTAGATTTGGCAGCTGTACTCGACTCGATAACGGTATCATTGTGGCGACGTTGGCTGATGTAATACAGACTAAAGCCAACTGATAGCGTCAGCCAAGATGTGATGTCATATAGGTTGAACAATGGAAAATAAGACAGTCCCCAAATCACACCGTCATAAGACCAATTCGTAAAGACAACCCACAGTAAAGCAATGGGAGCAAAGATGGTAGCGCATCCTAATAGTGCCTGTTGCCAATCAAACCAGTACAGTAGACCTTGTTCTGAAGCTTTATTGGTCGATGTATTTTCTGCATTTTGACTGAAATACCGAAGATTGAACCACAACCCAAATAATATGAGTACTGCTGAAAACAAGAAAGCCATTACGCCATCAGAGTCTGGTAGACCATAATGCGCCGCGGCAGCAACAATTAATATGCCTGTACCTAGCCAGCTTGCAGTAGTATAACGTGAGATATTGTTGTTATCAGACCATGTATCAGACCATGTTTTTAGCCATAGCTGACCCATGACTAACCAGCCGATTATTAAGCCTATGAATACCAACCATTCCGCTGTTGCCCATGTTAAATTTCGCTCAAATTTTTGTGGCAGTTGCAGTACTAGCATGAAGTAGAACAGGGCCAATAATCCATGACTAAGCTGTCTAATTTCTGCCCACGGACGATAGCGATTGATGACCCAATAAGTGATCAAGCTGATGAGTGCTGCCAGTGCAATTACCATCGTGCTTGATTGCCAGATATCAAACCAATGATGTAAATCAAGCATTAGTACTTGTAGCATCCAAGCCATCGCGGTCAATGTCAAAAATTTGATGAATCTAGGGCTGTGCCAAACGAATTTGAATACGCGGCTCTGACTATTGACAGAAGTTAGCCATTGCTGCGCGGCTTGCGTACTGACACCCAGCGCACGCGCATAGCCAGTCAATACATCTGATGTGCCGTCCAATGTTTGTGATTGTAGGACTGAGGATTGAGATTGGATGACCGAGGATTTTGTAGGAGCTTTATTGTTAAGGCTATTAAGTTTGTTACTACTATCTAAGCTATTAAGCAGCACAGCAGGGGAGTTGCTAGCGCGTAAGATAAAGACGGTCGCCAGATAGCTGAGGGCTGAAATACTAAAGGCTAAAACGGGATAGTCTTCGATAGAGAATATCGCTGTCGTTACTAGTATAACAATACTGACGAGCTGCAATAGTAAGCCGAATAACACCGACCAAGACCGCAGCGAACGCCTGCCAAACCATACTAGCGCCAATCCTTGTACAGACCAACCAAAAGCAATCCATTCAGCATCTAGCGCCAGCGGAATAACGAGCGCAAAAAATCCTAACCCTAACGCCAGCATGCCTTCGGTGATTAAAGCATAGCGTCTACTGCGCTGGATGAACAACCAGCCTAAGCCAAGATAAACCGTAGCCAAAATGGCACTGGTAATCGTGAGGGCGTTAGAGATGTCGTTTAGTAAGGCAGAAAATAAACCAAAGGCCAGTAGCGGTACTGAAAACAGTAAACCCGTATCAATGGGGAATACATAGGAGCTGCCTACATGGGCTTTGTCCAAGTGTTTTGTATTATCTGTATTGTCAGCATGACTGAGGTCTTTTTTGTTTAGCGCATTATAGGTGATGATTTGCTGCGCATAACGAATGACGACAAACAAGTAAAGCAGCCAGTGTAAGGTTACTAATGCTACCAATGACCAGCGCTGCGTTTCAATGACGGCGCTCAGGTTTTCGCTGATACCACAATAGTATGCCAAGCCAAATGTCACAGTCACACCGAATAGATTTAATATTTTCCACGGTCGATAATGAGCAATGACGGCAATGGTGACGTTTAGCAGTAGATAATAGCTAAATAAGGTGACCAAGCTGCCAGTATCGTCACTGGTCAAAATCGGTGCAAAAAATCCACCTGATAATGCCAGTAATGCTAACGGGAAAGCGTTTTGACGTACGGCGAGAGCAATGGTAATGGCAGACAATGACCCAAGCCCGATAAAGCTTGGGATACTAGGAATGATTTCATAAACACTGTAAGCAAAAAAGGTACTTAGATAGGCAATTGCTAAGCCTGCGCCTTGTAGCGTAATCCCATATGAGAAGCGTTTTTCCGTCAGCTTTAACCCAAGCGCTGCCAATGCTAACCCTGTAACGCCAACTGCTAGCAACTTTGTGGCAATCGAAATTTCGATATATTCGCTTAATAAGCGAAGCAGGAGCACCACACCTACCAATAGCACCAATACGCCGACTCGCACGACCAAGTTGCCACCGAAAAACCAGTTTTTGATTGAATGAATCAGTGAGGTCACAATAGGCAATGAGCGTTCATCTGGCTCAATCGGTGCGGTAGACGCCGTGTTTTTAGTATTTATCGAGGCGTTATCGTCTATATATTTATCGTCATAGATGTTTGATGCTGCAGGTGTGGTCGAGTTTGAAGCAACGGTAGGAAGCGGTGGTGGTGATACAGGCAGCCGATTATCTGCAGAAGAATGTTGTGAGTCAAAAGTTATTTCTTTAGCATCATGGTCTTTAGCGTCACTGTCTTTAGGAACATTGTCTTTAAGATCATTATCGTCAGTAGTAGTATTGCGTGCGTAATTGCTTCCATCGACGAAAGGTGCAGACGGAGGCGTCATACTACGATGTCTTTGCTGCTCCAGCTTAGCTTGCAGCGTCGTCACATCGCGGCGTAGATGCTCGATTTTTCGAGCTATCCTAGTATATAACGCGACCACCACGATCAATAGAATCGTAAAAGCCAGCCAGCCCAACTGGGTCACCATTAGATACAACATCTTCGTCACTCAATCCAGTTTATAGTAAAGTGATAATGACGTGATTTAATAAGAAGCACAAGACTACTCTGATTACTGGGCTAAAAGACAGGTGCTAAAACGACACTCAAGATAAAAGGGTAGCTTAATAATTAAGCTACCCTTTTTAATAGTCTTTATACCAAATCGTTTCTTATGCTAAATTGGCTTTCATAAACTCAAGCATGTTTTCCCAGCTTTGTTTAGCAGCGGCTTCATTGTAGCCAAGATCTACTTCATTTTTGGCTGCGCGCTCATCGGCGTGCGGATTGGTAAAGCCATGTTTGGCATTGTCATAGACGTCGATAGTGTAGTCAACATCGGCTGCGTCTAGCTCAGATTTTAGACCTTCGATAGCATCCATTGATACCATTGAGTCATCACGGCCATGAGCGACCAACACTTTTGCTGCAAAGTTTTTGTCTGCTGGCTGTTTTGGGGTTGGGTTACCATGGAACGTGGCAACGGCTTTTAGCGGCATGCCTTCGCGAGCCATATCTAGTACAACTTTACCACCGAAGCAATAACCGATTGCGCCTAGGTTGTCACCATCGACTGATAACTGATCGCTAAAATCATTGAGAATTAAGCGGCAGCGTGCCATTAGCATGTCTTGATCGGCCAGTACTTGCTCCATCCACATGTTTGCCATTGCTGCATCAGTGGTTAGTTTGCCTTCACCGTAAACGTCCATAGCGACTGCTGCATAACCTGCCTCTGCCAAGCGCTCAACCACTGATTTTGGATGATCAACCACGCCCCACCATTCTGGTGCAACCAAGATACCTGCTGCTGGATTTTCATCTGAAGCGTTCTCTGGTAGTGCTACATAACTGATAAGTTCTACACCATTCTCGGTAGTACTGATTAATTCAAACGTCTTAATTGACATATTATTGTCCTTTTTTATGTTGTGAGTTTTAATTATTCGTCATTGTGATGGTTCGTTTTTCTAACTCGTACTACCTTAACGCCCATGTCTAGCAAAAACAGCTATAATACTGTAACGCTCTTTATCAAAATGCTACTGCGACTTTATGACTATAAATTTGTTAAACAAAAATAATGACCAATCTGACTTGAACCCAGGTCTCGATGCAGCGGCCACGCCTGCGCAACCGGTCACTTTGTTCCCTGATAGTACCGATGTCGATTCTAATGCTAGTTCTAAGTCTGAGCCACTACGTCCGCAGTTCTGGTCGCGATTTTCATTAACAGAACTAAACCATAGCGAGTGGGAAGCACTGTGTGATGGTTGCGGCAGTTGTTGCTTGATTAAGTACATCGACGAAGATGAAAGTGGCAATGTGGATGAGGAGATGGTCGAATATACCGATGTCACCTGCCAGCTGATGGACTGCGCGACAGGATATTGCAGTCACTATGCAACGCGTCAGGAGCACGTGCCAGACTGTATTCAGCTGACTATGGACAACTTGCCCAAGATGATGTGGCTACCATCGCACTGCGCCTACAAACGTCTGTATAAAGGGCAGGACTTACCAAGTTGGCATTTATTATTGACTGGGGATGCTGTGTTGACACAACAACAGATGCGAGCGGCCAACGTGGGCGTCGCTGGTCGCTGTGTCACGGAAATCGGTATGTCTGATGAAGAAATGGAGACACGGGTGGTTAACTGGGTTAATCCTTAGTCTACAGTTAGTTAGATGCCTGAGCAGTAGACTTGGCCTTTGCTTCAGCACTTGCTTGCGAGTCAGCCAATGGCGGGATAGGAATATCCTGACGAATCTGCTTGGAGAACTCGTGGCTATTGACTACGCTGCTGCCTGCTAAATTATCAAAACCACGCACTTTTGGATTGATATGAGTGCGCTCGTACCAAGTATCCATCGACCAATTCTGCGCGCCGCTGTTGGGCTTGGCGTCGAGCATACCGACATCGTATAGATAGTTTGGCAGCCACCCAGAGACCCAAATCCGATAATCCCATGGCAAACGCTCGCCACTGACGATACGCGCCATATAAAAAATAATATTGGTACAGTTGCTGATTAATGTATTGTACCAAGCAGGTTTAGCGTTCAAATCATCAGCCGCCGTTAGATAAGATTCAAATAGCGACCTCACTTCATGCTGTTGCAAATTGCTAATAGGAAACAGATAAACCTGCTCGCCGCGCGCATTGCTGCGCGTATAGATAATATCACGCTCCTCGCTAGCAATCAGGCTAAGCTCATAACGCCGAAAAAACCCAGCCAGCGCCGAAAAAGACTCGCCGTCTTCTTTACGTATCTCAAATGAGAAGGCAAGTGGTCTATCATCTTCGAATCGAAAGCTAACCAAGGTATGAGCAATCAGCGGACCCATCCAATAAGAATTGGTCACGTCAACGCCAGAGAGTTTAGACAAATCAATCGTACGGGTATCCCAATGCTCGGTAGCGTCTTCTTCAGTTCGCCAATCAAAGTTACGGACATTGGTTAAGGTAATCAAGTCAGGGTTAGTCGCATCACGCTTATAGGAGACTCGCTGGTCGACCTCAGCCATCCATTCTCGATCTTGTTTCGGTTCGATAGAAAAAAACCAACCTAGACCCACGAGCCAAACAGCGCCATATATACCGATAAGCAGCTTAGTTGCTGTGCCTTTGCTAATTGATTTTTTATTAGATAGTGAGTCACTGTGCAATACTCTTGTGACGACATCCCAATAACGTGTACTTAGCAGCGCAGCTAATATGCCTACAATTGCTATTGTCGCAAGCCAAGTTAATACTGAGCTGACGCCGTATTGATACCAAATCGCGAGTAATAACCATAGCGCTGATAACAATAACGTAACGGCAATTAAAAAAGTCACAAGACGCTGGCGCCATGTAGGCTTTGGCTGTTTACGTTCTAATGTTTTGCGTTTTAAGTCCAGACTCTCCAAACCATGACTGTCTAAGCCACGACTGTCTGACAGTCGACTACGCGTATGCGACGAGAGTAAGCGAGAAAAAACGGAACGTAGCGACATAGGGTTTGCTTTGATAAATAAAGGCTTTGACCATAGCAAAGTTTATAACACGCTGACAATACAATTTGAGTGAATTTGTCGTTGAATGTCGGTGAGCCTTGCGATAAAGTGAAGCTAATTTGTACTAGCAAATTTGTTATTCATGCATTAATTAATAACAAACCAGCCGTTTTATTTGCTACTTTTATCCCCATCTAGGCTCTACTTGTTTTTTTTATTGAGTATTGTTCGTTTTTCCATTGAATACTATTCTAATTTTTATTAACTAAAGAGGTTAAATCACACCACCATGTCTGACGACACTCCCAGCCCGAGTAGTTGGTCGATGCGCGGCTTAAAACGCTGGCTATCGACCGCCCCCGAAACCCGTGATGAATTGATTCGTCTGGTACAAGACTCGCGCCAGTTTTTAGAGCCTGATACTGTCGATATGTTAGAAGGCGTGCTAGATTTGCCTGCGACACAAGTCCGCGAAATCATGACACCGCGTCCGCAAGTGATTGGTCTGCACGAGAGCACCAGTCTTGCTGAAGTGATGGACATCATTCTTGAGACCACCCATTCGCGCTATCCTGTTTTTGACAGTCAAGACGATGATGCCGTCATCGGTATCTTATTGGCAAAAGACTTGATTCCGATTCTGGTACATATGGTTCGTAACCAAGAAGACAAAATTGACAGTAAGCGTCTCAGAGACTTGGTGCGCCAGCCGTTATATATCAGTGAGACGGCTCGTTCTGATACCTTGCTACGCTCATTGCAGCGCACCCAAGTACATATGGCGATTGTCGTTGATGAGTTTGGTAACTTTGGTGGTGTGGTCACCATGGAAGACTTGTTGGAAGAAATCGTTGGCGACATCGTCGATGAGCATGATGACTTTGATGAAGACAGCGATATCAATAACATCGTCCCTGATCCAGAAAAACCAAATACATGGCGTGTCCAAGCGTCTACGGTGATTGAAGACTGTAATGATGAGCTGGGTAGCCGTTTTGACGACACCGATGTCGATACGATGGGCGGTCTGGTCATGCAAGCACTTGGTTTCGTTGGTGATCTAGAAGGCGAGAGCGTCGTGATAGATGATTGGAAAATTACTATTACTGACGTAGAAGGGCGATTTATCCAAAATCTAGAGCTGACCAAAACCAATGCTGAGCAACAGATATTGATAGGCAGCCACTAGCTTGCTTATAGTGTCACGATAGTTGGTCAATGAATAAAACTTGTTAGCAAATTCAATAAAAAACACGATGAAAAATCGTGTTTTTTGCTTTCTGCCTTTTGGTCTTTAGAATGAGGTTTTAGCTACGCAAATTTACCCACTTGTAGGTTTTGACTGGTATCATGGGTGGGTTTTATTTGTGGCCCTGCATAAAGCATTGTGCAGTCAGGTTTTGCGTGAGTGTTATCTCATCGCTTAGCTGAGAAATTTTAGAAAATATGGTTTTGGATAACTGCTATGCGTCTGTCTACTGTTGATTTACAAAAACGTCTGAATCCCGATAAGCCAAAAGGTTTACACATGGGGCTGACGGTACTAATAGCTTGGCTGGCAGGGGCCGCTTTTATACTCGCGCTCGCGCCTTATGGTATTTGGCCCGTTGCCTTGGTATCACCTGCCATCTTATATGCGTTATTGGTACCAGCGATGACAGGTCGCCGCGCCTTTCTAATTGGTCAAGCGTACGGTACAGGGCTATGGTGTGTTGGCGCGTTTTGGCTATACACATCGATACACGTTTATGGCGATACACCCGCATGGCTTGCTTTGATTATGATTGCGCTCATGGGTCTAGGCATGGGCTTGTTCCATGGATTTTTGGCGCTCATCTTTAATCGTGTGGTCGGCAAGCAGCCGTTATCTTTTGCCGCCCTGTGGATACTCCAAGAGTGGATGAAAACGTGGCTGTTTACTGGTTTTCCTTGGCTATTCGTTGGTTATGCGTTTACTGAGCAGTACTGGTTGTCGTCGCTCGCGCCTGTGGCTGGTGTCTTTGCAGTTTCTTTCGTAGCGGTATTATTGGCTGCCAGTATCGTTGAGCTATTGCGTCGCCGCGGTGGCTATATGATTCCATCGATAGCATTGCTTATCATTAGTAGCGCGCTATGGTTGATTAATCCGCAATGGACCAAGCCAAAAGGAACCCCTGATTTATCGGTATCTTTGATTCAGGGTAATATCCCACAAGACCTAAAATGGCTCACCGAGTATCAGGTTGAGACGCTAAAAATCTATGCAACGTTGACTCGTGACGAGTGGGGGCGTGACATCGTGCTGTGGCCTGAATCGTCGATTCCTATGTTTCAGACAGAAGCTGTTGGTTTTATCAGTGAAATGGTCGCGATAGCCAAAGAGACTGACACGACATGGGTGACAGGTATTCCTTATAAGGATGAAGCAGCGTTTGATGCCAGTACAGATAAATATCCGCCGTTCTACAATAGCGTGGTAGCGCTAGGGGCACAGGCAGAAGGGCTTTATAAAAAGCAACGTCTAGTGCCATTTGGGGAATATATTCCATTCCAAGGCGTGCTCGATATTCTGCCAAACCTAGCAGGTAGCCAAGACATTATGAGCTATAGTCGCGGCAGTGATCAGCAGTCACCGTTGCGTGTGCGAGGGCACAATCTAGGTGCAGCCATCTGTTACGAAGTGGCCTATCCAGATACCACGCGCAAAAACGCGATTGGTACGGATTTCTTGTTAACCATCTCAAACGATGCTTGGTTTGGTACGTCGGCAGGCCCACTACAGCATCTACAGATGGTACAGATGCGCGCGCTCGAAAACGGTCGCTGGTTTATGCGAGCGACCAACACAGGTGTGACAGCTATCATTGACCACAAAGGTCGTATCGTAGAACGTGCACCGCAGTTTGAACGTACTGTATTGCGCGGTGATATTCAGGCACGAGTTGGCAATACGCCATTCATGCGCTTTGGTCAATATCCTATTTTGTTTATCATGACACTGTTACTAATACTCAGCTATTTGGGTAAACGTACGAAGGCTCCAGTACGTTTGGTTAAGTAGTATTGTTAAGTAAGATGTGTTGATAGCGAATAATAGATAACTGATTAAGTAGTTAGCTGTCACAAGTGCCAAAAAAGAATAGTTAAATTGTGGATAATAAACCCTTTAAATACTTAAGGGTTTTCACAAATCAGTATAAATTGCGATATAATAGGTCAATATTTCAAATATTTTGTGCAAGGTGGATAAGGTATGTCAGAAGGTATCGTTAATAACAATCCAAAAAAAGAGCTGTTATTCGCTTTAGGTGGCATTGCCATGTTCTTAGGTATTGTCTTACTTATTGGTGTTTCTGCATTTTTGCGTCCAGCAGGCGAGCATATCACTGCTGAGACAACTGAAGCATCAGCTGCGGCAGATGAAGCAGAAGCTACTGCTACTGAAGAAGAAGCGGCTCCAGCCGATGCAGAAGCTGCAACAACAGAAGAAGCGTCAGATGCTACAGCGCCTGATACTGCAGCAGATGCAACCGTAACACCAGCGGCAGATGCGGATAGTGCAGTTGTCACCGCAGAAGCTGGTACAGCAACGGCATCTGGTACTGTAAGCCAAGCCGCTGTTGCCGATGCTGATTTGACAGCTGAGCAAGCGGATGGTGACTTAGAGGCTGGTGAAGCTACTGAAGAGACCGCAGCACAGTAAGCTGTAGTATGACTGTGTAAATGATCTAAAATAGTGCTACTTAATTATAAAATGAGTCTTATTATGAAGTCTCTATCAACAGTGCTATAAGCATAATGATACAGTTCTAAATAGTCATAAAAAGAGCCCGTTCTCAACCATTGAGAGCGGGCTTTTTTTTATGAGTATTTGTGTAATTTTTGACCAACTTTTTCTTTACTTGATTATAACCAAGTGAAACAATGTTCCGCCTATATGACCGTCCATCTGGATAATCAGGGGTTTGGTCATTACAAATATGATCTTTAAAGGAATAAAGTTATGGGCACAGAAACAAATTCGGGGGCTAGTGCAGCAGAGTTAGAAGCTCTAGACAATGGCTTTATGGGACATCCTGCGCCCTTACGCTCATTGTTTTTTACCGAAATGTGGGAGCGGTTCTCCTATTATAGTATTCGTCCACTATTGGTTTTATTTATGGTGGCAACAGTGAGCAGTGGCGGTTTTGGCTTTAGTGAAGTCACCGCTTCTGCTATTTATGGTATTTTTGCGGGTTCGTTATACTTAGCAGCAGTACCAGGTGGTTGGCTAGCAGATAACTGGCTAGGTCAAGAGCGTGCGCTGTGGTGGGGTAGTATCATTATTGCCCTTGGTCACTTGTGTATCGCGCTTTCAGCGATGTTTGGTATGACGCTTTTCTTCGTTGGTTTAATCTGTATTGTCTTGGGCTCAGGGTTATTTAAGACCTGTATCTCAGTGATGGTTGGCGCCTTATACCCCAAAGGCGACTCTCGCCGTGATGGCGGTTTTACCTTGTTTTATATGGGCATTAACATCGGTGCGTTATTAGCAGCACTTATCGTTGGCGTATTCAAAGAAAAAGGCATGTGGCATGTCGGCTTTGGCGTTGGTGGTTTGGGTATGCTGGTCTCATTACTGATTTATCGTTTTGTCGCGCAAAAGAACTTAACACGTTATGCACGCGCCAAAGGTATCTCAGCCGAGTGGGAAAAATCTAACGACCATTACAAAAACATCGGTCGCTGGGTTGGTGGTTTCGTTGCGTTGCTAGTAGCCGCAGTGCTACTAGTGTCTACTGGCATGATATCGTTTAATCCTGAGATGGTTGCAGAGTATATGACGTACATCATTGCTGCGGTGGTTATCTTATATTTCGCTATTATGTTTATTTCACCGCGATTGGATAAGACTGATAAGTTACGCTTGTTAATTTGCTTTGTTTTAATCATTGGCTCGACGCTATTTTGGTCAAGTTTTGAGCAGCAGCCAACATCTTTTAACTTATTTGCTGATCGTTATACCGATCTGAATGTTTTAGGATTTGAGATACCGAGTATCTGGTTCCAGTCATTGAACCCACTATTTATTTTAATATTGGCACCTATCGTTAGTATTATCTGGGTTAAGCTTGGTAACCGAGGTCTTGAGCCTAGCAGTATGGCTAAGTTTGCACTCGGTATGCTACTGGCAGCCGCAGGTTTCGCCTTGATGATT
This sequence comes from Psychrobacter sp. 4Bb, assembly GCF_002836735.1. Taxonomy (GTDB): domain Bacteria; phylum Pseudomonadota; class Gammaproteobacteria; order Pseudomonadales; family Moraxellaceae; genus Psychrobacter. Next base: position 12,980 of record NZ_PJAS01000073.1, on the reverse strand, counting down.
TTTGCTTCAAAAAGCATTTTAGCGCCTGGTGCTGGCTTGGCATCGCCGCTATGGTTGGTAGGTAGTTTATTATTATTGACGCTAGGTGAGTTAGCATTAAGCCCAGTTGGGTTATCTGCCATGACTAAGCTGGCGCCAGAGGGTATGCAAGGCCAAATGATGGGCCTGTTTTTTGCTTCTATCGCTATGGGTAACTTGGTTGCTGCTTTCTTTGGTGGGCATGTATCTGCTGATAAAATCGAAGGCTTACCAGGTCTATTTACTACCATGACCATCTTCTTGGTAGTTACCGCTGTACTACTATTGATACTAGCAAAACCTATTAATAAGATGCTTAAAGAAAGCGAGCATGAGAAACAATTGGCCAAGCAATAAGATAATCTGATGTACATTTGTGATTAACAACAGCACAAGTGACACATGATGAGACGTGTTACCATTACTGGTAGCACGTTTTATTGTTTTAGTTGGTGGGATATTTAGCACAAAGCTATTGAAAGCTTATTATCCGCCCAAACATCTAATGATAGGGCACCGTAAACCCCGGTGACGCAATATTAATTTCAATTTTCTACTCTCAATAAGCGGATGCAGTTATCAACGAAAACACAGTTAGATAGCTAAATAAGTAGACTGTTTGCTTGAATAATTGCTATCAATGGTAAATATCTTATTACAGCTAAAGCAGTATCAACAACTCAAATAAGACGACTATTAGAACAAGACGATTCTAAATGATCGCTCCATCATCATATTTTTATAATTTCTATAAGGACACATTCAATGAATAAACAAGCCATTCACGAACGTATTGCTAACTTACGTAGCACCTTAGCCGCGCAAGATCTCACCGCAATCATCGTACCGTCTGCTGATCCACACTTATCTGAATATCTACCAGAGTACTGGCAAGCACGCTTATGGTTGTCAGGGTTTACCGGTTCTGTCGGTACGCTGGTCGTGACTGCTGATTTTGCAGGTCTATGGACGGATAGCCGTTATTGGGTACATGCTGCTGACCAGCTAGAAGGCACAGGTATTACTTTAGAAAAGCTTGCGCCGGGTCAGCCAAATCATATCGATTTGCTAGCCGAGCATTTGCAAGAAGGGGATAGCGTAGCAGTAGACGGTAATGTGTTATCTATCGCTGAGCAAGATCGCCTGTTAAATGCTTTTGATGCCAATGATATTACTTTGATCACTGAGCGTGATGTGCTGACAGAGATTTGGACAGATCGTCCAGCACTACCAGCGGCCAAATTATATACTCATGATGAGCAGTTCCTTGCTCAGTCTGCCACCTCAAAGCTTGCAGCAGTGCGCGAAGGCATGGCAGAAGCAGGTGCAACCCATCATTTACTCTCAAGTCTAGACGATATCGCTTGGTTGACGAACTTGCGCGGCGCTGATGTTGATTATAATCCGGTGTTTTTGTCGCACATGTTGATTGACGCAGACAAAGCAACGTTGTTTGTTGATACTGATAAAGTAAGCGAAGATATTGCACAGAGTCTAAAAGACAGCGGTATCACATTGGCTGACTATTCTGCTGTGCAAGATGCATTGAGTGCATTAACGCCAGACGATTTACTACTGTTAGATCCGAGCAAAGTTGCAGTAGGCACGCTCTCAAAAATGGCAGATGATGTGGGTTTTATTGAGCAAATGGCGCCTAGTACGCTACTCAAATCAGTGAAGGCTGACTCAGATATCGAACATGTGCGTGAAGCGATGCGTCAAGATGGCGCCGCTTTGGCTGAGTTTTTTGCCACGTTTGAGCAGCGTCTAGCAAACGGTGAGCGTCTAAGTGAGCTGGATGTTGATAGTATGCTGATTGATGTGCGTAGTCGTCAGCCGCATTATGTCTCGCCAAGTTTCCCGACCATCGCAGGCTTTAATGAAAACGGTGCGTTGCCACATTACCGCGCCACGCCAGAAAAATTCAGCTACCTTGATGTGGCCGAGGGCGCAGGCGGATTGCTACTGATTGACTCAGGTGCTCAGTACCAAAATGGCACAACGGATATCACACGCGTGGTTGGCATCGGACAAATAACCGCTGAGCACAAGCGCGACTTTACCACCGTACTCAAAGCACACATTGCGCTAGCTCGTGCTCATTTCCCTGATGGCATTGCCTCACCATTGATTGACGCAATTTGCCGTGCGCCATTATGGCAAGCGCAAATGGATTATGGTCATGGTACAGGTCACGGCGTTGGTTATTTCTTGAATGTACATGAAGGCCCGCAAGTCATCGCTTATAGCGCGAGCACGCCAAAAGAGCGTGCGATGAAAGAAGGTATGATTTCTAGTAATGAGCCAGGTCTATACCGCGAAGGCAAATGGGGTATTCGTATCGAGAACTTGGTAGTAAATACGCCAGTTGCTAAGCCTACTGAGACAGAGTTTGGTGATTTCCTAAACTTTGAGACCATCACTTACTGCCCAATCGATACGCGTCTGATTGAGCCATCGTTGTTGGATCAAACCGAGATAGATTGGCTAAATAACTATCATAGCCAAGTCTTTGCAGAGCTAAAAGATCGTGTTGAAGGTGCAGCGCTTGAATGGTTGACTGAACGTACCAAAGCCATTTAATACCAAGCTCAAAACATTAACTAAAAGTACTAAAAAGCCCCGTAAATTATTTACGGGGCTTTTTAGTGTTTGTTATCTAATACTTACTACTGAGTGACTGTTTCTAACTGTAGGTTTAATACTGAAAAAGGCGCACTGTTAGTGAATACTTTTCTTAGCAGCTTCATTATTAGTAGTTGAGTCACTCTGCTCGCTAAAGTGTTGAGTGACCTCAGCACGTAGCCAAGACTTTAGGTTTTCAGACATCAGCATCATTTGCTCGCTTAAATAGTCATCGACCTGTGTTTCTAGCTCGCGGATTAGCTGTTGGTGTGTTGCATCTAGCTTCGCATCTTTTAAGGCCAAATTAATCGCTGCACTGGCTTTATTATTAATATCTTTAATGTGGTTATCGCTAAGCGCATGTGCCTGTTCGCCAATGGTTTTGTTATCAGCACTTTTATTATCGCTAGCATTGCCTTCAGTATTTACGACTTCTGATGCATCTTTTTCTGTCTTTGCACTAGAGTTATCAGTAACAAAATCGTCAGTAACAGCGCTATCTGCCACGACTTTATCTGTGTTTACTTTAGCTACGTCGGTAGCAGCCAGTTCTTTGTCGTTGTCTGTCTCTAACGCTGACTGCGTATTTTTTTCTTGTTCTTTTTGAGTCGTTTCTGCCTTACGTGTGGCTTCTTCTGCTTCTTTTTTCTTCTGCTCGTCTTCTAGCTTTTGTTTTGCAGCTGCTGCGTCTTCTTGCTCTTGTTTGTCCGTAATTGCTTTCGCAATGGCTTGCTCTGCATTGTAGTTGTCATATAGCTCGTCTACATGCGCATCTAAATCATGAGTATTAAAAGTGAAGTCTTCAAATGAGGTGTCAGATTGCAGCAGGGTAGTGATGTCTTTTAGCTCTTGGGTAATCGCTGCGCGTACTGGCTCAGGTGCACACGTCCAGCGTTGATAAAACTGATGGGAAAATGAGTAGCTTGACATGGTATCGTCCATAAATGTTCCAAAAATTACCCCTTATCATACGCAAGTACGATAAGGGGCTGCAAGTGGACAAACGTAGCAAATCTGACACCAACGTTACAACGCTTTCATTACCATGCGCTGCGAGGTAGTTGGGTGGCTGTTATTGACTGATAGGCCAGCGGGCAAATACCAATGAGCCATTGGTACCACCAAAGCCAAAGCTGTTAGACACTGCATACTGCAAGTTATCAACTTTGCGCGATTGATTAGCCACATAATCAAGGTTACAGTTGTCTTCGACATCATCTAAATTGATCGTAGGCGGTACATGCTGATGCTGTAGCGCTAATACTGTAAAGATAGCTTCTACTCCGCCAGCAGCACCAAGTAAGTGACCGGTCATCGATTTGGTTGAGCTGACTAAGATGCTATCTTTTACAGGAGAGAACACAGTTTCGATAGCAATAGACTCAGCAACATCACCAGCAGGGGTGCTAGTACCATGAGCGTTGACATAACCGACGCTTGATGACTTAATACCAGCATCGTTTAGTGCATTTTGCATCGCTCTTGCCGCACCGCTACCGTCTTCTGGTGGTGCAGTAATATGACTGGCATCATCGCTCATACCAAAACCAACTAACTCTGCCAATATCGTTGCACCGCGTGCTTTGGCATGAGCAAGGCTTTCTAATACCACCACGCCAGCACCATCACCAAGGACAAACCCGTCACGACCTTTATCAAACGGACGTGAGGCTTTGGTTGGCTCGTCGTTGCGCGTAGAGAGTGCATGCATAGCACTAAAGCCAGCTATACCAAGTGGGCTAGAGCCTTTTTCACTACCGCCTGCCAGCATAACGTCGGCATCACTGTAAGCAATCAAACGAGCAGCAAGACCCATAGCATGAGTCGCCGTGGTACAAGCCGTCGATGTCGCAAGGTTTGGGCCTTTTAACTTATGCTTAATCGCTACTAGTCCAGCGGCCATATTGACGATAGAGCCTGGAATGATAAAAGGTGAGACTTTGCCTGCGCCTTTTTCGTGTAGGGTATCACGGCTGTTTTCAATCGTTTGGATACCGCCAATACCTGAACCTAAAATAATACCAAAGCGATCTTGGTCAACGCCTTGCACAGGCGCATCAGCAGCACTGACTTCCTCGATAAAACCAGCGTGTTTTAGTGCCATGGCAGAAGCGGCAACCCCATAATGCATGAACTCATCATAACGACGCGCATCTTTGGCATTCATATATTGCTTGGCATCAAAATCTTTGATCACGCCTGCGATTTGCGCACGGTAGCCAGTGGCATCGAAATGCGTAATCGGTGAGATACCACTCTCGCCATTGAGCAATTTGGTCCATGAGCTATCGACGTCTAGACCGAGCGGCGTAATGGCGCCCATACCTGTGACTACCACACGCGTATCATCAGAACGCTCGTAGTGAGGTGGTTTTTGACGCGATTTATGTACAGGTGCTGCAGTCATATTATTTGTGTCATCAGTGGTGGCTTGGTCGATAGGTGAACTACTATTCTGGCTCATGCGATATATCCTATACTTACAGGTCCTAAGAGGATGGCGTTTCAAAAGTCATTATAAAACACATAGGTGCACGTATGTAAACTAAAATTTAACTGGTCAGGCAAAACATACTTGACCCAATACCACGCCTTTATTTGCACCGGTTACCGCTGGTAAATTACCAGTTTCACCCATCAATGTTTGTCTGGCTAACCATGCAAAAGCAACGGCCTCTACCCATGTTGGCGCAAGTCCTAAATGTTCAGTGGTTTTTACTGTGCAATGGGGTAGATGAGCTTGCAAGCGTGTCATTAAATAGTCGTTCAATGCGCCGCCACCGCAAACATAAACCGAGCTGTTTTTTGAATGACTGATAAACGTATTGATTTGCATACTGGAACTGATAGCCGTGAGTTCAGTTAAGGTTGCTTGCACATCGGCAGCTGAATAACTGATGTTAGCATTGGCTTGCTCAAAAGCCTGTAGCTCGTCCTGCAACCAAGTTAAGTTAAAGTCCTCACGGCCTGTGCTTTTTGGATGAGACTGAGCAAAAAATGGATGTGCCAAAAGTTGCTGTAATAATGGCTCAATGAGTGTTCCAGACTGCGCCCAAGCACCGCTCGCATCATAGCTATTATCAGTATGCAACGAGGTCCATGCATCCAATAACAAGTTGGCAGGTCCCGTATCATAGCCAACAACTTGAATTTCTTCACTGGCTGGCAAGACGGTTATATTAGCAATACCGCCTAAGTTTAATAGCACACGGGTACTATCAGGATTGGCAAATAATGCCTGATGAAACGCAGGTACTAAGGGCGCGCCTTGACCACCAACCGCCATGTCACGACGACGGAAATCACTGACCACGCTGATGCCTGTGCGCTCAGCGATAATATTGGCATCGACCAGTTGCAACGTGAATCCCATCTGCGGGCGATGGCGTACGGTTTGTCCATGACAGCCAATCGCCAGTACTGACTCAGGATCGGTATTTGATTGCTGCAATAAAGTATTGACTACTTCACTCGCAAATTCAGCATATGCACGACTTGCCCAGCCGAACCAATCCAACTCACTGTTTGGTTCATCGGTCTCTGGTACCAGTTGATTCACACCATTCGGCTGACATAATGCCAGTAAAACTTCACGCAGACGGGGCGGAAAATCTTGGCTATAGGTCGCCAGTAGTCGCATCGGTGGTTGGGTACTATCTTCGGTGCTCATCTCAGGATTAAACTGACAAAGGACAGCATCCATACCGTCCAAACTGGTGCCAGACATCATGCCGATATATAAGCCATCATCGAAGCTTTCAAACACCGTTTGCTCAAGGGCATCGGTCAACGTGGCATAGTTCGAATTATCAGAGGTCAAATCATCAATATCGTCGGAGCTGTTATCCAAACCACTATTCATAAGCAAGTCTGCGAGGGCATTATGGTCAGTATCAGCAATCGATGCGGGGTTGGTCATGGCAATTTACCTTAAAAAACGCTAGTATATCCGTCAAATTCTAGCATTTTTTCTGACCTTTTGAGGTTCTAAACTTCCTAAGGTGTTGAGCCAGTAACCGTCATTCATAAAAATCCCAATTAAAGTGATATATAGAGAGCATCATGACCAATCAAACTTACACCCTAGAAGAACAACTGGCCCTTATTCAGCGCGGTACGCAAGAGATATTATCTGAAGATGACTTAGTGGCTAAGCTAAAGCTCAATCGTCCGCTACGTATCAAGGCAGGATTTGATCCTACCGCACCAGATCTGCATTTAGGTCACACAGTATTGATCAATAAGCTTAAGCATTTTCAGGACTTGGGTCATGAGATTTATTTTCTAATCGGCGACTATACCGCCAAGATTGGGGACCCTTCTGGCAAAAACAGCACGCGTCCACCGTTGACCGATGAGCAAATCAAAGCCAACGCCACCACTTATGCTGAGCAAGTATTTAAAATCTTGGACAAAGAAAAGACTCGCGTGGTCTTTAACTCTGAGTGGTTCAATGACATGAGCGCCGCTGACATGATTCAGCTTGCCAGTCAGCAAACCGTCTCGCGTATGCTAGAGCGTGATGACTTCTCTAAACGCTATGCATCACAAACGCCCATCTCAATCCATGAGTTTCTTTATCCTTTAGTACAAGGCTACGATTCTATCGCCCTAAAAGCCGACGTTGAGCTTGGCGGTACCGATCAGACCTTTAACTTGCTAATGGGTCGCACGCTGCAAGGACGCTATGGCCAAGAGCCGCAAGTTTGTATCACTGTGCCAATCTTAGAAGGGCTAGATGGTGTCAATAAAATGTCCAAATCACTGGGCAACTATGTCGCTATCTATGATACACCAGGCACCATGTACCAAAAAATCCTTTCTATGCCAGATACCTTGATCCATCGTTACTTTGAGTTCTTAAGCTTTAAGCCAATGGAAGAAGTCGAAAGCTTGATGGCAGACATGGAAGGTGGCCGTAACCCACAAGAAATCAAACGTATCTTAGCCGAAGAATTAATCGAGCGTTTTCATGATGCCGCTGCCGCTGCCAACGCGCACAAATCTGCCGGTAACGTCTTAGCAGATGGCGAGCTACCAGTTGACTTGCCGGAAATCATGTTAGATCTGGAAGAGCAAGACGCGTTATTTATCACCCAGATATTGAACCAAGCTAAGCTCGCTAAAAACAACTCAGCAGCCAAAGACATGGTAAAACGTGGCGCGGTAAAAGTAGATGGCGAAGTCGTTGATGGTGGCTTTAGTCTCACCTCAGGTCAGACGGTCGTGATTCAAGCAGGTAAAAAGGCTTATGCAAAAGTGACGGTTGGTTAGATAATCTACAAAAATAATTAAGAGTGAGGTCGGCAGTAATTGTCGACCTTTTTTATGAAGCGATAATTAGCAGCCATTTTTATTTTAATAGTAGGAGTTTGCTATGACTAAAACCATCCCCCAAGGCATTTACCGCCACTATAAAGGCAGCTTGTATCAAGTATTGCATACAGCGCAGCATTCAGAAACCGAAGAATCGCTAGTGGTATATCGTTGTCTGTATGGTGAATATGGCGTGTGGGCACGTCCGCTGGCGATGTTTGCTGAAACGGTTACGGTCGATGGTAAGGAAATTCTGCGATTCGAATTGATTAAGCCATTAAATGATTAATACTTAGCCACTAATTTAGATTGAATTTAGCGCATAAAAAACGACCCGTTGAGGTCGTTTTTTTGTGCATTATCGCAAACTCACAATTAAGCGTTCAGAAACTCTTTCAATACTTTATAAAAACTAACTGGCGCATCCATCGGTACAGCATGGCCCGATGTTGGCAAAATAATACTGTGCGCATTGGGCAGCAGAGTGGTCAAACGCTGTTGCCACTCTGCATTATATAACTGCGAGCACGCACCAATCAGTAAGGTAGTCGGAATATTGACAGTGGGCAAAACGTCTCGATAATCGTAGGGCAGTGCAACATAAGCAGATAGGCAACGCAGTTTATGTTGCCAAGTCGCGTGTTCCATTAGTGAGATTTTCTGCGGTGCCCGATAACTGAGGGCTTTTATTAATAATTGCGAAGGTTTTCGACTGACAGAGAGCAGAGAAAAAGAGCGTTCCATGTCTAATAGATTTACTTTTAATCGATAGGGCAGGTGACGGAAGTCAACCACTTGTTCGGCTTGTAGATAAGGGGCAGTGTCAGTGATCAACCGTGTAAATTGCGCAAACAATTCGGTTTGTCGTGTACCGAATACACCGCCACCTTGCCAGTCTGGCTGATTATGAATAATCGGTGCTTGATCAATATTCAGATAGTGACTCACGCGCTGAGTACCAAAGCGCTGAAAATATGCCCACATGACTAATGCACCCATCGATATCGCGGCAACAGGAAAAGCCTCAAAGCCAGTTTCTTTGCTCACGTATTCAAATACATTTTGGGTATCTTGTGCATATTGCTCAATAAAATCAAACGTTGGCAGAGTTAGGTTACTGGCCAAACCAAAACCTCTAAAATGCGGCAAGTAAAAGCAGTAGTGCTGAATTAACGGTAAAATAAATGGCAAAAATTGCCTCGCATCCATACCGAAAGCGTGCATTAATAGGACAGGCTTACCTTCGCCAATGACAGAGACGGGCAGCAGCGTTCCATCAGCTGTTTGGACAGTAATGGTCTTTAGCTGATAGGGAGTAGGAAAGGGTATGAGGTCTTTTTTCATAGAGTGATATCTCTTTGATTTTTCAAGCTGTTTCGGTCAATTTAGCTAAGAGAGTATTGCGGTAGAGTACACAGCTACAAAATAGTTATACCGCGAATAAAAGACTGCTATATTGAAGCTGTTACCAGACCATAGCATAGAATTTGGCTAAGGGTAGAAGTCAACAGTGAGACGATACCAACGCTATTTAGGGACTGAAAATGATCGTTGAGGATATAAGCGCATGAGCAGATCAACATTACCATTACTCGATAGTAGCCTATATCCACAAGTATGGCAGCAGCAGATATTTACCAGTCCGAAGGCGCTTTTGCTGTCGATGTTGTCTGCTACTTTGAGTAGGAAGGTAACAATTGATGCCAGTGCTTTCACCAAACAGTTATTGGCAGATGATGTTTATCAAGAATGGATTAATACCACAGTATTTGGGCGTTATTTGCATCGTAACTTCACCGCATTTTATCAGCAGACAGAAGACAGTTTTAATACAGATATGCCCGCATTGTTCCGACAAGAATTAGTACGCCATGCGCAGTATTTACCATTAGGTCAAGTATTGTTTTTTGCAGGAGATATGTCCAAAAGTGTACGACAGACTAAGATGTTAACCACGACGGTGAATCCGGCAACGACAATAATAAATACTCAGAAAATGTCTCAGAATCTGTCCAAAAAGCTGACCGTGAATAATTCAAAGTTAATTATTAATCAGATAACCATCACGGGTAAGCAAGTATTAGGGTTTGCGATACGTCATAATAAACGTACTAGCGAACGTCTGCGTAACGAAGTGCTGATTTTGGACTTTCAGGATTTGCGTTTGGTCAATGAGCAAGCTATTGAAGATATAAAAAAAAGCAATATAGATGACTCTATATTGCTTCGATCTTATGAGATGCGCTAACAGGTTCGGTGTTGATAAGTGATATATTAATAATCGACATTAATACTAAAACTAGCCGACCAGTTAATATTAATCTTGCTTGGCAATCGTTAGCCCATTATAGGTCTGGGCGACTGGCATTACTTCTAGGCGGTTGACGTTAATATGAGCAGGCGACTCAATCAACCATAACAAAATATCACCAATATCTTCACCTGTCATAGTTTTAAAGCCATCATACACCTTGGCAGCTTTGTCATCGTCACCATGATAGCGCACGTTTGAAAACTCAGTGCCAGCAACGTTGCCAGGTTCAAGATTGGTCACACGCACTTGGGTACCAATCAGATCTGCTCGCAAGTTTAAGCTGAACTGTTTTACAAACGCTTTAGTTGCGCCGTAAACATTGCCACCAAAGTAAGGCCAGCTACCAGCTATCGAACCGACATTGATAATATAACCATTATCGCGAGCGACCATCGCTGGTAAGATCGCATGGGTCAACGCCATCAAGCCTTTAATATTGGTATCAGTCATACGCATCCAGTCATCAAGACTGGCCTTGTGCGCAGGCTCTGTACCCAGTGCCAATCCTGCATTATTGACCAAGACATCGATTTGTTTAAAGTCATCAGGCAAGTCAGCAATGATTTGCGGGATAGCAGCTGTATCACTCACATCCATAACCACGGGTAAAAAAGCCTCACCTAAAGTCTCTGCCAAAGCATTCAGTTTATCAAGGCGTCTGGCGCAACCAATCACGCGATGGCCGTTAGCAACCAAACGTTCTGCCAACGCTTTACCAAAACCCGCGCTCGCTCCTGTAATCAATACGTTCATGATCTGTCCTTATTATTGATGTTGTTTGCTGTTGCCATAATTTTGATGACGGCTTTATTTACCCTAATGAGACTTATCTATTCGATAACTGCTTACCAAAAATCTTATCACCAGCATCGCCTAGACCTGGGATGATGTAACCGTGCTCATCTAAATGGCTGTCTAATGCGGCAGTGTAGATAGTCACGTCAGGATGCGCTTCATTTACCAAGCGTACGCCTTCAGGTGCAGCCACCAATACCAATGCTTTAATATTAGTACAGCCGTTTTTCTTGAGCATCTCGATGGTCGCAACCATTGAGCCGCCTGTGGCTAGCATTGGATCAATGATAAGTGCAGGACGTTTGTCCATGTGGCTCACGAATTTTTCAAAGAAAGGGACTGGCTGCAACGTTTCTTCATCACGTTGTAGACCGACCACAGAAATCTTAGCAGTAGGGATCAAATCGAGCACCCCATCAAGCATGCCAATACCTGCGCGTAAAATCGGTACGATCGTCGCCGTCTTACCGATGATTTGCTCACCAGTGATTTCGCCACACCATCCTTCCATTGGGAAAGTTTCGATTTCAAAGTCACGGCTTGCTTCATAAGCCATCAAGCGCGCAAGCTCTTTGGTCAATGTACGAAATTTATAAGTACTACAGTCTTTTTCGCGCATAAGGCTGAGTTTATGACGGACTAGTGGATGATCGATTACCGTAATTTTTAAATCGCTGTTTAAGTCACTCATAAGTACTCTCTTGGTTTCTTGTCTGATGCTTGCGCAGTTACTGCGGTTGCTATTAATATAAAAAGATACAAACACTTACCCCACTTTAACTCTGTTTGGTCTCATTGATAGTAAAATAAAAACCTCAATGACCATGCAAATCAAATAAACGTGCTACTTGTATAAGAGTGTAATGTCACCAAAAGTGCTCAGTTAGACACTCACAATTAGCAGCCAAGCCTAAACCGCTCAGGCTAAGCGACTATATATTGTCGCACTATTTGAATCGACTAAGTTTGACTGTATAAAATTATCATAAGTGCAGTAGTGTTTAGGCTTGCTATGATACCAAAAAAACTGCTTTTCTGATGAAGAATATCATGACTATAAAACCATTAAACACCCAAGAAGACGCTAACAACAAGGCTAATAACGAGATAGTAGCAACCGAGAGTTCATCAGGAGAAATTGAAAATCATCCTTTTGCGCCTGTTTTACCACCAAATGCGACTATCATGATGATGGGTACTTTTCCACCGACTGCTGATAAATGGGCAATGAGCTTTCATTATCCCAATTTTTATAATGATATGTGGCGTATCTATGGCCGGGTATTTTTTGATGATGTTGACTATTTTAGAGTCGGCGATGAGAAGCGCTTTGATCCTGAGCGCATACGCAATTTTATGTTCGAGCGTGGTATAGCGTCTTGCCCGACAGTCAAGCAGGCTATTCGAGAGACTGGCAATGCTTCGGATAAAAACCTAACCGTGGTGACGCCAGTTGATTTGGATAGTATCTTGCCGCAAGTGCCAAAGGTTGAGACTTTATTCACAACAGGAGGCAAAGCAACCGAAGTACTGCTCGGATTACTAGATGAACCAATTACCAAATCAAAACATCCAAAAACCAATCAAAGTATGGATTACCCTTATCAATGGCAGAATGCGAATAATAAAAAAACGGATGTTAATGACTTAACCTTATATAGATTACCGTCAACCTCACGTGCCTATCCATTATCGTTGGATAAGAAAGTCGCGGCTTATAAGGCGTTTTTTGAAAAGATGGGTAAGTTATAAAGTTCAAATAGAGAAATGGTTGCACTAATAGAAGATAAAGCTCAGAGATAGTAAAAAGTATTTATCTAGTAAATCTAAACGTTTTTGATGTTATAAATTATAGTAAATAGCACATCTATAGTCAGTCTTTAAACTTATCGAAATGAATTGAATCATAACT
>NZ_PJAS01000006.1 GCF_002836735.1 Psychrobacter sp. 4Bb | reverse complement strand
TTTAGTTTGAAATACTAGCACTGGACGACAGTGTCAGACATTATTTAAAAGCATAACTAAAGAACAACTTGTGTGGATTTTTGCTGATTCAGAATGCTAAAAAATAAAGTTGACTATCTTTTCTTTTCGGGAAGATTATTAACTATAAAAATTATCATTTAAGACAGCAGAAAAACTCAAAGTTAATTCATTACGAACATAATTTTTAGCGATTTTGCCAGATTAGATGAGCCAAGTTTAGAAGCTTCTTTAAAGAGCTTCATAGCAAGATTAAACTGAAGAGTTTGATCATGGCTCAGATTGAACGCTGGCGGCAGGCTTAACACATGCAAGTCGAGCGGAAACGATGATAGCTTGCTATCAGGCGTCGAGCGGCGGACGGGTGAGTAATACTTAGGAATCTACCTAGTAGTGGGGGATAGCACGGGGAAACTCGTATTAATACCGCATACGACCTACGGGAGAAAGGGGGCAGTTTACTGCTCTCGCTATTAGATGAGCCTAAGTCGGATTAGCTAGATGGTGGGGTAAAGGCCTACCATGGCGACGATCTGTAGCTGGTCTGAGAGGATGATCAGCCACACCGGGACTGAGACACGGCCCGGACTCCTACGGGAGGCAGCAGTGGGGAATATTGGACAATGGGGGAAACCCTGATCCAGCCATGCCGCGTGTGTGAAGAAGGCCTTTTGGTTGTAAAGCACTTTAAGCAGTGAAGAAGACTCTTCGGTTAATACCCGGAGACGATGACATTAGCTGCAGAATAAGCACCGGCTAACTCTGTGCCAGCAGCCGCGGTAATACAGAGGGTGCAAGCGTTAATCGGAATTACTGGGCGTAAAGCGAGCGTAGGTGGCTTGATAAGTCAGATGTGAAATCCCCGGGCTTAACCTGGGAACTGCATCTGAAACTGTTAGGCTAGAGTAGGTGAGAGGGAAGTAGAATTTCAGGTGTAGCGGTGAAATGCGTAGAGATCTGAAGGAATACCGATGGCGAAGGCAGCTTCCTGGCATCATACTGACACTGAGGCTCGAAAGCGTGGGTAGCAAACAGGATTAGATACCCTGGTAGTCCACGCCGTAAACGATGTCTACTAGTCGTTGGGTCCCTTGAGGACTTAGTGACGCAGCTAACGCAATAAGTAGACCGCCTGGGGAGTACGGCCGCAAGGTTAAAACTCAAATGAATTGACGGGGGCCCGCACAAGCGGTGGAGCATGTGGTTTAATTCGATGCAACGCGAAGAACCTTACCTGGTCTTGACATATCTAGAATCCTGCAGAGATGCGGGAGTGCCTTCGGGAATTAGAATACAGGTGCTGCATGGCTGTCGTCAGCTCGTGTCGTGAGATGTTGGGTTAAGTCCCGCAACGAGCGCAACCCTTGTCCTTAGTTACCAGCGGGTTAAGCCGGGAACTCTAAGGATACTGCCAGTGACAAACTGGAGGAAGGCGGGGACGACGTCAAGTCATCATGGCCCTTACGACCAGGGCTACACACGTGCTACAATGGTAGGTACAGAGGGCAGCTACACAGCGATGTGATGCGAATCTCAAAAAGCCTATCGTAGTCCAGATTGGAGTCTGCAACTCGACTCCATGAAGTAGGAATCGCTAGTAATCGCGGATCAGAATGCCGCGGTGAATACGTTCCCGGGCCTTGTACACACCGCCCGTCACACCATGGGAGTTGATTGCACCAGAAGTGGATAGCTTAACCTTCGGGGAGGCGTTCACCACGGTGTGGTTGATGACTGGGGTGAAGTCGTAACAAGGTAGCCGTAGGGGAACCTGCGGCTGGATCACCTCCTTATAGACGCATTCGGTCAGCAAGAATTCACAACAAGTTGTTCTTTAGTTTAAGCTTACGTTTTTAACAAACGTATTAGGGTCTGTAGCTCAGCTGGTTAGAGCACCGTGTTGATAACGCGGGGGTCGGTGGTTCAAGTCCACCTAGACCCACCATTTTACAATGGGGCCATAGCTCAGTTGGTAGAGCGCCTGCCTTGCACGCAGGAGGTCAACGGTTCGACTCCGTTTGGCTCCACCACTACTAAGACGGTTAAGTAAGCTTTAGGTGCTAATAAATAAATAGGTATTAAATAGAAACAAGTGATTGTGACTGATTACTTCTTTCTGTTTTATACAGAATCTGTGACTCGACGAGAGCATAGAGACTATTTAAAAACATAGATATGAGTCTGGGTTAGGAAGAGCGTGTTCACGCGCACTTCTTAACCTTAATAACTCACCTCTTAACGACATCAGTTGTTATCCCAGGGGTGAGTTATTAAAAAAAGTAAAGAGAACTGAATCAAGCGTATAAACATAGGTGATATCGTTATCATAATTAGATTGTATGACACTTAGAAGTCGAAAGACTACTTGGGGTTGTATGGTCAAGTAATGAAGCGCACATGGTGGATGCCTTGGCAGTCAGAGGCGATGAAAGACGTGACAGCCTGCGATAAGCTTCGGGGAGGCGGCAATATCCTGTGATCCGGAGATTTCTGAATGGGGAAACCCACTTACCATAAGGTAGGTATCCTAATTTATTAGGAAGCGAACGAGGGGAAGTGAAACATCTCAGTACCCTTAGGAATAGACATCAATTGAGATTCCCCTAGTAGCGGCGAGCGAACGGGGAGAAGCCGATTAATTCTAATGTAGAAGAACAGCGTGGGAAAGCTGACCGTAGTAGGTGATAGTCCTGTATTCGAAACATTAGAGTTAACATATTAAGTAGAGCGGGGCACGAGAAATCCTGTTTGAAGATGGGGGGACCATCCTCCAAGGCTAAATACTCCTGACTGACCGATAGTGAACCAGTACCGTGAGGGAAAGGCGAAAAGAACCCCTGTGAGGGGAGTGAAATAGAACCTGAAACCGTGTGCGTACAAGCAGTGGGAGCCTACTTGTTAGGTGACCGCGTACCTTTTGTATAATGGGTCAGCGACTTATATTCTGTAGCAAGGTTAACCGTTTAGGGGAGCCGTAGGGAAACCGAGTCTTAATAGGGCGTTTAGTTGCAGGGTATAGACCCGAAACCGAGTGATCTATCCATGAGCAGGTTGAAAGTGCCGTAACAGGCACCGGAGGACCGAACCCACTGTCGTTGAAAAGCCAGGGGATGACTTGTGGATAGGGGTGAAAGGCTAATCAAACTCGGTGATAGCTGGTTCTCCCCGAAAGCTATTTAGGTAGCGCCTCGGACGAACACCATTGGGGGTAGAGCACTGTTTCGGCTAGGGGGTCATACCGACTTACCAAACCGATGCAAACTCCGAATACCGATGAGTGATATCCGGGAGACACACGGTGGGTGCTAACGTCCATCGTGGAGAGGGAAACAACCCAGACCGCCAGCTAAGGCCCCAAATTCCTAGTTAAGTGGGAAACGAGGTGGGAAGGCATAGACAGCTAGGAGGTTGGCTTAGAAGCAGCCATCCTTTAAAGAAAGCGTAATAGCTCACTAGTCGAGTCGGCCCGCGCGGAAGATGTAACGGGGCTCAAACTAGGAGCCGAAGCTGCGGATTTGAATTTGTTTTCAAGTGGTAGGGGAGCGTTGTGTAAGCCTGTGAAGGTGTGTTGTAAAGCATGCTGGAGGTATCACAAGAGCGAATGCTGACGTGAGTAACGATAATGCGAGTGAAAAGCTCGCACGCCGGAAGATCAAGGGTTCCAGTCCAACGTTAATCGGGGCTGGGTGAGTCGACCCCTAAGGCGAGGCCGAAAGGCGTAGTCGATGGGAAATCGGTTAATATTCCGATACTTGTTTATAATGCGATGGAGGGACGGAGAAGGTTATGTCAGCCTGGCGTTGGTTGTCCAGGTGAAAGGATGTAGGTTTATAGCTTAGGTAAATCCGGGCTATTTTATACCGAGATCTGATAGCAAGCTGTACTTGTACAGCGAAGTGGCAAATACCATGCTTCCAGGAAAAGCTTCTAAGCAATAGTTATAAACGAATCGTACCCTAAACCGACACAGGTGATCAGGTAGAGAATACCAAGGCGCTTGAGAGAACTCTGCTGAAGGAACTAGGCAAAATGGTACCGTAACTTCGGGAGAAGGTACGCTGTTGGTGGTGATAGGACTTGCTCCTTGAGCTGCTGGCAGTCGCAGATACCAGGCTGCTGCAACTGTTTATTAAAAACACAGCACTCTGCAAACACGAAAGTGGACGTATAGGGTGTGATGTCTGCCCGGTGCTGGAAGGTTAATTGATGGGGTTAGCGTAAGCGAAGCTCTTGATCGAAGCCCCAGTAAACGGCGGCCGTAACTATAACGGTCCTAAGGTAGCGAAATTCCTTGTCGGGTAAGTTCCGACCTGCACGAATGACATAATGATGGCAGCGCTGTCTCCAGCAGAGACTCAGTGAAATCGAAATCGCAGTGAAGATGCTGTGTACCCGCGGCTAGACGGAAAGACCCCGTGAACCTTTACTACAGCTTTACATTGAACTTTGACCTGACTTGTGCAGGATAGGTGGGAGGCTTTGAAGCCGAGACGCTAGTCTCGGTGGAGCCAATCTTGAAATACCACCCTGGTCATGTTGGGGTTCTAACTCAGGTATAACAATACCGAGGACAATGTATGGTGGGTAGTTTGACTGGGGCGGTCTCCTCCTAAAGAGTAACGGAGGAGTACGAAGGTGCGCTCAGACCGGTCGGAAATCGGTCGTAGAGTATAAAGGCAAAAGCGCGCTTAACTGCGAGACCCACAAGTCGAGCAGGTACGAAAGTAGGTCTTAGTGATCCGGTGGTTCTGTATGGAAGGGCCATCGCTCAACGGATAAAAGGTACTCTGGGGATAACAGGCTGATACCGCCCAAGAGTTCATATCGACGGCGGTGTTTGGCACCTCGATGTCGGCTCATCTCATCCTAGGGCTGAAGCAGGTCCTAAGGGTATGGCTGTTCGCCATTTAAAGAGGTACGCGAGCTGGGTTTAGAACGTCGTGAGACAGTTCGGTCCCTATCTACCGTGGGCGTTGGAAATTTGAGAGGATCTGCTCCTAGTACGAGAGGACCAGAGTGGACGAACCTCTGGTGTTCGGGTTGTCACGCCAGTGGCATTGCCCGGTAGCTACGTTCGGATGGGATAACCGCTGAAAGCATCTAAGCGGGAAGCCCACCTCAAGATTAGATTTCCCTAAAGAGCCGTTCAAGACTAGGACGTTGATAGGCAGGGTGTGGAAGCACAGCGATGTGTGTAGCTAACCTGTACTAATTGCTCGTTTGGCTTGACCATACAACACCCAAGTGGTTTGTATGCAAGTCTAATTAATCTATCTTGTATGAGCTGTAGTGGCTTATAAAGTAAGAATATTTCGATATCACCTTTAACCTTGATTCAGTTAGGTTACAAGTTGATCGACCATAAACTAAACATTTATAGTCAAACAATAACAACAACAGACTCATATCTAAACCCCTTTGCTGACGACAATAGCGCGATGGCCCCACCTGATCCCTTCCCGAACTCAGAAGTGAAACATCGTAGCGCCAATGGTAGTGTGGTTCGCCCATGTGAGAGTAGGTCATCGTCAGCTC
>NZ_PJAS01000005.1 GCF_002836735.1 Psychrobacter sp. 4Bb | reverse complement strand
CTAGTTCCCAATTCTCTTTGAACAAGTAAATAGCTCTGATTCCGACTAAATCATCAATTATATTTTTATAATTGTTTACATTGATTTCTAGATAAGGAGAAGTTTCGTGCTCCTTGATAGCTTTCTTTCTCTTTCTCACTATTTTAGTTAGTAAGTGAATAGGATCTTTGACCCTCCATTTTACAGAGTTAATTTCTTCACCTAAGTGTAGTATATTTCCAAAATACTGAGCCTGTTGCTTTAGTATTTCTTGATTTACTATATAGTCTCTGTAAATTTGTAAATTTGTAAATTTGTATAATTGTATTTTTACTGATATTTGCCTCTTTTAAGCTTTCAGCTTGAAGACCTTCGAATTCAAATATATTATTCTCATCTGTTTTTTTCACAAATTCTTATATCCATAAAGTTAGCACTATGGGTTAGTTTGCCACACTAATGATGGTTTACGCTACCGCTAACACACTCGGCCAACTATAAGCGAAAAGCGGGATTAGCTACAACAATCAAGTTTCAACCAACAAAAAAGGCCACCCTATAAAGAGTAGCCTTTTATCAATCAGGACTTAAGAGTATTAGCTGACTTCTTTCATACCTTGCTCAAGCATTGGCTTTAAGAATATACCCGTGTAGGATTCTTTGACTTCGGCCACTTCCTCAGGCGTACCCTCAGCGATAATCATACCACCACCTTTACCGCCTTCAGGGCCTAGATCAATTACCCAGTCGGCCGTCTTGATTACGTCAAGATTGTGCTCGATGACCACGATGGTATTACCTTTATCGCGTAGGGCATGCAGGATATTGAGCAGCTTATCGATATCATGGAAATGCAAACCAGTGGTTGGCTCATCCAAGATATATAGCGTCTGTCCCGTATCGCGTTTGGCAAGCTCACGCGCCAGTTTGACACGTTGCGCCTCACCACCTGATAGTGTTGGCGCAGACTGACCCAAGCGAATATAGCTCAGACCGACATCCATCAATGCTTGCAGACGACGGTAAATCGCTGGTATCGCTGAGAAGAACTCAACGGCATCTTCAACCGTCATATCAAGCACATCAGCGATGGTTTTGCCTTTATAATGAATCTCTAGCGTCTCGCGGTTGTAGCGCTTGCCTTCACAGGTATCACACGGCACATACATATCTGGTAGGAAATGCATCTCAACTTTGATAAGGCCATCGCCTTGGCACATTTCACAGCGTCCGCCTTTCACATTGAAGCTAAAGCGGCCCGGTTTATAACCACGAGCACGCGCTTCTTGCGTCTGGGCAAACATCTCACGCACAGGGGTAAACACGCCTGTATAAGTCGCTGGGTTTGAGCGCGGCGTACGGCCGATTGGACTTTGATCGATATCAACCATTTTGTCCAAATGCTCAAGACCGCTAATGCTTTCAAACTTATCGGCAATCAGCGTTGAGGCATTGTTTAACTGAGTCGCTGCCAATGGCATAAGCGTACGGTTAATCAAGGTTGATTTACCCGACCCTGAAACACCCGTCACACAAGTCATGATACCAACAGGAATGGTCAAATCTACATCGTGTAGGTTGTTGCCTGACGCGCCTTTTAGCTCGATGGTCATCGGTACTTTTTTGGCTTTGGCCTTACCTTTGACTTCGACATCGATGGTTTTGGCTTTATGACGCACAGTCGGAATCTCTATTTTTTTCTTACCAGACATATATTGTCCAGTCAGCGATTCTTTGTTTGCCATGATGTCATCGACCGTACCTTGGGCGATCACGTGACCACCATGTACGCCTGCACCGATACCGATATCGATGACGTGATCTGCTTGGCGAATCGCATCTTCATCATGCTCAACGACCAGTACCGTATTGCCTAAATCACGCAATCGCGTTAGGGTTTTTAGCAGACGGTCATTGTCACGCTGATGCAGACCGATTGACGGCTCATCAAGTACGTACATGACGCCCATCAAACCTGCACCGATTTGGCTAGCCAGACGAATACGCTGTGCTTCACCGCCCGATAACGTCTCGGCAGAGCGGGCGAGCGTTAAATAATCTAGCCCGACGCTCACGAGGAAGTTTAAGCGCTCATTGATCTCTTTAAAGATTTTTTCGGCAACTTCACCTTTATGACCACCAATCTTTAGCGTTTTATAATAGTCAGCAGCGTCCCCAATAGAGAGCTTAACGATTTGAGCGATGGTTTGATCATCGACACGGACATTGCGTGAGATTTCATTCAGACGCGCGCCGTCACAAACGTTACAAGTGGTATCAGCCAGATATTTAGCCAACTCATCACGGACAAGGTTACTTTGTGTCTTAGCATAACGACGCTCTAGGTAAGGAAGCACACCTTCAAACGGTACGGTTTTATTGGTCTTACGACCGCGCTCATCGGTAAAGTTAAAGGTCAGCTTTTCTTTACCAGAGCCGTGCATGATAAGGTCTTGCTGCTCTTTTGACAGATCTTGCCATGGCGCATCCATATCGATTTTAAAATGCTTACAGACGGTACTAAGTAAACCAAAATAGTACGCATGACGCTTATCCCAACCATTGATAGCGCCTTGGTTAAGTGACTTCTCATGATGAGTAATCAGTTTTTCAGCGGCGAAATATTGACGTTTACCGAGACCATCACAGCTTGGGCATGCGCCGTATGGATTATTAAAACTAAACATACGTGGCTCAAGCTCAGGCACTGCACGATCACAGACAGGGCATGAATGTTTGGCTGACATCACTTGGTTTTCGTCACCGCCTTCTTTTGGATTGCCATCCATAAAGTGAAGCGTGACCAGTCCTTGACCTAGACGTAATGCCGTCTCTAAGCTCTCAGCGACACGGTTGCCCAAGTCATCACGGACTTTAAAGCGATCGACCACCACTTCGATGGTATGTTTTTTCTTCTTATCCAGTGTTGGTAGCTCATCGGTGTCATAGACATCACCGTCGACGCGCACACGGACAAAACCTTGACCAATCAGCTGCTCAAGCAAGACGGTATGCTCACCTTTACGCTCACGAATCACCGGTGCCAAGATCATAATCTTGGTGTCATCTGGCAAGGCCATGACCTGATCGACCATCTCAGTGACCGACTGCGCGACCATTGGCTCACCATGCTCAGGGCAATATGGCGTACCAATGCGTGCATAGAGCAGACGCAGATAGTCATAAATTTCGGTAATCGTACCGACGGTCGAGCGTGGGTTATGGTTGGTTGATTTTTGCTCGATAGCAATCGCAGGGGATAGACCTTCGATACTATCGACGTCAGGCTTCTCCATTTGCGAGAGGAACTGACGCGCGTATGCCGATAAACTTTCGACATAACGACGTTGCCCTTCGGCATAGAGAGTATCGAAAGCCAATGAAGATTTACCAGAGCCAGATAGGCCAGTGATTACCACGAATTTATCTCGTGGGATGTCTAAATCGATGTTTTTTAAATTATGAGTACGTGCGCCGCGTATTGCGATATGGTCATGTGCCATCGGTTACAGGTTTCCTATTTGCTAAAAGGGGATTGGAAAATATCTCAAATCAAAAAGTAAGTACAGATCAGTAAAGTGATTGGTTAAAACGTGAATAATTCTAAATTTATGGTGTTGTTATAAAGGTTACATATATTGATAAGGTAAAAGTTATGCCAGCCTAGTTATTCATTTTCTATTGTTGTTTGGCTTTGTATTTTTTGTCGTTCCTACGACTATTTGTAATAGGACTAAACAAATCTAAATCAAATCAATGTTAAGTAACAGGTATGGTTTGTTATGGTTTTGACCAAAAATGCCATTTTGTGGTGATAGTGATAAGCGGGTTTATCATTTGAGCGGTCGCTCGATCTCATCAGTAATAGTGCTGATAACGTTTTACTTTATTGTCATGGTGACGGCATTATTCAAGGTGTCACTGTGCATCTGATGCACTTGGTAACAAAATAATCTCGTAATATGAATGGCTTGGGTTAAGGGCGCATACGTTACTGCACCAGTAAGACAAAAGTCTCGGCAACCAAACGGCGAATGTCTTATACTAGGGGGCTTGATTTATAGGCCAATGCCTTGATAAACCAGTAGTGATAAATCATGGTATGGCACAGTGTTAGTCGTGAAAGATAGCAATGAGCAACCAGCAATGATCAACCAGTGAGGCAAGTATGAATAGCGTAGAGAAACGGGCAATCCTCGGAGTCGGTGGCATCTTTGCCTTACGTATGATTGGCTTGTTTATGATTGTGCCGGTATTTTCTGTTTATGGTGACAATTATGCACACGCGACGCCGTTTTTAATTGGTTTGGCCGTTGGTATTTATGGCTTAGGGCAGGCCATCTTTCAGATACCGATGAGTTTGGCTGCTGATAAATTCCCGCGTAAGCCTATTATCTTTTTGGGATTGATACTGTTCGCTGTCGGCGGCATGATTGCAGCAAATGCGACTGATATTTACGAAGTGATTATTGGTCGAGCGCTGGCGGGTAGTGGTGCGGTCTCTGCTGTGCTTATGGCATTATTGGCTGATGTGACTCGTGAGGAAATGCGTACCAAGGCGATGGCCACGATGGGTCTGACGATTGCGACGTCTATTATGATAGCCTTTGCTTTTGGTCCATTATTAGTCGGCTCGCTCGGTATCTCTGGACTGTTTTGGCTGACTTCAGGATTTGCTATATTGGCGATGCTGCTATTGGTAGTTGTACCGACGCCTATGCGCGTGCTTAAGCATAATTTGGATAACAAAACCATTGGTCAACAGTTAGCCACTGTCCTCAAGATTGGCGATCTTAACCGCTTACATATCGGTATCTTTGCGCTACACCTAACGATGACGGCGATATTTGTGATATTGCCGCACCAGCTCAGTGACGTACTTGGCTTATCAGTACGTCAGCAAGGCATGGTGTATTTGCCACTATTGTTTATTGGTTTCGCCATCGCGATACCGTTTATTATCATCGCCGAAAAGAAACGCAAAATGCGTCAGGTTTTTTTGGGTGCGATTGCATTAATGACCGCCGCTTTAGCCATACTCGCGCTTGGTAGTCAGGTCGGTATTGGTATTATATTGGGCTTGCTGCTGTACTTTATGGGCTTTAACCTGCTTGAGGCGACGATTCCCTCATGGATATCTAAGCGTGCACCAGTCGCTAATAAAGCGACCGCGATGGGGCTTAACTCTTCTAGTCAGTTCTTTGGTGCATTTGTAGGCGGGGCAATGGGTGGTCTGTTATTAGGCCAGCCTAATTTGTTGGCGTGGGGCATACTGGCTATTATTATGGGTGCCGCACTGCTTATCATTATTCCCATTTCTCAGCCACCTTATCTATCGAGCACGACGGTTACTATTCCCAAAGACATCAATATCCAAGACTGGTCACGACAAATGCTGGCAGTAGATGGTGTTGATGAGTTGGTCGTCATGGCAAAAGAGCAAGTCGCTTATTTGAAGTTAGATAAGACACAGTTGACGGATGATTCACGTCAGCAGCTATCGAGTTTGGCGCAAAGTCCGCTAGATATTTAATATGATATATAACAGCTTTAGACTTATGTTTTTATATAGAAATAAAGCCAAATAGCAAAAATTGCACAGACAGCAGTCTCATAAACCACCAATATCAATCAATAGAAACTAACTATTTATCTCTATTTAAAAGGAATTAATATGAGTAAATTTAAGATGTTGTCTGGTAATGTCATTGAGGGTAAAAAGAAGGCGCATCGCTCAATAGCCAAGTTAACCGTAGGTCTTGGTCTATTGGCCATACTGCTGACCTCTGGTTGCGCTACGCAAAATATTCAGGCGTATCAGAACACCACACCAACGCTCGACATGCATGAGTTTTTTTCGGGTCAAATCGATGGTTGGGGTATGTTCCAAGGTCGAAATGGCGAAGTCAAAAAGCGCTTTTATGTTGATATTAATGCAACCCATGAGGGAGATGATGTCATTGTCCTAAACGAGAAATTCTTGTGGGCAGATGGCACGAAATCGCAGCGTATATGGCGTCTGACTGAGCAGACAGATGGCAGCTGGAAAGGTGTGGCAGGTGATGTCATTGGCGAGGCAACAGGGAAAGTGGTTGGCAATACGTTACACTGGAATTACCTATTAGAGTTACCTGTCGAGGACAAAACCTACAAAGTGAATTTTGATGATTGGATGTATCTTATCAATGAGGATGTCATGCTCAATCGCTCAGTGATGAAAAAATTTGGCGTAGAGCTGGGTAGCGTGACGTTAAGTATGCATCGTAAGCCTTCTGATGCTAACTAGAAATCTCTAAATCACTGAATAATAGGTAAGGTGCTAAGCAATGTTGATAAAGGTAGACGGTGTTCTTCAGCGTCTTAAAATGGCAAAATAGCAGCATATTTATCTATTACCTGTTATTTATTGCACTCTACAATATTGACTAATATATCAAGATAGAGTGTCTAAGCGACATAGACTGACGTGCACCATAGGTAGCCTATAGATATTTCGATAAAAATTGGTTAAAGTAAAATTATACAATTGATAGTATCAAATGATGCTATCAGATAACGATTAAAACAGTTTATTAAATTATTCATAAGTAAAAGGACGGTATCATGCGCGGAGTCAATAAAGTTATCATCATCGGTAACCTCGGAGCAGATCCTGAGGCACGCCAATTCAGCAATGGCGGTAGCGTAACCAATATCTCGGTTGCGACATCAGAGCAATGGACAGACAAGCAAAGCGGCGAAAAAAGAGAAGCGACAGAGTGGCATCGTATCGCACTTTTTAACCGTCTAGGCGAAATCGCAGCGCAATACCTGCGTAAAGGCAGCAAAGTCTATATCGAAGGTAGTTTGCGTACACGTAAATACCAAGACCAAAGTGGTCAAGACCGTTATATTACTGAGATTCGTGCTGAACAAATGCAGATGCTTGATGGTCAAACTGGCGGTGGTCAAGGTGGAGATAGCTTTGGTGGTCAGAACCAAGGTCAAAGTGGCGGCTATAATAATCAAGGTGGCCAAAACAATCAAAATAATTTTGGTCAGCAAGCAAATAATCAAATGGCACATCAAGGCGGCTACAACCAACCAGCGGCTCAAGGTGGTCAGAATAGCTTTAATAATCAAGCGCCTGCTCAGCAAAACCAGTTCAATCAGCCAGCACAGAAACCTGCACAATCTAAGCCTACAGCAATGCCAGATGGCCCTGTAGATGATGATATTCCGTTTTGAGGAATACACCTTAGACTTAATGTTAAAAAAGCCCTGCAACTGCAGGGCTTTTTTAATGCTTGCTATAGTTGATTCAATTTAAAAGAGATACAAGGCAACTGAGTGCAGATGTAACTGTGATACTTCAAGCGAGGTTAACGCTGTAGCTCTTTTATAGAGGATTAACTATATCCAGAAATATAATTCAGTTGATGCTTCTTAACATAGCTAAACTAAAATTTTATTAAAGAATTTTTAATTTATTTAATATGCTCTTAATGTTTAAGCGAATAAACTTAAGTTTAATTAGTACTGGTTTAATACTATTAATTTTCATATTAGCTAGTATGCTTACTACCTTCTATACTCTATATTGACCGTTTGTACCAAAAAATAATTATGATTAGTGACGTTTGGTTTTAAAAATTGCTATACTAACTTTATATGGCATATGGTTAATATATGTTGATTGCCCATAAATAAAATAAATTTCGATAATAATAGCCAAGGTTTTACTTGTTTCTTATTAATAAATCGAAAGCTATTTGGATAA
>NZ_PJAS01000004.1 GCF_002836735.1 Psychrobacter sp. 4Bb | reverse complement strand
TTTATGAAAAAGACTTACCTAAACGATATAAAGCAAAAAGAACTAAGTGTTCATAAAGCTAATATTGGCTACTATAAAATATTTAATCACCTTATTTTGCCTTACATGTTAAAGAGCGATATTGAATTTTGGACTCGAATTCAGTGTTCGCAAGTGTTTCAAGTGGAAAAGCAAGGTAGTAGAGGATATTTATTCTACGACAATTTTTTTATTCTGAATTATTGTCTCACTACCGATATACAAGATATCAGTATCTATGAATCCGAATTAAATTTTAGCCTCAGCAAAAAATTAACTGACTCTCAAATTAAGTATTACGCTCTTAATGAGATAATATTTTTTATTATCAGGTATAGAGGTGTATTAAATTTAGTTAACTGTTATCAGCAATTAAAGAGGCAGCTGTCTGAGGATGATTGTATGAGGTTATTTAACAGTGTGAAATTAACGACAAAGGTATTTGTCAACTTAATTGGACTCTCAGAAGCTAGTTACTACAATTCGCGCAAAAAAACTCCTTTAGAGGAGTCGTACGATGAATGAAGTTGAAATCGATTTTGCAATACAGCAGTTGCTACCGCATGGTATTTCGTACCACAACATAGATGAGCCCAAGCTGATTAAATCTATCTTTTATCATTACCATTCGAACACTCATCAGTGCTTAGACTTCAACGCTTTAGTTTCTACTCTTCCAAATTATGATAGACCCAGAAGAAATCATAAGAGAGCAGATGTTCACTGGTTATTGGCCCTTATTAAACACAATTTTGAAGATTTAACTGACTATAACACTAACTATGCGCTGATTAGAGAGTGGTTAGGGTTCGCCATTTATCTTAGTGTGTTATCACACATTCATCTAAACCCAGTACAAGCCAAGAGCATATTAAAGAAATTTAAAATATATGGATATACACAAACTGCAGACTATCAGTGGTTTTGGAGTCATGAATTTTTTCAAACTATATTACCACTCTCAAGGCTAGAGTTTGACTCGCAATATTTACAAGCTTTAATAGATGACCTTAATGAGCGTGCTGAAGTACTAGCGAATGCACGGTGGGAACAAAACGATACTAACAACTATAAGAAACGTGCGCGTCAGATAGAGCAAATCCATCAAATAATAGAATGGGCCTACTATCCTGAAAGAAAACATAAACGAAGTAGTAAAAAAGACAAAGAGCAAAAAAAAGACAAAGAGCAAGCAGGGACGAGTGATAATAGCAACTCTAAGTCAGATAAACCTGACAAAATAAAAGACAAGCCTTGGCAAAATCTTAAAGCTGAACCTATACCCGTTAACGCGCAGCCTCATTTTTATGGGTTTTTCCATACTAACAACGTGTCTGATCCTATTGATAATAATCCAATAGAATTAATACCTTTTTGTGAAAAACCATCTCTTTCTGAGGAAAGTGTTTCTGTTGAAGAGTTGGTAGATGCTTATAATTCAGATTATTTTTTCAGCTATTCACAGCCTGATCTCTCTAAACGTATCGCACCACTTCATAACTATGATGAATCGGTACAGCAAACCTACATGGCAGCGCATGATTTTGAGCTTGCTACTAATGTTCGCTATCTTTCAAAAATGAGCTGTCAGGCAGTGTTTAATCATTTAGTAACCTACAGCGAACAACCGGTAGCAGCTCTCCTGCTTTTTTCTCTGATCACTGGTTTACCTATCAAAACATTATTGATTCCTGATTTTTTTAGCAAAAGTACGTTGCTTGAGTACGATAACGAGCAGATATTTATTATGCATAGGTTAGGCGTAAGTGATAGGGCAGAGCTTAAGACTTCTTGTTTTGAAAATAAGTCAGATCTCATTTATCTACCACTACCTATAGGTTTGACCTGCAAGTTAGCAGAGGTTAGTGCATCAGAGCTAACGATGGAGAAGGTAAAAGAGTTTATTAAAGCCATGAAAAGTCAGCTGGAGATTGTTTATCTTACTGATACTCGCATATCAAAAATATTACATATGTATATCCGACGATTCACACCATCGGGTAATGAGCATTATGCAGATTTAATTTGCCGTACACCTGCCTCTATCGCACCTGCAATTTATTACAGTAGCCATTCAAACGATGACATCGTTTCTGTTTATAAAGATTGTTTGAACTCATTAAGTGCAGGGTCAACTTACAATCTTGGCTACTTTGATAAGCCAGTACCACATTTCTCTACAGGTAGCATGCAGGTGCTAAATATTGAACATGTCAAAAACCTAGTCTTAGATTTAACGTTATGGGTTTCTAACAGTGAAACAGCATTTGAGCTGTTTAATCGATATAGTATCTATACATGGTATGCCATTTGTTTGTCGACAGGTATTCGAGCTAACAACGGCATTCCAGGTTCAGTCAATCAAATAGATGAAGAAATGGGCTGGTTGATCGTAGATGATAAGCCTAATCGTAGTAGTAAGACAGATCGATTAATACCTCTATGTGCAAGTGCCAAACAACTAATAATAGACTACAAAATTTTCTTACGAACATTCAGGATGACCTTTATTGAAAATAGAGAGTTATCTAATCTTATCACTGAGACGCTAGATGATAATATTGAATCAACAGTTATTAATCTTTTAGAGTCTATGCACCAGTTAAATCCCATTAAACGTGGAGATATTATTAAAGCGACGCCTCATGAGCTAGATATTGATCCCTATTGGGTTCGGCATTTTGTGCGTACTCAGCTAGAGAGACTTAGCACCCCAATACCGCTGATCAATGCAATTATTGGCCACGAAAAGCGTGATCAAGAGGCGTTGAACAAGTATTCTTCAATCTCTAAGCAGCAGATCCATAAAGTAGGTCCTACTCTTGAAATTATTGCACAAACTATTGGCATAAAATCATTAGCCTCTATCGTAGAAGAGCGCTTAAAACAACTGAGAGCTGATTAACATGTCTGATATTCAAACCACAGAACCTAGCGTTTGGATAAATCCAAACGGACGAATTACTGATAAATTTTTCATCAAATTATCTACAGGCTATCAATTAATTGATTCAGAGAGTCGGCTAACACCTCTAGAGTTAAATAAACGTAGCCTTCTACTAATGTTTCAAGAAAATTGGGATACTTTGTTCGATAAGGCCAAAATGTGTCCAATAACTAAAGGCCAGCGAATAACTAATACAGACCTGGAAGTGTTTTATAGTCAGATGACGTCGAGTATCCCTACCTACTGCTATCAAGGATATCCTTTAACACAGGCCTATACACTGCTGAATGAATTTATCGCTTACCAAAATAACAATTTTCAGACCCAAATGACTGCATACCCAATGCCTCCAAAAGCAGTTAAAGCTAAGGTCAATACTTTAAGTGTTGATTCTGACTGGATTAAAAATGGTAAGAAAGTGAGTAGTATTTTGACAATTGTTGATCGCTATTGGTTAGATACGGATTGTTATACGGAAACCCAGATTATAGGGTGGCTAATATTTTCAGCAATGATATATGGAGGAATCAATGATAAAAAGACTCTTGTAAGCTACATAAATACTATTAGAGAACCGACAAAACGCCAGCCTTTTATAAACTTCAATATTATTAGTCATGGACACTATAAGAACAGAAAATATGGCAACGAATATATTACTGATGACTTGTATTGCAATCAGCAGATTGTTTTAGACCCTGTCACACGGTGTTGGTTGATACGGTTAAATGACTGTCATAGTAAAGCTAGGATGATATCAGTGTTTGATGAGCTGATACACGAAACGCTGATTGAAACGAGCATTGAAAATATATTAAAAACCACTTTAACTCCACTCCTAGTTAAGCAGAGTATTAAAACACCAACGTTGGCATTCATGCTCTCTAATAGTAGCTATATTTGGGAGATGCTACCTAATGTGAATGTAGATCAGGCATCGGTAACCGTTATGAAAGGCAAGCAGGATACCGTTGGACTCACGAAAAAATCTTTTGAACGATTACTTCATCAGAAGTACCAGCCTATTCAAAAAGTATATGAGAACAAAGAGTTTCTGGATCTTGAAATCATTGCTTCCAATGGCGAATGTGAGAAAAAACCCTCTCGCCGTCAGGCAGATGATGAGCTTGATCTTATTAAAGAGCTTAAAAATATACTACATAAAAAGTATGAGCATCAGAATAAGTCCAAGTCTCAAAGCAACATAATCGATGAACTATTAAAAATATCACATGATTCTTCAGGTTTGAGCTATAAAATATTAATACGTTGGGTATTATCTCTTGTAGAAAAAAAGGGAATTAATAATGAGTCTATCAGCAAATATATAACCGCTATAGGTTATGAATGGCTAACGTTTACCAAAGACCAACCGCTTGAGAGTTGGACAACTGAATACTTTGAAGAGCTATATGATGAAATACTTGATGATATGGCTGTCAAAGATTTAAGTTACCCGGCAAAACGTCTACAAGCAATACATAAGTTTGCTGAAGTAGAATATGGATTCCCAAAGGTTAAAGTATCTCTTACGTCATCGCAGCGTAAAATTCGCTCTGAATGGTTTTCTCCACAACTATTTTCAGCACTTATAGAACAGATACGTATTGGTATTGATATTGTTGAAGCCGATATGCTCACTATTTTATTCACTATCGCGTATCGTACTGGCATGCGTAAAAAAGAGATCTTAGGTCTTAAATATGCCGATATCGAGGGAATGCAGCGTGACAAACCGTCAGTTATGATACGTCCAAATCATTATCGTTCAATAAAAACAGACAAAAGCATCAGAGAGGTACCGCTATTTGCACTGTTAAAGCCATCTGAATTGGCTTTGTTTATTAAGTTTATTTCTATTAACAGGACGAAGAATGATCAGCGTTTTATTTTTACACTGTCATCCTCACATATACCTCTTGCTGATCATGTTCCAATCAAGCTGCTCAAGCTATTGCATAAAGATATAGGAGGATCTGATCATATAGGTATGACGTTTCATGGATTTAGGCATACAGCGATGACTAATCTAGCATTAGTAATGCAAGGTCATCCTGACTTAGTCATGAGTATGACTGACTACAATGAAGAGGATATTGAACGTATTAAAAAAGGATTACTGGGTGAAAATACTTGTGGCTCAGATTTGTGGTATAGCTGCGCTCATCTTTTTGGACACTTATCACCTGATAGAGGTTTCGAATATTACAATCATACCGCATGGCTAATGGCGTCTTATAGTCTTAGTCAAGCGAGTATTCGATTGCCTTATAGCACATTTAAAAATATTACTGGTATAGATAAAAAGCAATTAAAAGAGAATGGATATAAAGGTGATACCAATAACATAGATCTGCAAAAGATACAAAAACTATTGTATCGACAAGTATTGAATAAAGATTATAGAAGTCCAAAACAGTTTGCTATTCAAGAAAACTGTAATAATGCAGTAGTAGCGAATGCACAAGATGATAGTAGAATAATGCTATTACAGCGGTATGGTCTACGAAGGGTTATTGGATTTTTAGAGGATGTGGTAGAGGATAAAAATGTTGATAACGTAGCTGCAAAATACGATATTAATAGGTTACATGCACAGCAGTATTTTGATAACGCTATGCGAATTCATGGCATTCTATCTACAAGAGGCCAAAAGCGGTTTTTCGCTGAAACAGATACTATTAAGTTAACCCCATCATTACTGAAGAGTGGTCGTGAGCAGAAGATCTTAAGTCAGTTTTTTACGAACGCTACTACAGTTAGAGACCAAAAAAATGAACAATGGAATCAGTTTATTATGGTTGCGGCTTCTAAAATGAGCACTTCGCGTCCTAGTATCAACTTCTCTATAAAAGATATGAATGCAGCAGTAGATTTTATAAAGCTTGGGGCTGAACTTATAGAAGACAAGTATTGGCTTGTAAGGGGTAATGAAGAGATAATGTCACTATTTAAAAAAGAGCTATCAGGCTATCCTGACTTAAAATTCGAAACGTATAAACCAGATAATATTATTAGTCTAGGTATACATAACCCGAACAGCAAAAAGAATTCAAAGAAAAATAGTAACATTGAAGTCTCCAATTACGAGTATTCGCCCTTATTGAGGTTTGCTATACATTTAACTTTAATCTTGGATTTGGATAATCAGTTTTTGAAAATGATGTGAATTTAGATTGCCAGGTGTTTTTGGATGAGGTTATGGTGGGTACGCTATCAGAATAGTGTGGTCGTTATCTGCTTAAAACTATATACAGGACTAATCGTTGAGCCCTTATGGTGATATATGTTTATAGAGCATAAAAAGAAAAGTAATCAATGAAGCGGTAGTGATCCTGATGTCTAACTGTGAATATTTATAAATGTGATTGATGAGCCCTTACTAGACTCATAAAAATAGCGCCCATTGCAGGCGCTATTTTTATTTCATTTCTATGAGGCAAGATCATGATTTCTGATTTATAAAAGCTCTCAAAATTACAGCTACTTCTTAGTACACAACTATTTCTAATAATTGGCTTTAATTTGTGTTTCTATGAAATCAGCGGCAACAGTATTGTACTGATCACAATTGACCACATCGACCGTAAAGTCCGTATCAGTATCTTCTGTAACACCTTTTTGATAGTAGTAAGAGTCATAGACTAAACCATTGTACTCAACAGCAGCTACAATATCGCCATCTTCAGAAGTATATCTAGCAGCTGAGAGTTCGTTATTGCGACCAACTTTTTCTTCAACGAGGTTTTTGACCACGTTGTATTGTTTTTGGTCAGCGATCCATTCACTGATAGTGATGTCGTTTCTAGAAGCTAGCTCGTAAAAAGAATAATAGGACTGAGATGGTGTCTCCTGAAAAATATAGCATTGAGAGCCAGTAGGAAAGGCGATATTATCTGGGAAGTAGTCATAGTCTAAGACAGTATTAATCCCCGTATCAGCATTACGAGCTAACTTCTTAATGCCGCTAAGATCTAAAGTTTCGATATCGTAAATGCTTTCAATGGCTGCGTTATCGGTCTGAATTTTTAACTCAAAGCTATCACTATCAGTAAATTTGAGCTTATAGAATCGACTGTCAAACTCATCACTTACTTTTACAAATACTTTATTGCCAACATAGTAGTCTAAATTATCTTCCTCATCACCTCTACTAACTTGATAAGCAGTAGGTGAGCTTCCTACGATAGTAGAAATTGTCTGCAAAAAATTATTGCTATCGAATCGATAGGCAAGCTTTCCCCATCCTGTCTTATATTCTCCGTCAATTACATCACTGAACGGGTCAAATGCTGTGTAGCTCAGCTTATTGTCGATGATAGGGCCAGTACTATCACCGCTACCTACTACATATTCACCATCATCATCATTGCCGCCGCACCCTGTCAGCATTAAGGCGCTTGTCAATAAGATACTGGCATACAATTTATTTATTTTCATATTGTTACCTATCGTTAGCTTTCCGTAAGAAAGTAATCATAGTTAAAGGTACATCAAATTGCAAAACAAAGTTTTAGTTTTAACACTGTCACTACAATAGTATTAACGCTTCATTTACATATGATATTTAGGAAACTCCCACCTTTATGAATCAATAAATTGTAGTATATTGTGCCTTATTAAAAATGACCCCTGCCGATAAATTCATATCATTAAATCTAGGGAGCTCTAATCATGCAGCTTGGTAATAACATTCTATCGCAGCTCTTCGACCGCTAAACTCAGGTGTGGAGGAAGCTATTAAAAGAGTAAATCGACATTCAGCTATTTTTCTAAGTCACCTATGCGGTGAGGAAGGTCAGATGCTCGTTGGTTGCGTCGCTCTAAGTTTTCTAAGTCACCTATGCGGTGAGGAAGCGAGCATCAGGACGTAAAGCGGCATGGTTAATTTTCTAAGTCACCTATGCGGTGAGGAAGATGTCGCGTTTGCGCTGTCGTGCTGCTTCGTTTTTCTAAGTCACCTATGCGGTGAGGAAACCATCATGCCTGTACAGACGTAGCTTCTTATCTTTCTAAGTCACCTATGCGGTGAGGAAGATTCTATACTTTGTGAAGCTCCAGCATTAACATTTCTAAGTCACCTATGCGGTGAGGAAGGTAAGTTAGATAAGTTCATAGATTTTCTATCATTTCTAAGTCACCTATGCGGTGAGGAAGCGCAACTGATGAGGTTGTTGGTTTGGTGGAGCTTTCTAAGTCACCTATGCGGTGAGGAAGTTTCTGCCAGTGCCTATATACATGCCCATAGCTTTCTAAGTCACCTATGCGGTGAGGAAGTTCACAATCTTTCAAAAAACGCTGGTTGTCGGTTTCTAAGTCACCTATGCGTTATATCTAGTAGTAATTATATAAATAATATGTAAGA
>NZ_PJAS01000003.1 GCF_002836735.1 Psychrobacter sp. 4Bb | reverse complement strand
ACTGGTTCAGGCTCAACAACTGGTTCAGGCTCAACAACTGGTTCAGGCATAGCACTAGCCATTGACTGTGCTAAATTGTCATTATCATAGATACCGCTTTGCAGCTCATCGTGACTTGAAGTCTGATAGTCAACACTATAAAGCTCTGGCGGCGGTGCTGACGCCTCATGTGCAATAGCATCTGAAGCTGATGCCGAAGAAACTGGTTCTATAGCTGGTACTTTGGTAGCAGACCCGTTGCTATCATAAGTATTGCTCAAGACTTCATCGACTGGTAATGGACGAAACGCCAGCAATCGCAAGATGCACATCTCAAGCGCTTGCATCGGTGTACTTGCGAGCTTGACACCTTCACGGGCTTGCACAACAATTTCATAATACAGCTGCAAGACATCAGGGCTGATATGCTGAGCTAGCGTATAAATATCTTTTGCTTGCGCCTCATTGACATTAAGAGCGACCTCAGGCAACAGCTGAGTCAATGCCAACTGATGTAGCAGCTCAGCGAGCCCATCAAACATACTGGTCGCATCGACCATTTGCGCACGCATTTGCTCAATATGAGCAGCGACCGCGGACTTATCATGATTATAAATATCTGTGATTAGACGTACTAAGTCAGCAGCATCAATAAGACCAAGCATTGCATTAACAGTCGCATCATCCAGTGCGCCTTGACCAAAAGCAATGGCTTGATCGGTCAATGATAGAGCATCACGTACAGAACCTTTGGCTGCACTTGCCAACTGCCAAATGGCTGGCTGAGTATAGCCTACCTGCTCTTTGGTCAAGATATTTGCCAAGTGCTCGCTAAGTAACGTTTGTGGTAATGGGCGTAGTACAAATTGCAAACAGCGCGAAATAATCGTAATCGGTAGCTTTTGTGGATCAGTCGTCGCTAATAAAAACTTCACATGCTCCGGTGGCTCTTCTAGCGTTTTAAGTAGCGCGTTAAAGCTGTGCGTAGACAGCATATGTACTTCATCAATCAGATAGACCTTATAACGTCCTTGGCTTGGCGCATAAGGCACGTTGTCTAATAATTCACGCGTGTCTTCAACCTTGGTACGAGAAGCGGCATCAATCTCAATAAGATCAATGAAACGTCCCTGATCAATAGCAACACAGTTATCACATACGCCGCAAGGGGTACTGGTAATACCTGTATCACAGTTCAAGCATTTAGATAAAATACGCGCAATCGTCGTTTTACCCACACCGCGTGTACCTGTAAACAGATAAGCATGATGCAGACGATTATAATCAATCGCATTAATCAGCGCTTGAGACACATGCGTCTGCCCAATCAACTCGTGAAAGTTTTTTGGTCGGTATTTGCGAGCTAAAACTTGATATTGCTGCGTCATAAGAAATGCCAATGTAAATAATACAAATATAAAGGAAGCGTCGGGTTAGTGAATCGTACTATGTTTAGGTTATAACTGAGCTTGAAGTTGGGCAAGTCGATCATATAAGCGTTGAGTGCTTTCATCAATCAATGAGCCTGCTTGATGAAAAATATCCAGATAAACCTCAGTATTTACACTGTCTTCGCATGGCCGAAACTCTACGCCCAGTAAAAACAAATCATCCATTACAGGCTCTTGTAACTGAACACTAATATCTGACAATAAATCTTTATAAGAGAGCCTAACATTCTCTGCGCTCAGCGAACTGCTATCGTCTTGCGCATAAAACACCATGAGATAATGGCGTCCAAATACATGATAAGAATGCTCATGGCGAACATACCCATTCCAGCGCGAGTCTTGATCCATGGTTCTATAAGCTAGGATTTTTTCTACTAGACATGCATAGGTATACATTGACTCATCTACCAAAATATCAACCTGCTCATTTGGTAAAGGTCTACCCGCTTCATAATAACGCTCAAGAACACTGTTAAACAGCTTGAACCACATCCGAGTATTTTTTTGCATCTCAGCCATTAAGGCATCGGCATACACGTTCTGATTCGGCTCTACTGCTTTAAGTAAGCGTAGTTCAACTTGCTCAATTAACTCACTATCAATTAGCTGTTCTTGTATCCTAATCGCTCTTTGGTGAAAGTCCGGTGATTGTAGAAACTGTTTAAGCAATGTCGATTCGTTTTGAAATGATACAAAGCTAGATAGCTGACGACGATGGAAGTCTAAAAAGGTTGTTAAATCACTTGGCGTCACTAACTGGTTGAGGATATCAACGAAGTTTTGATGACTAAAGACTTGTAAGATATTTTGCTCATCATCTAAGTCTAAAACACAATCCTCTGCAAAAAACCGACTGCCATATTCGTAGCCAACTGCATAAGATGAATGGCCCGACTGATCGTCTTGATGATTAATAGACAATGACGTCAAGCCAATAAAATAAACTGCTTTATCAGTTGTCGCGGCACTTCTATCTACAACTAGGCTATCATTTTTTTGATAAATCTGAGCGTGGCGTTTGATAAGTTGGTTAACAACTTCTTTTCTCCACTCACGAGCTTTAGCATTATCCACTTCTTGCTTAGTTGCCTGCATCACGACGGTATTGACGAGCAAATAAATAGTAGCGCCGGAAAACTCAAAAACAAAATCATAACCCTGAAAATGATCAGAGTCAGTGATTTTGTCATCAGGCAACTCATACAATGATAAAAAACATTGCTGAATCATTTTTTGCCAAAGCGTATGAGATGCTTGCTGAGTATCCATAATACCTCTATAGACGATATTTCACAAAAAAGCTGATACCCATTCTGTGAAAATGAGCAAAAGCTTTTTATGCTGAGTTAAGTATC
Source organism: Psychrobacter sp. 4Bb (assembly GCF_002836735.1). GTDB lineage: Bacteria > Pseudomonadota > Gammaproteobacteria > Pseudomonadales > Moraxellaceae > Psychrobacter. The sequence continues at coordinate 6,365 of NZ_PJAS01000003.1, read as the reverse complement.
AGTTTGGATTTATAGCAAGCAAACCCATCTTAGCTATCTTGTTTGCGGCGCATATGCGGGAACAAGATCACATCACGGATACTAGCAGAGTCGGTAAATAGCATTACTAAACGGTCAATACCAATACCCTCACCAGCTGTCGGTGGCAAACCATAAGACAATGCTTCGATATACTCTTCATCGAAATGCATGGCTTCATCATCGCCCGCGTCTTTTTCAGCAACCTGACCACGGAAACGCTCGGCTTGGTCTGCTGGATCATTAAGCTCACTAAAACCATTGGCCAACTCACGACCACCAACGAACAGCTCAAAGCGATCGGTAATCTCAGGATTGTCATCACTACGGCGCGCTAGAGGCGAGGTCTCAGCTGGGTACTCAGTAATGAACGTTGGCTGACGTAATTGATGCTCAGCCGTTTCTTCAAAGATAATCGTCTGTAGTTTACCCACACCAAACACATCTTTGACTTGCTGCTTAAGTGTCGTAGATGCATATTCTGCTAGGTATTCACGATCATTGATACGTGTCATATCAAAGTTTTCAGCATATTTTGCAATCGCATCAGACATTGACAGACGAGCAAATGGTGCTTTTAGGCTAATGGCTTCTTCTTGATACGTAAGCTCTGTTGTGCCCAACACATCTATTGCTAACTGATTAAACAGACGCTCAGTCAAATCCATTAAGTCATGATAATCAGCGTATGCTTGATAGAACTCAATCATGGTAAATTCAGGGTTATGACGGGTTGAAACCCCTTCATTACGGAAACTACGGTTAATCTCAAATACGCGCTCGAACCCGCCAACGACTAGACGCTTAAGATAAAGCTCAGGCGCGATACGTAGATATAAAGGCATGTCTAATGCATTATGATGCGTCTCAAACGGACGGGCTACTGCACCGCCTGGTATCGGATGCATCATTGGCGTTTCAACTTCCATAAAACGCTCATTGAGCATAAATTGACGGATACCACTAACGATCTGACTACGAACCATAAAGGTATTGCGAGTCGTCTCATTGGTCATCAAATCAAGATGACGATTACGATAGCGCGCTTCCACATCAGCCAAACCATGGAACTTGTTTGGCATTGGACGTAGTGATTTGGTCAGTAGCGTAATTTCTTCAATATGCACATACAGATCACCTTTACCTGAGCGACCGATATAGCCAGATACCCCAACTATATCACCTAAATCTAGTGATTTAATGCTCGCACGCGTTTCCTCATCAAGCTCTTTACGTGCTACATATAGCTGAATACGGCCTGTCATATCTTGGATCACGATGAACGAACCACGGTTGAGCATGACTCGACCTGCCACGTTGACCTGTGTTTTTTCACCATTCGCTGCTTTTTCTTCAATTTCCTGCTTTGAGACACCATCAAAAGCCGTCTGTAAGTCTTGCGCATAATCAGTGCGTTTGAACGTATTAGGATACGGCTGTTTACCTGAAGCACTGATATCATCTAGCTTGGCTTGCAGTTGTGCGATTAGCTCGTTAGCATCTTCTACGACTGGGGTTTGATCTTGGTTCTGATTATTGTGCTTTGACATAACACTCTCAATATTTTTAGGTAATTAAATGGATAAACGAAAACAGAAAAATTAAATCAATACTTATTATTATAAGAACAGACATGGTGATAAAAACGATAAAACTGTTATTAGTACTCTTAAAGACTAACTACTAGTCATTGCCACCGATACTGGCCATCAAATCGGCCTGATGCTCACGTAGTAGTGCATCAAGAATCTCGTCCAAGTCGCCTTCCATAATAGAGTCGAGCTTGTATAAGGTAAGGTTGATACGATGATCGGTCATGCGGCCTTGTGGAAAATTATAGGTACGAATACGCTCTGAGCGATCGCCACTACCGACCAAGTCACGACGTATAGAGTCCGCCACATCGACCTGTGCTTGCACTTTGGCTTGTTGAATTTTAGAGACCAGCATTTTCATAGCATGCGCACGGTTTTTGTGTTGGCTACGCTCTTGCTGACACTCTACCACGGTACCCGTTGGAATATGTGTCAAACGTACGGCAGAGTCAGTCGTGTTCACGTGCTGACCACCCGCACCACTTGAGCGGAAAGTATCCATTTTGATATCAGCAGGATTGATATCAACGGTATCATCAATCTCAACTTCCGGCATGACCGCAACCGTACAAGCTGACGTGTGCACACGACCTTGGCTCTCAGTTTCAGGAACACGCTGTACGCGGTGAGCGCCTGATTCAAACTTTAGGCGACCATATACACTATTGCCAGATACGCGAGTGATGATTTCTTTATAACCACCATGCTCACCTTCATTTGCAGAGAGCACTTCTAGTGTCCAGCCTTGGCTCTGCGCGTATTTTTGGTACATGCGGAACAAGTCACCAGAGAAAATTGCTGCTTCATCACCGCCTGTCCCAGCACGAATCTCTAAAAATGCTGGTACTTTATCGTTAGGGTCTTTGGGTAGCATCATCAGATTAAGCGCTTCTTCCATCTCTACGATGGTATCACGCGCACTCTCAATCTCATCGATCATCATCTCTTTCATGTCAGGATCTGTTGCATCGGCTAGCATCGCTTCTGCATCGGCCTGATCCGTTTCTGCACCCACGTAGTTTTGCCACAGCGTCGTGATCTCCATCAAGTCGCTGTGCTCAACAGACAATTCACGGAACTTGTTATTATCACTGATGACACTAGGATCTGATAATAAAGCGGTGACCTCTTCATAACGGTCTACCATCTGGTCTAAACGCAGGCGTAAGGATTCTTTCATAAAAGGACTTTTAATTGGATAAGAGGAATAAGCCCGTGATTATAGCAAATTTTTTAGGGTAAATTAAAACCTCTAATCATTCTTGTTGATATTGTCGGTAATCTTGATGTTATCTTCTCAAACATCTCTGTTTATATTTAGATGTCACGACTTAATTTCAATAGCAAAAACGACAGACAAAAAAATAGCTAAGAATATTCTTAGCTATTTTTATCAGGACAGGTAGTCAAAGTATTAGACCTTGCGAACTAAGACCGATCCAATAGAGTAACCTGCACCAAATGAGCAAATAACGCCCAGATCGCCTGATACTAAGTCATCTTTGTGGCGATGGAATACAATCATAGGACTCGCTGAGCTAGTATTGGCAAATTCAGCAATAACACTCGGAGCAATCGATTTATCGGCATCTTTACCAACCACGGTACGTAGAATCAAATCCAACATATTGGCATTGGCTTGATGCAACCACATCATCTTAACATCAGATGTTGGGATGTCGTTTTCTTGCAAGTGCTCAGTGATAATCTCTGACACTTTCGGACAGACTTCACGGAATACTTTACGACCGTTTTGCAAAAACAGCTTGTCAGTGACCGGTGCTTTGATATCTGGATACATTTCAGTCTGCGCCGCTAGATACTCTGAGCGATCCATAAAGCCATATTCGTTTTTGATGTTGGTCGAAAACTGAGTAAATAGCTTAGAGTTTAGAATCTCGTAACCTTTTGGCGTATCTAATTCTTCAACGATAGAAGCGGTCGCTACATCACCAAAGATAAAGTGGCTGTCACGGTTGCGCCAGTTTAGATGCGCTGAGGTGATCTCTACGTTGACCACAGCAATACGTTTGGCCAAACCAGAGATGATAGAACCGTGTGCTTGTGACAGACCAAACGTCGCCGCACTACACGCAACGTTCATATCATAAGCAAAGCCGCCAATCATACCAATTTCGTTTTGGATTTCGATGGCAACCGCAGGATAAGTACGTTGGAAGTTTGAGCAAGCAAGGATGATACCGTCTAAGTCATTGGCCTCAAGTCCAGCATCAGCCAAAGCGTCTCTAAGTGCTGCTGCGCCCATTTCGGCCATGACTGACAACTCTTCGCCCAAGTTGCGGTAAGGGATAACTGGCGCCATGATTTCAGTATTTAAGATACCTTCTTTTTCCATCACATAACGTGATTTGATACCAGATACTTTTTCGATAAAAGCAGCTGAAGAAGGCTCAAGTGCCGTCACTGTCTCTGCAGCTATCTCTTCAGCATGTTCGGTATTATAGTTTTCAACATACTGGTTAAATGACTCAACTAGCTCTTCGTTACTAATGCTGTAAGGTGGGATATAAAGACCAGTGCCTGTGATACAAGTCGTCATGATAAGCTTCCTTGTCTACTACTGTGGTGCTTGGAATAAGCATAAAAGTGGAAAAATAATAGCCATTCAAATTCAGTGAATAACTGTAAACTTAAAATCAGTGTGTTTATTATGCCTGAATATTATAATTTTTCTAATACTTTGTTACAAATAATCTGTTTCTTGCCATAAATTAGCAAAGACTGCCGTCCTTTTTGGATAGCTACGTTATAATTGGCATCATTTATTCTGTATTATTCGTCGAACTATCTTAATTATTCAGAACATCGATACGCGCTCATACTTAGGAATGCTAATGGCAGAACTTCTCAACTGGTTATTTGGTCAATACGCTGACTACTCTACGATATTTATCATTCTTGAATTGATTGCTGTTGTCTTCGGCGTAGCAAGTGTCTTACTCGCCAGCAAAACCAATATCCTAGTTTTCCCTATCGGTCTGGTCAGTACTGCTATATTTGTGTACCTACTGTGGAAATGGCAACTGTTTGGCGATATGTTCATCAATGCTTACTATACCGTGATGAGCCTGTATGGCTGGATTAACTGGTCAAAGAACAAGAAAAACCAGTCTATTGAGCACAAGCAGTCAAATGCCAATAATGTCCGTATTGAACATTTGCATGCAGGTGACATCCCTATACTTTCTGCTTTGGCAGCGGGAACGATAGCTTTTGTAGGGTTGGTTTATTATTTCCGTCCAGTGATTAATAATGGCTTTAGTTTCGATGGTGCGGTACTTGGAATCCATCTATTTACTTGGGTCGATTATACTGACATGCTCACTACAGCTTTATTTTTAATGGCAATGTGGCTCATGGCACGGCGCAAAATCGAGCATTGGATACTCTGGATCATCGCTGATGCGATATCGGTACCGCTATACTTCTATAAAGGTTTTACTTTTACCGCGCTACAATATGTAGTCTTCACTCTTATTGCAATCTGGGCATACTATGAATGGCAACGACGCTACCGCGTACAACCTCGAGCAGCATACGCCTAAATCTGTCATCAAAGTCGCGGTCTTAGGAGCAGAAAGTACGGGTAAAACGACCTTATGTCGTGATTTGGCCGCGCATTTTGATAATCCTTGGGTGTCAGAATATATGCGTACCTATTTACAAGCAAAATGGGACGACGAGCAGCTGACTTGTACGTGGGAGGATCTGCTCCCTATCGCACAGGGACAGATGACACTAGAGAATACCTTAGCCAAACAAGTCGCTCAGTCGAATAATGCCAGTCATTATTTGTTTTGCGATACCAGTTTGTTTGAGCTGATGGTTTATTCTTATTGGTATTATGGCGACTGTCCTACGGCCCTTGAGCAAGCAGCATTGACGCATCACTATGATTTAATATTATTGACTGATGTTGATGCGCCATGGGTGGCTGATGACTTGCGCGACAGTCCGCATCAACGCGATGAGATAAGTGCTTATTTCGCCAGTCAATTAAGCAAGCATCAGAAATCATTCCAACGCATTAGTGGCGATAAAAAATCGCGCGTGCGGCAAGTAGTAGCGCAGCTCGCTAATATAGACAAAATCTCATATGACTAAAACTAAATAGCTATGGTCATAAACTTACCCATATTTATGTCTTTAAGACTTTCTTGTCTTTAACACTTTTTTGTATTTGAAACCTAAGAGATACCCATGCTAAAGAAGTTTGAGCTTTATTTAGAAAAAACCATATTTAATAGCCGCTGGATACTAGCACCTTTTTATCTAGGGCTGGTGTTAGGCATTATTTTATTATTTATTAAGTTTGTCCAAAAACTATGGAACATGTTTGCTGACATTCTGACGGCCTCTGAAGCCAGTGTGATTGTAGATATATTGGTATTGGTTGATATCTCTCTAGTTGCCAGTTTACTGCTTATCATTATATTCAGCGGCTATGAGATCTTTGTCTCGAAAATCGATACTGGCACTCATGATGATCGTCCTAGCTGGATGGGAAAAGTAGACTTTTCTGGTCTGAAGCTCAAAGTCATCGGAGCAATTGTTGCTATCTCGGCGATTGATCTATTAAAGTCCTTTATGGATATATCTAGCGGAATGAGTGAACTTGATGCTGACAAACTCATGTGGAAGGTTATTATTCATATGACCTTTGTGTTGTCTGGCTTGTTATTCGCTATCATGGATAAAGTCGTTGGCGATACGAAAAAGCATTAAGCACAT
>NZ_PJAS01000002.1 GCF_002836735.1 Psychrobacter sp. 4Bb | reverse complement strand
TAAATAAATTTATTCTAGAGAACTTTAGTGTGTGTGGAGATGAAAATATAACTATATACCATGCTCCTGACGATGATTTAAGCTTCTACCCAGATTACAATACAAGCGATTATAAATACAAACGAGTAGAAAGAGACTCTCGGTATAGATCTACTCATTACATCATAAAAGGAATTACACCTCATAGTTATAACTTTGAACTACAGACTCGTACTATATTAGATGAAGCATGGGGAGAGATTGACCACCATGTTCGATATCCAAAGTTTGAAGATCATCCAGAGTTAAAGCGGAAAATGTCTGTGTTAAATGGTGCAATTAGCGGATGTGAAGAACTAACTTCGAATTTTTACAGTTATTTCAATAGTTTAGACTCTAACACTAGTGATGGTGATAAAGCGCTAGATTTTGTCAATAGACTCACAGTACCAACTGAACAAGAACAAATGATACAAAATGCTCCCGATAACATAGACGTTATAGAAGAAACTGCAAAAATAACAGATGAATTATGGGACAATATAATATCAGAAGCAGCCCAATCAAGAGAATTTGAGAGAGTATTAAAAAGTAAAGGCTTGTTAGATACTAATAAGAAATTGTCTACATCTAAAAACAACGTGCTCGATGGTTTAATAAAATACTATGGCCGCATGTTGATTCCTGAAGACAGTCACGAAGCTATTTCAGCTTTCATTAACAATTCTAAACCTGATAAAGGTAAGCAAATAACACAAGCTCTTAATAAATCGAAAGTAAAAAGTGACTATTTAGAAAAGATAAACTCTGTTTCTAAAGATATTGAACTCATTAATAATGATTCAAATGACGATAAAGATTAGCCTGTAGGTTGAGTTCACAAAGAAAACCTAACTATCTAATATTACGTAAAAATATTTCGTTGGGTCTCATTCCTCGACACCAACCTACATTAATCATGGTGAACGTTAGATCTGTCTTAGGCTGAAAGTTACATTCAACGTCCTAAAACCATCGGCACTAATGTCTGAATCATTATAAAAATTACGACCAGTGAAATAATATTTAAAAAGACCCCAGCGCGCACCATCTGCTTGATTGACACTTCACCTGAACCAAAAGCTACCGCATTAGAAGGTGTAGCAACTGGCAACATGTAAGCTGAGCAAATCGACAACGTCATCAACGCTGTCATAATCAAAGGATCAATACCCACTCCAATTGCAACCGACCCCATAATAGGAAAGAATGCCGCTGCAGTTGCAGTGTTGCTGGTAAGCTCTGTTAAGCCTAGCCCTACTATAGCGGCAATCATCATTATTAGTAAAGGAGGCAAATCTCCAAGCGACCCTACCTGTTCACCAATCCAATTCGATAGGCCAGTCATTGTAAAGGCAGCCGAAAGGCTTAAACCACCCCCAAACAGTAGTAACAGACCCCATGGAATTTCACGCGCAGCATCCCATGTCAACAAAGCAACGCTCTTACCCTGACTATTCTTTTTGCCAGAGGATACTATAAAACAGGCAACTGCTGCCGTCATAGCTACTTGCGAGGAAGAAATCCCCGCCAAGAACGGCAGAGCCTCATTTACAATAGATATCTTAGTAAGCAAAGGTACTGCAACCCAAAAGAATATAGCGCCAAGAAATATCATCCCTACCCGTGCTTCAGATTTAGACATGGGGCCAAGAGCTTCGACTTCTTTACGAATTAATTCAGTACCACCCGGTAGTTCCCGTAATTTGGAACGATAAACCACTTTAGTGAGTAAAACCCAAGCTATGATCAGCATTACAATGGCAAAAGGCACACCAACCATCATCCATTCGGCAAAACCTATAGTATAACCCTGCTGTTCTTGAAGATAAGCAGCCATTAAAGCCGTCGGCGGTTGACCTATGAGCGTTGCAGTAGACCCTATTGTGACCCCATAAGCGATACCCAACATTAAAGCAGCAGAAAACTTCCAATCATGATTTACTTCCCCTTCCTGACTCTCTAAGTTCCGAACTAGCTTCAGAATGGAAACACCAATAGGTACCATAATCACCGCTGTAGCAGTATTAGAAATCCATGCCGAAATAAAAGCCGAAGACAACATCATGCCTAGCACAATTTGATCAGGACGCGTACCTACTACCTGTATAGTGCGCAATGCTACACGACGATGCAAGTCACTGCGCTCTGTTGCTAGACCCAGTATCACCCCACCTAATACTAAAAAGACTACTGAGTTCGCATAAGGTGCAGCCATTTCTCCAAAGGTACCAATCCCGAATAATGGAAACAGTACCAGTGGTAACATTGAAGTCACTGGGATCGGAATAGCTTCCGTCATCCACCAGACTGCCATTAATAACGCACCGCCCGCTGCTGCCCGTCCAGCAAAGGATAAACTATCAGGTAGAAGCCATGCTAATAAAAGCCCACCAAATAAGCCAATTAAAATCATTGGATAGCTTATTGTTTCTATGACGTCCTTCAGAGGCGGCTCTTTAGTCTCTATCATTTAGATCTCCCTGATCTATTTTTAATAAATCCATGCAATATACTTACCCTGAGGAACTTGAATAATTTAAATTGCTTTTGCAGTTTAAATGTTTGAATGATATAAGCGAGAATAAAAAATCAGACAAAGATTTTTTCAGCTATAAAAAACACCAATCTAAATCATACGATTTAAATTCTGCATGACAGTTGTAATTCTTGATGGCTATTTCTGAAATCTAAGTGTCATAAAGTAAATCTCTATTTCATACTACGTGTATCTATCTCAACACTAGTTGTTTAACAATACTTAGTATCACTAATTCATCACACTAAAATATTAGTTATGTACATAACTAATGGATTATTAGATTAAGGCACTATCAAAGCTCGGATAAGTAAGGTGTTTATACTCAAACATTTTTTTATTGGCATGTAACTTTCTATATCCAAGATAAACACTCTTAGTGAGTATGTCTAAGACCTATTTAACAAGTAGTTATACCTTTTAGGTATAACTACTTGTTATTGTTTTCACTGAGGTATAAGTTGATAATTTTTAGATATAAATGGATATACTGTTTACTCAACACTCCTCTGCAACTTGTCTTATAGTATTTAAGCACTATAAAGCAGGTATAAAAAGAATGAATGATTTATCAATATTTCTATACCTATGTCTTATTTAGTCGACGACCAGATAAGTATAGTTTTCGAAATGGCTGTACTCACTACAAATCAACCATTCATATTCAATGCTAATTAATCGCCTTTAGACAAAATTTAGTCCTGAGCAAGTAAATAACGAAGCGCCGCTTCGCCCGAGCGCGAGGGAGTTTGCATTTTCACAAATTCCGCAGCGGTATCCTAGGTCGTACACTAGAGCGAAAAACAGGATTAGCTCAATAAAAATAAAACCAGATACCGTTTATTTGTATTCTTATATCAAGAGAATTAGAAATACTATGTCACCTAAAATGTCGTCTAAAAAATCGTCTACCAAAATATTCGACGTGATTGTCATTGGTGGCGGTCAAGCAGGTTTAGCGGTAGGCTACTACTTAAGACGCGCCAAGTTGGACTTTATTATCTTAGACAATCAAGACCAAAGTGGCGGCGCATGGCAGCGTTTTTGGCCCTCGCTACGACTTTTTTCACCAGCTTGGATGAGCTCCTTACCAGGTAGACTGATGCCATCCTCCAAAGACGGTAAAAGCCCGCATCGAGATGACGTATTAAGCTATTTTGCCGACTATGAACAGCGCTACCAGCTACCTATCTATCGCCCTTATGAAGTAAAAAGCGTCCAGCGCGATGATGAGAATGACTGCTTGCGAGTAAGCGATGGACACTACACTTGTCTTGCTAAAGCGGTCGTTAGCGCTACAGGCACTTGGAGCAATTACTACATTCCAGATATTGAAGGACAGCAAGACTACCTCGGTGAACAGCGCCACTCAGCTCATTACGACGGTCCAGAAGGATATAAAGATAAACGGGTACTAGTGGTCGGCGGTGGCAACTCCGGAGCGCAGATTTATGCAGAATTGGTGCAAGTCGCTGATGCGAGCTGGGTAACGCTTGAGCCACCACAGTTTTTACCAGACGATGTCGATGGGCGCGCCCTATTTGAGAGAGCCACGGCGCGTATTATGAGCAATAAAAGTAGTACTCATAAAGTTATCGATAATGAAGACGATGGCAATAATAGTAATGATCGCAGTGATAACGATAGTAATAACACTAACGCCGCTAATATTGAGGGTAATATCGTTATGATGCCGCCTATTAAAAAAGTGCGGGATAAAGGACTATTAACGACGCGACCTATGTTTAGTCACCTTACCAAGCAAGGCGTGGTATGGCCTGATGGCACTGAAGAATCAATAGATGCGATTATTTGGTGTACTGGCTTTGAGCCTACGCTTGAGCATTTAGCGTCTTTAGGTGTGATAGAAGAGGATGGGAAGATATTGACCGAACAAGGTCAAGCGCTCAAAGAGCCACGCCTATGGCTATTTGGCTACGGCGATTGGGCAAGTCCTGCTTCAGCGACTATTATAGGTGCTGGGCGTAGCGCTCGGGAAAACGTGCCTGCCTTACTAGATTTTTTATCAAAAGATACTTAGCAAGTAGGTTGGTGTAGAGATTGCGACACTTGAGAGCTGTAAAAACGAAACACTGCTTCGTTAGGCTTGCAATGAAAACCCTTTAAATGGGGTTTTTTATTAAAGCGAAAAGCGAGATTAGCTTCCTATAAATACTCTCAACGCTAAACAAACTCCCTCTCAATATTCATCACTATTGCATCTACCGTACGTTCTAGCTTTTCCTCAATTTGACTACATTGCGATTCGACCTCACGTTTAGACAGTCCAACGATCACAAACGTCCACTCACTGGCATCATGGCGCGCGCGGCCGCCGCTCTCACATACTGCGACACTTGGCGCATTGCCAAAGCGCGCATGCAAGCCGCCCATACGGTGGCGTTTCTCTTTTAGCGAGCCGCAGCCGGGCAATGAAAACGTCAATGTCAAAATAGCGATATGCATTTTATGCTCCTTATCAAAAAATTTTACAATAGCAGCCAATATAATATCCGTTAATGCCTGCGCATCAGCATCTATACCCTTTATAATAGTGTATCAATACCAACCTGCGTATCTCACCCATGACCTCTATCAGCTACGTAAAGCAGCAGCGCATTACCCGACTATGCGTGCGCTGCGGATTACTCCTTATGCAGTATGGTGCTGAGTCTGCCGTGGTGGTGGACTTGTCCAAACGCTTGGGGCTTGCCTTGGGGATGAACAGCGTCGAGTGTTCGCTAAACTTTAACGCCATTACCTTGACGACTATCTGTGACGAGCGCTGTATCACTACCACTAGAGACACGATCAATCAGAGCATCAACGTCAATCTGTTGGTACAAATCCAGCAAATCGTCAATAAAACCGAAGCCACTGTCGATCATAATGACTTGATTGACCGCACTACCCTTGCCTTTGATGAGTTGGATAAGACCGTATATCCAACGTGGCTCGTCAGTCTATTTGTGGGTGCATCTTGTGCGGCTTTTGCTTATTTGAATGGTGGTAGTTGGTCGATTACGGCGGTGACATTTATCGCTGGCATGGTGGCGATGTTTACTCGTATCTATCTCTCCAAGCACCACTTTAACCCTTTTATCACGGTCATTGTGACCGCATTTATCGCCTCATTGATTGGGGCGACGACCTATTATTTTGATATTGGTAATAACGCCGATATCGCTGTTGCCTCCAGCGTATTGCTACTGGTGCCCAGCTTTCCGTTGATTAACTCCTTATCCGATATCCTCAAAGGCTATGTCAATATTGGCGTTGGGCGTGCGGTCTTTACCTATATGCTGACCCTGTCCGCGTGCGTCGGTATCGTAATGGCGCTGGTTTTACTTCGCATACAGCATTGGGGGTTTTAAAATGTGGTTTATCAAAACCGTCATACTATCTTGTATCATTACCCTTGGTTGGACGCTGATGTTTAGCGTACCCAAACGCTATATCTTGCCGTGTTTACTTATGACCGCGTTTGGCTTTGGGTTAAAGACAGCTCTCGTTTATCAGAACATACATATCGTGCTTGCCAGCTTTTTTGGGGCGATGCTTGCCAGCTTTTTGGGCGTATATTTTTCTAAGAAATATACCTTACCGCCCAAAGCGCTCATCTCGCCCAGTGTCATCTGTATGATGCCTGGTATCGCCGCATATAAAGCGATGGTTAGTATGGTGCAGATTGGTTACTTTGGCTTTTCAGATGAGTTATTTAGCCAAATGATGGTGTATTTGTTCGAAGCTTTATTTGTCACCTCAGGATTGGTGCTCGGCTTGTCCATTCCGGGGTTGTTATTTTATAGACGTCGTCCTATTGTATAGATGATCTTAAATATCTAAATGCTAAGCTTTTCTTAACCAAGCACTGTTGAGACTCAAGCGACTCAACACATCCTAACCATAAAAAACTTGTAAGATGGATGATAAGACCCATTACAGTAGAGTCAGAAACAGCACCAATAACAACTTAATAAAGAGACCGTATTATGACCAAACATTATGACTATATCTCTATTGGCGGCGGTAGCGGCGGCATCGCATCACTCAACCGCGCAGCGAGCTACGGTAAAAAATGCGCCATTATCGAAGCCAACCAACTGGGTGGTACTTGTGTGAATTTGGGCTGTGTGCCCAAAAAAGTAATGTGGTATGGCGCGCAAGTGGCTGAAGCTATCCATAAATATGCGCCAGACTATGGTTTTGATGTTGAGTTAAAAGGTTTTGACTTCCAAAAGCTGGTACAGAGCCGTCAACAATATATCGAAAACATTCACCGCGCTTATGACAATAACTTGGCCAAAAACGGCGTCGAAGTGATCAAAGGCTTTGCCAAGTTTGTCGATACCAATACCGTAGAAGTAAATGGCGAGCTGATTACCGCTGATCATATTTTGATTGCTACGGGCGGTCATCCGATTCAGCCAGATATCAAAGGCGCAGAATACGGCATCGACTCTGACGGCTTTTTTGCGTTGAATCATTTGCCAAAACGTGTGGCGATTGTAGGTGCAGGCTATATCGCTGTCGAGATCGCAGGCGTGTTAAACAGTCTGGGTGCCGAGGTGCATTTGTATGTACGCAAACACTCACCACTACGTACGTTTGACCATACTATCGTAGAGACTTTGCTGATAGAAATGGAACAAGCTGGTATTAAGTTACACACCAACACAGTAATCAATGAAGTCAATAAAAATGCTGATGATAGCCTAGATTTAACCACCAATGATGGCGGTGAAGACTGTATCGACACTGTCGATTGCTTGATTTGGGCGATTGGTCGCGCGCCATCGACAGACGGTATCAATCTGCAAGTGACAGGGGTTGAGACGACTGAGACAGGTAAAATTAAAGTCGATAAATTCCAAAACACCAACGTCGATGGTATTTATGCAGTCGGTGATATTATCGAGAACAGCGTAGATCTAACGCCTGTAGCGATTGCCGCAGGTCGCCGTTTATCAGAGCGTCTGTTTAATAATAAGCCTAATGAGCATTTGGACTACTCGTTAATACCGACGGTAATCTTCACTCACCCAGCTATCGGTACGATTGGCTTGTCTGAAATCGACGCGGTGGAGCGCTATGGCAAAGAAAACATCAAATGTTATACTTCAAGCTTTACCGATATGTATAGCGCGGTCACTCAGCATCGTCAAAAATGCACCATGAAGCTAGTATGCTTGGGTGATGACAAAAAAGTCATTGGCCTACATGGTATTGGTTTTGGCGTCGATGAGATGATTCAAGGTTTTGCCGTTGCTATCAAAATGGGCGCGACTAAGGCTGATTTTGACAATACCGTTGCCATTCATCCAACTGGCTCGGAAGAGTTTGTGACGATGCGTTAGTTACGCAGACTGAACACGAAAAAGAGGGTGCTTTATAAGCACCCTCTTTTTCGTGTTCAATCCAATCTCAGCCTATTTTTCAGTGAGTTAATAGCTAAATGTCGTTAATACTACGAACCACTCGGATGATAAAATTAGCTATTTACTACAATTGCCTTTAATACCGAGATCAAGGTCAGCTATCGCTTCTTTGCCCTCACTTTCAGGTACTAACTTCAAACCAGCACCACCGACAAAAAGACCGGGCTTAATATACTGTTTGACGAAGTAGTTTTGACCTGTTTCAGTCATTACCATTAAATCATTTGGTGAGAACTCAGATTCTGTTGAAACTTTATGCTCTTTATTTCCTAGCACCTCATGGTAAAAGAATGTTCCACGCGCAGTCTCTCCAATACACTCATCATCTACCCAGATATCTTTCTTCAAAGCCGCACCCACCACACTATTGCTACGGTAAATATATAGACCAGCATTATCTGTACTTGGTGCTTTAACTTGCTTGAGTACATTAGATACTTCAACATTTTCAGTGGGTACAGACGCACAACCAGCAAATAGTATTGATGTAACCGTTAGAAAAGCAATTCTTTTTAGCATGTTATCTCTCTAAGAATAAGGATAGTTTTGTTTAATATATTTCAATAACTTTATTACGAATAAATTATAGAGACATACCTCAGTTTCAATAGTCAAAACCAACTCGTCACTCGCTTGATAAACCTTAAAACTGGTTTTGCAAGTACCTCAATTATCAGTAATAGTCATTTGATATGTGACATCTATATGAATATATAAGTAAGGTTTTCGCTGATTTTTTACCACTAATCCCCTCGTTCTTAATGTGTCTATAAAGTTACTAGAACTATATAGAATTATATCTTAGAAGCCAACTTATTTCTCGATATTTGCCTATTTTTATTTAATCTTGTTTTTCTATAATCGAATCACTTCTGTTTGAATAGCTGTAAAAAGTCTAAGTGAAGTCACGTTCATACAGACAGCGCAATCCTGTTGCTGCTATGATGCCCTTAATAATGACCGTTGAGAGATGACTGTGTGGCAAGTGTACTTATTTATATTACCAATTGGGCTTGGTATCATGACCTTGGCAGCAAGCCTATTGTTTTTGTTCGCTTATCTCATGTCGGATGATAATACCACGCGCTTGCCAGCATTTAACTGGTTCAAGCGCTTAATTATTGTGGCATTTATGCTTCTGAGTATTGGTCTGTTTATGACCTTTGGACATTTTTGGGGTTAATTTAGATAGAATATTTTTTAGTGTTTTTTAC
>NZ_PJAS01000001.1 GCF_002836735.1 Psychrobacter sp. 4Bb | reverse complement strand
TATCAAAATATACTAGGATATAGCAAAATATACCTATTTCATATGAGCTGAGTTTCTACGCTGCATACTTTAAGAAGAAATGATAACCATCCTGCCATTAGAGTCGTAGCTCTTATATTAAATTATTTTTTAGAAGAACTAGATTGCCAAAAAACTGCTGCCTTTGAAACGTTGGCTGATGAGTAGCAACGAATCCTTGTTGATTAAAAATATCTCAACTACCGATTATCAAAACATCAAACAACAATCTAATGATTCAAAAAACGCTCTCCATATCGGTATCGCTAGTCAAGACCATAGAGAACGGACGAATAAATGGCAATACTCGCCGCTACTACGGTTTCTTATTCATATGATGCTAATTAAAGATAAAAAAATATCACTCATAGATAATGAGTGATATTCACGTTGAGCGACATATTTTTTAGCTAAATTGTTGACAGGTTTGTAGTTCATACAATCAAAAACAATCTTGATACTACAGAATAGTTAGTCTTTAATTTAGGCTTCCTGTTCCTACAATCTCTGGGAGCTGTTGTAGTAACCATTTCCGGAATTTGGTCACACTCATTGATGTATTATGTCGACCTAAAGGCTCCAACATATAAAAGTTTTCTGCAGTACGTAAAACGGTATCTACTGGGCGCACTAGAGCGCCACTTTTCAGATAGTCATCTACAAGTGAGCCCCACGCCAAAGCAATACCTTGACCATTAATTGCAGCCTGAAGCAACATCGTGTAATTATTGATATGGACTTTATTTTTAGGCGTGATAGTAGGATAACCTACTTCACTAAACCACTCAGGCCAAGTCATCCAGTCTATTCGTGCTTCATCCAGATTCAATAAAGTGCCACCAAATATTTTCTCTAGCGATCTATCATTATTAAACTGCACCAAATAATCTGGACTACAGACAGGGAAAACCTCTTCTGGAAATAGAGGGGTCACCTCCATTCCTGCAGGTGGTACACGACAGTAAAATAAAGCCAAATCGCAGTCCATACTATGCAAATCCACAACATTATCAGTTGCTAGTATTCTCAGGTCTATACCTTCTTCTTGCTGAAATCGTGCAACTTTGGGCAATAGCCAAAGTGCTGCCATAGCATGTGTGGTGGCTACTGTGACTTGATTTTCACCGCGCCATTTTTTGATTTCTCCAGTCGCTTGGGCAATATTAATAAGCGCACCATAAATGCTTTGATAATACTGTAATCCAGTGGGCGATAAAGATATCTTACGATTTGCTCGAATAAACAACTCTTTGCCAAGATAATCTTCTAACTGGCGTATCTGACGACTGACTGCTCCTTGCGTGACGTTTAGCTCATCAGCAGCTAGGGTAAAGCTCTGGTAGCGAGCTGCTACTTCAAACATAATGAGACTATTCATCGGTGGTAATGGCTTGATTTTCATCGACACTCCTAGCTTGTCATTTGCATAATAGCTGACGCTATTTTATCTAACCTAGTCCTTAGATTAGATAGTAAACTGAAATCATTGAAAGCTAGAGTATATCACTAGAAGTCATGGAAAAAATGATCGAGGAATTTAGCAGTTTCAAAATATAGATAATCAAGGTATAAGAAATTTGACTACTGCCGTTCGAACAGTGTTATATAATCTTTAAAACTAATATTTACTATTATATGTAAAAACAGAAAACCCTTTAAATCGTGAGACTTAAAGGGCCTAATACCTAAATATCATATTTATATCAATCCATGGATTTCTTTCCAGTTACCAGGATGCACAACATAGCCAAATAAGGCATGACCACCGTATATAAGCTCTGTTCCTTCAGGAATCCAAAGCATTTGTCCTGGACGCACTTCATATTTGTGACCATTAGCTGTCAACTCAAAACAGCCTTCTATCACAAAGACAACCTCATCGTAGAGTACTTGCCATGAGACCTCCGCACCTTCCCAGCGAGCAAAACCTATCCCCATATTTGGAGAAACATCAGGCGTTAATGCCCTAGCCACATAAGCCATGCCTGGAGAGTCGCCACGTACACTAAATTCGAGGTTCTTACTGTCTATTAATCTTACTTCACTCATGTTCATCTCCTAGCAGTTGCTATAGTTCACTGCGACTTTGCCATTTTGCAAGATTGATGCGAAACTTGACTCCCAACCCTAAAAACGGTTCTGGTGGGTTTAAGCTTGGCATATCAGTCACATATTGAATATCACGCAAATCTTGGGAGTCTGCTCCTACCATCAAATCTGCGAGTAGCGTTCCAGAAATGGTTCCCCACGCTGCACCAACACCGTTATCACACGCGCTGGCATACACGCCATCTTCTAACTCACCAAAGAAGTTCGTGAAATTGCGTGAGATGGCATAAACACCTCCCCATGTATGGGTTAAAGGCACACCTGAGAGCTCAGGATAACGGGCTAAGAACGCTTTTCGATGATCCGTCTGAACCCATTGGCGTGTTTCATCACTGATACTTTTGCCGTATTTTGGTACGTGTTTGTAGGTATTACGAATAAGGATGCGGCGATCCGCAGTCATGCGTAATGTCGTGCCAGCATGGTCAGCTGGTGTTAATCCCCAGTTTAAGTCACCTTTGTATATCTTCATTTCTTCATCAGTTAATGGACGAGTCCAACTGGCAAAAGTCATCACGGGTAATAAACGATTTTTGAGATAGCCAAACTCTCGCGTAAAGATACTGGTGCCCAGTAATAACTTAGATGTAATCACTGTTCCTTTATTACTAGTCAGCACCCAATTACCATTTAATTTCTGTATGTCTGTAATTGGTGATTCTTCAAACAGTTCTACATTCTCAGGTAGGTTGTTACCCATTCCTTGTACTAAAGCAGCTGGCTGCATGAGGTAAGAGCCAGGCGTAAAAATAGCACGGCTATAATAATTGGTTCCAAGAACGCTACTGAGCTCTGCCTTTTCTACCCAATGATAAGGCTCCCCTAAATTTTTCATCAAATGCTCAAAATGATTTAGGTGCTCTTCACCACGTTCGCCCACTGCGCCTTGGTACTTACCTACTGCCGACCACTGACAATCAATGTTATGCTGTTCAACCAACCCTTGCAACTGCGATATGGCGGTTCTATTTAGGTGTAATAGCTTTTTCTTAAGCTCAGGATCTGGGTGCTCTAATGAAAACTTATGTGGTAAATCTATCACAAAGCCTGAGTTACGCCCTGAGGCCCCTTCTGCCACACGCTGCGCATCTACCAATATAATACGCGCCTCTGGCTTTAGCTCAGCCAATCGTCTTGCAGCCGCTAGGCCAGCAAAGCCTGCACCAATAATCGCATAATCGGCTTTTTGTGTTCCAAGCAGTTTTTTGGCAGGTTCTGGCGTAGGCAATACGGAATACCAACCACAGCTTTTATCATCATTCGGTAAATTAACCATTATTATTTCCTCAAGCTGCCGTTTTATTGAGCGTGATTTTTTCAAGCCATTGATTGCGCTGGCTTTGTAATGTCGCACCAAGTAGTGCAAAGCCTGTTAGATTGCCTGCCTTATCATAAAAACCTGCAGCCAGCTCTTGCCCATACTGCTCAACCCTCCAGTCCCCAGCGCCAACCCCTGGCAATATACTCAGCGGTAAAACAGGCGTCTTAACGATAATGGGCGTCGCCTTCAATGAGGCTGGTGTCAGCTTACCTAATAGGCTACTCACCAGAGCAGGTAGCGCCTGATTAATAGGATTAATATAAGGTGCCCATTCACCATTCACCTCAGCGCAATCCCCTAATGCATATATCGCAGGGTCACTACTCTGGTGATTTAAATCAGTCTGGATACCTCGGCCTGTTATCAAACCTGCTGTTTGAGCCAATGCAATATTTGGTCTCAAGCCAACGGCACTGAGTACCAAGTCTGTCTCTATATGTTGCCCATCTTGTAGCGCTAACTGATAACGACCACCGAGTGATTGAACAGAGCGGATACTATTCTCCAGCTTCCACTCCACACCAATTCCGCTCAACGCTTGCTGCAACGCACTACCTAACTGTTGCGGAATTAGTCGCTCCATAGGCCATTTTCCCAACCCTACCACGGTGACAGCCATACCATGTGCTGCCAGATCATTAGCAAACTCACAACCAATCAAGCCATCACCTAAAATAGTGATATGTTTTTTATCGGTTAGATGAGAACGGAACTGTTTGTAATCTGCTAGATCATTCACACTGAATAGAGCGGACTGCTCACCTTCTACCGGAATGATGATTGGCGTTGCACCAGTCGCTAATACTAAGCGGCCGTAGGTATATTCACCTATTGTGGTGTAGAGTCTTTTTTGTGAACGATCAATTTTGTTGATACGAGTGTGTGCATATACACGAATATCTAATCGTCGCTCCCAGCTCAGCGCAGACTCTCTCACTAGATCATCACAGCTTTTGCCTAGGGCAAGCGCATTAGATAATGCGGGTTTACTATAGACCGATCCATCATCGGCGGTGAATAAGGTAATAGACAAATCTGGAGACTGGCTACGCAGTGCTGACGCCAACTGATAACCTGCATGACCACTTCCGATAATAACGATTGGTTCAATAGTATTATCAACGATAGCGTTGCCAATACTTTCCTCTTCTTCATCGGTAATATCGAGCATCTCAAAATCAGCTTTTGTCACTTGACAGTCAGGGCACAACCAATCTTCTGGAATGTCTTCCCATCTTGTGCCAGGTGCGATTCCATCAGCAGGCCAGCCTTTCGCCTCGTCATAAACCCAACCACAGACAATACATAACCATTTTTTCATTGTGCCTACTCCCTTTGACTCTGTGACTACTTGTTGTGTCTCAAACGAATACCAATATTGCGTGTCTGAACATAACTATAGATGGCTTCCTGCCCTTTTTCTCGACCAAAACCTGACAATCCTACGCCGCCAAAAGGCGTCTCAACCCCGCCTGCAAACCACTCATTAATGAATATCTGCCCAGCAACCAGTTTGTTTGCCACCCGTAACGTCTGACTTAGCCCTTCGCCAAATACGCCAGCCACCAAACCAAACTCTGTACCATTGGCCATCTCAATCGCTTGCTCTTCTTCATCAAACGGCATTATCACTAAGACAGGTCCAAAGACTTCTTGCTGCGTGATACTCATCTCATGGCTGGCTTCGATGATCGTTGGCGATACAAAATAACCATCTAAGTCAGGTGCACTGCCACCTGTCAAAATACATGCGCCGTCTTCACGAGCAGACTCAATCATTTTTAGAATCTGCTGCTGTTGACTCTTAGATACTACAGGCGTTAAATCAGAGTTATCTTCACCTGTCCCGATACTTAAGCTCTGTGCCAAATCAACGACTGCATTTTTTACTTCGTCATAACGACTGCGATGTACCAGTAGGCGTGACATCGCTGAGCATACTTGCCCAGAGTTATAGAAAATACCGACCTTGACACTGCTCAATAACGTGTCTAGATCCACATCTGCTAGTGCGATGGCAGCAGACTTTCCTCCCAGCTCCATCACCGAAGGTGTTGCGCGTTCAGCAGCATCTCTTAAGATGCGTTGTCCAGTTGGTACTGAGCCTGTAAATACAATTTGATTGGTTTCTGAATGCTTGACTAAGTGCGAGCCAACCTCTGAGCCTTTGCCGCAAAGTAAGTTCACCGCGCCTTGTGGAAAACCAGCTTTTTCGATAGCTTTAAATAATAACGTCATCGCGATGGGCGAGATCTCAGGAGATTTTACAACCACCGCATTGCCAGCGGCTAAAGCTGGCGCCAAAGAACGCGCGCAAATTGATACAGGGAAATTCCAAGGGACAATCTGTACTGATATACCCATTGGCTCGTATTGAGTAAAATTAATGTAGTCTTTGCCCAATGGCACAGATATCCCTTCAATTTTGTCTGCGATGCCAGCGTAATACTCAAAGTAACGGGCTGCTTCGATGAACTCATCACGAGCCGTATCCAAGTTTTTACCGTTTTCTGAGCACAGCACTAAAGCGGCCTCTTCCGTAATTTTACGAATTTCCTCAGCTGCCTTGAGCATCCAAGTAAGGCGCTGCGCTGGGCGTATATCGGTAAGCAGCCCTTGGCTCACACAATGCCTTGCTCCAGCCATTGCTAGATCAGCATCCTCGATACTTGCTTGAGCAACAGTGGCATAGGCTGCTCCAGTAGCAGGGTTCATCACAGTCAGTTGACAGTGTGAGTCTTTCCATTCGCCATTGATATAATTGAGGTAATGTTGCATCTTATGCCTCCCTTTCTAGTGCAGCTTTCGCTTGTGTGGCTAGCCATTTTTGGAAGAAATGTGTTGGTAAGTCCATCTCGGGTGAAAACACACCGCCACCAAACCCTGGAGAATGACGACCCTTTTGTAGACCTTCGACCGCCGTAATGTCTTCACTAAATACCACACGCCAAGACTCTAGCGTCGCTGTACGACAAGCTGCATAAATGTCTTTGGCAGATTCATCACTGACAAAGTACAAGCGGAGTTTTTCAGTTGTTTTTTCGGCACTGATGGGATCTATCATCATTGCAAATACATGGTCTGCTTGAATGCCCAACAGCACGTTTGGAAACAAAGCCACATATTCAGCATGACGCAATTTGTCCTCTGGCCAGCTTGGAAACTTAGGTAAATGAGTACCTTGAGTATCAGACAAGTTGTATTTATAGCTACCTTGTCCTGCAAAACGGTCTTCAAACATAATGTTGTAATGGTCTTCTAGCTTTGAGTACGTGTTCAATGCTGGATGAACCCAAGGCAAATGATAGGCTTCGCAGTAGTTTTCGACCGTCAACTTCCAGTTACTATCTACCTCAATCTCTAAACCTTCACTCATATCCACACGGTGGATTTGATCGACACCATTCTCTCCCCAAAACGGCTTCCAACGCTCTAACAAAGGAGCGATATGCTCTTCAAACGGTGCTGCATCCCCTGATATGTTTACGAAGACCATATCCATCCAAACACTAGAACGTAATGCACGTAGACCATGGTCTTCGCATTTAAAGCGCTCATCTTTGTGTTTGCCTATACCGCCTACGTGCGGTGTTCCTTTTAAGTTTCCATCTAAATCGTAACTCCAAGAATGATACTGACAGCGAATCACGCCCTGTACCACACCCTCTTCATGAACCAATTTCATACCGCGGTGACTACAAACGTTATGGAACACTTGCACTTTACCTTCACGATTACGCATCATCAATAATGGCAATCCCATAAATTCGACAGGTTTGATGTAGCCGTTTTTAATAAGGTCAGAGGCAAACCCGACACATACCCAAGTTTTGCTTAAGATGTTATCGCGTTCAAAATTGAAATACTCTTCGCTGACATAAGCAGTATTAGGCATACCACTTGCTTCAGTGATGGGGTGTAAAACACTGTCTACTTGTTGGATTGAGATGCGATTGTGGTTAGTTTGGTTCATGCTGAATCTCCATGTAATAAAATGACGCATACTTCCTTGCGTTGGCTGTAGCCATTCATGAGTAATGTGTACTGCTTGATGAAGATTCTGCTAGACATTTCAGGGTTTGACAAACGACTTTTCTGCTAGATATTCATGAGTTTTTGTCATGTATTTTATGGAAAGACGCTGTTTTTAATTCCTACAATTGTTTTCTATTAATAAAACTCATGCATTTATGATAATAAATAGGTTGAAAGGTACTGGCACATAGCACTACTCTGAATGACCCAAACACGCAGCTGGCTATGGAAATCTGGCTGTTGTAACGTATTCAAGGAGTGATCATGCTAGCTACATCAGGCATTTTTAAAGGACTAAATCCAACCATAACGGTTGTCTCAAAAGTATTGGTTATTGCTTTCGTATTGTTCTGTGCGCTCCAAGCAGAACAGGCAGGTGTGGCATTTGAAAGTTTTTCAACCATGCTATTGCAAAATTTTAAGTGGTTTTATATTTTTTTGATGACAGGTGTTGTCGGCTTCCTGTTTTTTGTGATGTTCAGCCGTCTTGGGCATATACGCTTAGGTAAAGACGATGAAGAGCCAGAGTTCAGCTTTATCAGCTGGATATCCATGCTGTTTTCTGGTGGTATGGGGGTTGGCCTAGTTTTTTGGTCTGCAGCCGAACCTATCTATCACTATATGAGTAATCCTTTCGCTGCCGACTTGAGTGATGAGTCGGCGAGTATGGCCATGCAGCTTACCTTCTTTCACTGGGGGTTACATCCATGGGCAATATTCTGTATCACGGCTCTAGCATTGGCTTATTTTAGCTATCGAAAGGGATTGCCTTTTAGTTTACGCTCCATACTTTATCCAGTCATTGGAGACCGTATTTACGGACCTATTGGACATGTGATTGACATCTTCACTATTGTCATTACGGCGTTCGGAATTGCTCAATCTCTTGGTATGAGTGCGCTCCAAATCAACACAGGCCTAAGCCAAGTGTTTGGTATCGACAACAGTCTATCTAATCAGCTTCTTCTATTGGGTGTGCTATGTACAATCGCGACTTATTCTGCAGTAACAGGCGTCAACAAAGGAATGAAATACTTATCTAACCTAAACATGCTATTAGCACTCTCTTTAATTGTCATTCTGCTTGTCATCGGCCCAACTCGCTATATCTTACATACACTGCTCGAAACCACTGGCAACTACACTCAAAACATCATAGGTATGAGTTTATGGAGTGATGCACAAAAAGACTCAGGTTGGCAGAACTGGTGGACGGCTTATTACTGGCCGTGGTGGATGACCTGGGCACCTTTTGTTGGTATGTTTGTCGCCCGTATCTCCAAGGGACGTACTATTCGTGAATTAATTGGGGGCGTACTACTCGTGCCAACTTTAATCACAGCAATCTGGATGTCAGTCGTAGGTGGCTCTGCCCTAAAAGTTGAGCAAGATGCTCGCCACGTTTATGAAACGCAAGCTGCAGCATTGGTTGAATCAGGCCTACCTGCTCAAGAAGCTTTTACTGGTGGACCTATCGTTGAAGCTGTCCAGCTAGACACCACATTTGCTTTGTTTACTATGTTTGATAGTGTGGGTGGCGACACAATCGGACAGGTATTGAGCATTCTAGCTTGTATATTACTTGCCACGTTCCTAATCACTTCCGCTGATAGTGGTACTTATGTTTTATGCTTTCTAGATGCAGAAGGTGCGCAGACCTCCCCTAAAAAAATGCGGGTTGTTTGGGGGGTGTTAATCGCTATTATTGCTGGTGGGTTACTCTATGCTGGCGGGCTAAAGGCTATGCAGACAGCCTCTATTATTGCTGGCTTCCCGATTTCAATTTTCCTCTTTATCATGTGTATCACTCTATATAAGAGCTTAAACAAAGAAGCAGACAGGATAGAGACTTATAATGCTCTCAATTCAAACGTTAAGACTGTGGATCAAGATATAACAAAAGCATCATAATAAAATCTGCTTTATCTTATTAAAATAGAAACTCTTAGGAGTTTCTATTTTTTTGACGAGTAACTTGTATAATTCTATGCCCCACCACTTTGACTGCTCATTTTAGGGGGTTTGTTAAAAGCTCTGTATCTGTTAGACATACATATATTTCGATTGAATTATCATCAGAGTCTTTTAGCCATAACTCATATGGCGACGTATTTTTCCAAGTGGTTATCAGTGGTTTAAGAACAGTTAAGCAAGCGTTCTTTGTGCTAGAAAAGGTATCAATGATTTTTTGTCTGTTATTAACATTAACTCTACACCTATGCCAAGTATCAGACAAATCAATGGATTAGTTCCTTCGTAACATACCTAAATGAAAGCAGTGAGAACTGACTTCTCTATCTAAAATCTACTTAACAAAAAATCCGTTGTGGGAACAGTCGGCTAATTATGCTGCTTTTTTCAAGCTGTAGACTGGCTCATATTCGTAGTGGAATAGATGCACCTAAACTTGGGTATTTTACGTGATCGTGTTCGGTGCGCTGTAGAGGTATCGAAATGCTCGTGTTAGATATGATTTTAATTACCATGGAGCCGACAGCATAGGCCAGGCTTGCATAAAAATATAGACACAAAAAAAACCTCAAGTAACTTAATATTTGAGGTGAAACTTAATTAAGCTTGAAAGCTCAAATTCGTTTTAAATTTGTCGCAGCGTATAGGAATCTAACTTACTATTATTGTTAATAAAAGTTGATGTAACTATCATAATTTAGTCTGACAGTTATATGAACTCAATCAACAAAACCTAGTATTTAGCTTCCCAAACGATATCTCTATACCTGCTTGGATTGGTATCGCCTTCAGTATTAAAAATTAACACAGTTGAATCTTGATTTAACCCTAAATCGTCACGAAGCTCTTGATTTGAGGTATCGCTACATAACTTATAGAGCAAGCCGAAAGTGATTGCGCCCGATTCTCCACTAGTAATAGCAGTATCGCCTAATAGAGGATTACCTAATACACGCATACCTATTGCCGAGACACCATCCTCTACAGAGGCAAAATAGCTGCTGTTATCTCTTAAAACAGGCCAAGTGACTGGATTCGGCTCACCACAAGCTAAACCTGCCATTATAGTATCTAGCTGACCGCTGACATTGACCATAACCCCGTCAATGCTATTGCCCGAGCGATAGATACAGTCAGCAGCGCCAGGTTCAGCGATAATAGTCTTAAAACTATCCACACCAAGCTTATCTACTAAATAACCTAAAACGCCACCTGCCATTGAACCCACACCAGCTTGTAGCATGACATGTGTAATTTTCCCTTCGTTCATATCTTCAGCTTGTTCAAGAGCTTCATCAGGCATAGTCATATAACCTTGAGAAATCCAAGTTGGGATTTTGTCATAGCCGTCCCAAGCCGTATCCTGTACTAGTATCCAACCATTTTCTTCTGCAGTTTTGCTAGCCAGACGTACGGTATCATCATAATTGACATCCGTTACAATACATTCTGCACCGAGTTTACGAATACGTTCAACACTGGCTACTGGTGATCCCATGGGCATATAAACAACTGCCTTCTGCCCCATTTTTTGAGCGGCCCACGCTACGCCAGTACCATGATTACCAGCGGTCGCAGTAGTGAATACTAATGGCTCATCTAACCTTTCAGAAACGGTCTTTAGATCAATTTGTGCTATATCAATATCAAGATGCTCAGCTAACAATTGTCCTAGAGCATAAGAACCACCAAGTCCTTTATAGGCTTTAAGCCCAAAACGATGAGACTCATCTTTAACTAAAATTGATTTTACGCCCAATCTTTTGGCCAATACAGGTAGTGAGACCAGAGGAGTTGGCTGATAGCCATCGATTTGACAGTGAAAATCGCGTATTTGGCTAATAAAGTCAGCATTGAAAACTTCTGATTTTTTGCCGGTATAGAAGTTGTTTTTAATAATGTTAATCATAAAATTCTCTCAAAAACATAAAGACAAGGCCATGGCTAAGATCAATAGAATTAACTCATAGATTAGTTAATAAAGGCGATGGCTTCTATTTCTACCAAAGCATCTTTTGGTAAACGAGCTGCTTCAAAACAAGTGCGACTTGGTGCAGCCTCAGTACCGAATACTTCAGTATAGACATCGTTGAAAGCAGCAAAGTCTTTCATATCAGATAATAAACAAGTGGTTTTGAGGACTGAAGCTAAAGAAGCTCCACTTTCTTCAAGTACTGCTTTTAGGTTAGCTAATGACTGGCGAGCTTGTTCCTCAATTCCTCCTTCTACGAACACCATGGTCTTAGGGTCTAAAGGCAGCTGACCTGAAGTAAATACTAATTCTTTAAACGCCATACCTTGAGAGTAAGGTCCAATAGCGGCTGGTGCTGAATCGGTGTGGACTGCTTTTTTCATAATTATCTCTTGTAATTGATTAATAAAATTTATAGGAGGGTTGAGCTTTTAATCTTTCATTCAGATTTAAATTCGCGAATATATTTATAGATGGCATGGCGAGTGATTCCTAGATGCTCAGAAACCATTGCTGTAGCTTCTTTAAATTCGAATATTTCATTTTCAAGCAGAACCTTAGTTATGGCTTTGTTTCTACCTTTTTGATTGACCGAAGGATCATTGTCAACTTCCAAGACAGCATTGTTGAGAGCTTGCTCAATAACATCTGTAGCGGAAGAACTGAAATTTTCATTAATGCCAGCATGTAAATTTGCCATATCGGGCATTAATGTTTGAATGATTTCTGGAAAAGGGCAGGATAAGTTCATATTTATACAGAACAATCCAATTGGCTTACCAGCCTCACCCGCTAATACACAAGTCGTTGATTTAAGCAAAGCGCCGCCTTTACTAGTAGTAAAGTAACTTTTTGGTGCTACTTCCCCTGTTTTTTTAAACTGGCTGAGCATTTTTAGCCCTACATCTGTGATAGGTGAATAGACGGTACGGCCAGTATGGTGGCCATTGACTATTTTAACGACTGATTGCTCAAAGCTTGCAAATGAATGAATCACTATTTCGCAATGAGGACCTATCAAGTCAGCGATTGTGTCAGCAAGTCGAAAATAGGTTTCTAAGAACTTCGCATCTTCATCTGTGAATTCTGCGTTTAGTGCCGTAAATACTTTTTGTTCCATTTGTAAATCACTATTGTTAACTGAATATGCTGATTATCATGGTCTTACTAAGGTAGAAACGCAAGCTTGAAATCATACTCACACCACTATAAAACCATAAGTCTGAGAGTAAATCAACCAATAAGTTAACTAAATGTAACTTTGATA
>NZ_PJAS01000050.1 GCF_002836735.1 Psychrobacter sp. 4Bb | reverse complement strand
CAGTAGGTACTTTACGCTTGGTAATAGCCATACCGACTCGCGGCTGTGCATGCTCGTTGGCACGTACAAAAGCCATTAAATGACTCTGATGAATCTTGCGCTCAGGTGCGTCAAATACCTCACGGAAGGCTGCAGGGGTAAGCAGGCGTTGCTGTTTAGTGAAACTAGCTGCAGGTGTATCTGATAGAGTATTGGACATAGTACAACCTAGTAGAATAACGATAGAAGAAATAATAACAAATTATAGAGACAAAAAAAGCGCCTATGTGGGCGCTTTTGATATATGGCTAAGTGTCAGTTGTGATGATTGACTATCGCAATCTATAAACAATAAGAACACAACAAGCACTATTAGCCATGCTTATCGCAATCTACTGATTATACAGTAAGGCGATGACGTCCTTTAGCGCGGCGACGAGCTAAGACCTGACGGCCTTTTTTAGTTGCCATACGAGCACGGAAACCGTGAGTACGTTTACGCTTGATCACGCTTGGTTGGAATGTACGTTTCATAACTCACCTATCAAAATAATGGACTAAATTCGTAATAACGGAGGATTATACCATTCAGTATGGTTTTGGTCAATAAACTAATTTGCTTTGTCCCCAAATGAGAAATAACTCATACGAACCTAGTAGAAATATCTCCATAAAAACCTATTTCTAGTTAACCAAATTTTATAGTTACATATTATATGAATAATAAAGTTATCCACAGTTAGACTCAAACACTATAATAATAATTAATTAATATAAATATAGTATTGTTATTATTGGGACCATGATTATCTGTGGTTAAGTCTTTTTTCCTTTTTATTATCAATTTATTAGACTATGGGTAAGCCTGTGGATAAACTGTGGGTTAAATATGGATAACTAGCGCATTAAAGTTATACACAAAATTGTCCACAGTCTTATCCACAAAAAACAAGGTTTTATCCACAGGGTATCTGTGTTAAATTAGGCACTACTTGATATATACCTTTGTATAGGGTGTTAGTACGAACTTTTTGGTTAGTTGTTACGTGTAATATCGAGGCTTATGTAGCAAGTTATCTTGCTAAAAAATAACTATTATTTCAGATTATAAGGTCAATATTTTTCATGATAGACACAGCAAATATTTGGGATAAATGTCTAAACGATTTGCGTTATAACGTCAAAGACAACGTGTTTACTATGTGGCTGAGACCTCTATCAGCTCATCAAGAAGCGCAAACTTTGATTATTCTTGCTCCCAATGATTATTTTGTGACGTATATCAAGAAGAATCATCTTCAAGATATTCAGCAATTGGTGACCAAACACAGCCAAGGTAGTATTGAAGAGGTCGTCGTACGTGTTGATAATGCTGGCCGCAATGCAGAAGATAACAGTCAATCAGGTTCTTTGTTTGTAGAAGACGACGTCTCCCCTACCCCATCCGAACATAAATTTGAATCTATTCATCATAACAACGCAAAAGCAGATATCGACGCGAACATGCGTCATAATGAGCCAGTTGAGTCTGCTGATACAAAATCATTAAGCTATCTGAACCCCGAATTTACTTTTGAAACCTTTGTTACAGGTAAGTCCAATAACTTGGCTTACAAGGCTTGTTATGAGCTTGGTAAGCGCCAATCAAAAAATCGTCACAATCCTTTATTTATATACGGCCCTTCTGGATTGGGAAAAACCCATTTGATGCATTCTGTAGCTCATCGCTATTTAAAAAATAATCAAAGTTTTTATTATTTCACTTCTGAAAAATTTATAAATCAATTAGTTTATTCATTAAGAAATAATAAAATAGAAGATTTTAAAAAGAAAATAAAAAAAGTGGATTTATTAATTGTAGATGATATTCATGTATTGGCAGGAAAGACTAAGAGTAGTAATGAGTTTCTAACGTTATTTGCAGATTTTACTAGTGGTGATAAACAGTTAATTTTGGCCTCTGATCGACATCCCTCCCAAATGACGGAATTTGATGAACGATTTAGATCACGGTTTTCTTGGGGGTTAACAGTCGCTGTTGATCCTCCTGAAATTGATACTCGAGTACAAATTCTGCAGAAAAAAGCAGCTTCTTACGGGATGGTATTACCAAAGGAATGTGCGCTATTCATTGCACAAAATGTGGTATCTAATGTCAGACGTTTAGAAGGTGCCTTAAATCAGGTATTTGCCAATGCTAACTTAACAGGGGCACAGATTACCCTTGAGATGGTGCAATACGCACTAAAAGATATCGTTGCGATGCGTGTGCAGGCAGTAAATATGGATAATATCCGTAAGATAGTTGCTGAGTACTATGATGTCACGGTCAAAGATATTATGGGGCGTAAACGTACGCGTAGTATTGCAAGACCACGTCAAATAGCGATGGCTTTGTCGCGTGAATTAACAGGCGATAGCTTCCCTGAAATTGGTCAGTCGTTCGGTGGACGCGACCATACAACGGTGATGCACGCTTGCGATAAAGTAAATGAGTTAAGAGCAGCAGATCCTGCATTTGATAAGGATTATAAAACCCTAGCTCTGATGTTACAGGCAGGATAAAAGCGCTAGATATCGTTGTATTCTAGTAGATACAGATGGTTTATAATATCGAAAATATAAGTCCACAGATGCTTTGTAGATTATCGTCAGCAGACAAGGTATTATTAAGTCATTACGATAAATATTTATAAAAGAATCATTCAAATAAGAGTAATTAAGCATGCAATTATCGATCAATCGAGAATCGTTACTAAAAGCTATCAACTTGATCGCCAAAGCCGCTGATAAACGCCACAATATGGTTATATTGGGTAATATCAAGCTACAGCTATCAGAATCTGAGCTTATCTTAACAGCGTCAGATTTAGAGGTAGAGCTGACATCGACATTGAAATTGCCTGCTGGTGCTTGTGTAGAAGCAGGTACAACGACACTTCCTGCAACCAAGCTAAAAGATATTTGTAAATCGCTACCTGCACAGGCTCAAGTTAATCTAGCAACTCAAGCAAATGAGCGTTGCTTATTAACTAGTGGTAAGAGTCGTTTTACATTAGGAACATTGCCAAGCGAAGACTATCCGAGCTTGGGTAACCCTCAGAATATCACACCTCTGACTATCAGCCGTAATCGTCTGACAGATTTGATTCACAAAACGCAGTTTGCGATGGCGATTCAAGATGTACGCTATTACTTAACAGGTATGTTGTTTGACGTTTCACAGCAGCAACTGACAACGGTAGCAACAGATGGCCATAGATTGGCATTAGCCCGTAGTGTTATCAATGTAAGCGCAGATCTCAATATGCAAGCTATCTTGCCACGTAAGGCAGTGATCGAACTTGAGCGTCTAGCTTCTGAGCTTGGTAAAATGTTGGGTGATCAGGACAACGCAGTTACCCTAAGTTTTGGCCGAGAGTTTTTACAAGTAAGTTTGCCGTTTGGTGATGTAGATAGTGCAGGGCAAGTTAGCCAAGATCTAATGGTGACGTTTACCGCACGTTTAATTGATGGTAAGTTCCCTGATTATCGCCGTGTGATGCCGAGCAATACTGATAAATTGGCTTTATTCAGTCAAGAAAAAATGACAGACGTACTACGTCGTGTTGCCATCTTGAGTAATGAAAAATCTCGTGGTGTGGTCTTTAATTTTGCTAGCGATGGTATGGTCGAAGTACGTGCCAACAATGCTGAGCAGGATGAAGCAGTTGAAATGATACAAGCTAAGTATCAAGGCGAGCCGATGGAGCTGTCGTTTAATGCTGCGTATCTGCAAGATGTATTAGGCGTCATCCAAGGCGATTTACAGATGCATATGAGCCAATCGAATGCCTCTGTATTGGTCAATCAACTAAATGATGAGTTCCATCAGTATGTCATTATGCCAATGCGTATATAGTGAGTTTTTCTTTGGAAATAAATAAAATCGAATAGAACTAGTACGTTTCAAAGAGTTTTATTTCCAATACTGAATATTGATTTTTAATAAACTTTTGCCTGCTAGATTAGCAGGCTTTAATGGGCGGCTATCGATACCATGATTGAACGTCTACAAATATCCCATCTTAGAAACCTTACTAAAATTAGTTTAGAGCCTGCTGCCTGCAACATAATTATCGGTGCAAATGGCAGTGGTAAAACCTCGTTGCTCGAATCTATATTCTTGTTATCAAGAGGTAAGAGCTTTCGTCATCACCAGCCAAAACGTTATATCCAACATCATCAGAATAACACGATTATTCATGCTAAGCTCAATGATAGCCGTACTTTAGCTATTCAAAAGCAAGCAGATGCTACGACTATACTACGTCTCAATCAAACCACTGTTTACAACCAGAGTATCTTAACAGAGCAGCTACCTACGTTGCTGATAGATCCATCGACGATGGATATGTTGGAGCAGGGAAGTGCGAGCCGTCGACAGCTGTTAGATTGGTTAGTGTTTCACATGAAACAAGGATTTCATCCACAATGGATGGCTTATCAACGCCTCCTAAAACAGCGCAATAGTTTGCTAAAAAGCACTCGTCACTTAACCCAAGTACAGCTTGCTGAGCTGAAGTCATGGGATAAAGGGTTGAGTAATCATGCTGCCTTGATTCATCATTATCGCGAGCAAGTATTTATTGAATGGCAACCTTATTTTGTTAAGAGTATCGTACAGCTATTGCCCTCTTATGCTGAGCAACTTAGTTTGAGCTATAACGCTGGGTATGACACCAGTTTTGCGCTAGATGTGCAACTTAATGAGCGGTTAGAGCAGGATTTGCAACTGGGATATACCCGTATAGGCAATCATCGTGCTGATATCCATGTGCATTGGCGTTCTGATGATTCTACAAGCGATCAAACGACAGATGCCAGAACAGCAGCTTCAGCACATGATGTTCAAACCAAACTACCAACTTTGAAAGAGCAGGCAGCAAATGTATTGTCTCGTGGTGAAAAGAAACTGCTCATTACTGCACTGCGCCTATCGCAGCTACCACTGTTGCTAAACGATGAAGAGAGCAGTGACTCACTCAATGATGATTTATCATCGAAAGCAACCCCTGTTGTGCTTCTAGATGATATCACTGCAGAACTAGATGATAGAGCTATAGAAATACTGCTATCGACCCTAGCTCAACTCCCTTGCCAAGTATTTATGACCAGTCTAACAGACGATATTTTACCTTTAGTTAATGAACTTTGGTCACAACCAAATACGTTTCACGTGAAACAAGGAAAAATCTCATTTACTAACTAATACTTCATTTTTCTGCTTATACTTTTGATGATTACCCATCTACTTTAACTTCTCATTATTCAATACACTAGCCACTACTATCTGTCCTGACAGTTACTATGTTAAGACGACCTTTCACAGACCGTAAAACTCTCAGTAAACAGTGACTTAGAAGCAAAAAAATGTTAAAATAACCCTTTATTTTTGTCCTGTGCTCAGCAATTTATTTGATAGCATCATAGAAAAGATTTCTATTTTTCAATTATCTATAAGTATTTGATAATTATGTATTTTATTTATTTCAATAGTTTTGACAATGTCTAGAAAAACAAAGACTATTACTAATAAATAATTTACTAATTTTATCTCTGTGCAGCCTTTTTTAAGGCTAACGGTGGTTAGTGGTTTAGCTGCTCATATGCACTCTAGATTATGAATAATAGACGTTAATTCTAAGATGCCACTATGTAGCGGACTTTTTATAAGTGCGCTAATCGTAAATGGCTGATTATGGCTAGATTAAGGAATGTACATGAGTGATTCATTACCTATTGACCACGAGCAATTGATAGACGACAGTGCTACTGAAGCCACCGTGCCTACTGTAGTTTCAGAAGTATTGCCTTCTGATTATAGTTCTAAAGATATTCGCGTATTGCGTGGGTTAGAGGCCGTACGTGTGCGTCCTGGTATGTATATCGGCGATACCGATGATGGCACAGGCTTGCATCATATGGTCTTTGAGGTAGTGGATAACTCTATCGATGAGGCGCTTGCTGGTCACTGTGATCAGATTGATATCGTTATTCACGAAGATGAATCTGTCAGTGTGATGGATAACGGTCGCGGTGTGCCTGTTGATATTCATCCAGAAGAGGGTGTATCAGCGGCGCAGGTTATTATGACGGTCTTGCATGCAGGTGGTAAGTTCGATGACAATAGCTATAAAGTGTCAGGTGGCTTGCACGGTGTGGGGGTATCAGTAGTTAACGCTCTGTCTCAAAAACTTGAGATGAATATCTGGCGCGAAGGCTATCACTACCATCAGACTTATACTGATGGCGTACCTGATAGCGATATCCAACAGATGGAAGCAACCGATCAGACAGGTACCCAAATCCGCTTTTATCCTAGTAGTGATGTGTTTACCGGTACGATCTTTGAGTACGATATCTTAGCAAAACGCTTACGTGAGCTATCATTTTTGAACTCTGGTGTGCGTATTGTTTTGACTGATGAGCGTATTGATAAGCGCCATGAGTTTGAGCATAAAGGTGGCTTGCTAGAGTTTGTTAGTTACATCAATGCTGGTAAAGAGGGTATCAATGAAGTATTCCATTTTACCAGTCAGCAAGATGACGGTATCAGCGTAGAAGTTGCGCTACAGTGGTCAGATACATATAACGAAAAAGTGCTATGTTTTACCAACAATATCCCGCAAAAAGATGGCGGTACTCACTTATCAGGTTTCAGATCAGCACTGACACGTGGCTTAAATAGCTATATGGATCGCGAGAACTTGTTTAAGAAGGAAAAAGTAGCTGCAACTGGTGATGATGCTCGTGAAGGTTTAACGGCAATCGTCTCTGTTAAAGTACCAGATCCAAAGTTCTCAAGCCAGACGAAAGATAAGCTAGTATCAAGCGAAGTAAAATCTGCTGTCGAATCTGCGATGCACGATAAATTTAACGATTATCTATTAGAAAATCCAAGTGCTGGTAAAGCCATTGCTAATAAAATTATGGAAGCAGCGCGTGCACGTGATGCGGCTCGTAAAGCACGTGAAATGACACGTCGCAAGACCACTTTGGATATTGCAGGTCTGCCTGGCAAGTTGGCTGATTGCCAAGAAAAAGATCCAGTATTATCTGAACTATACATTGTGGAGGGTGACTCTGCAGGTGGGTCAGCTAAACAAGGTCGTAGTCGTAAAACACAAGCAATTTTGCCATTAAAAGGTAAGATTCTGAACGTCGAGCGTGCTCGTTTTGACAAGATGTTATCGTCTGCTGAAGTGGGTAACCTGATCACTGCGTTAGGCTGTGGTATTGGTCCTGATGAGTATAATCCTGATAAAGTACGCTACCACAAAATCATCATCATGACCGATGCTGATGTTGATGGATCGCATATTCGTACGTTGCTATTGACGTTCTTCTTCCGTCAAACACCTGAGTTGATCGAGCGTGGTTATGTATATATTGCTCAGCCACCGCTATACAAAGTGAAAAAAGGTCGTCAAGAGTTATACCTAAAAGATGATGAAGCGCTTAAAGCGTATCTATTGTCTTCAACGATTGATAATACCAAGCTACATATCAGTGCCGATGCGCCTGCGATTACTGGTCAAGCACTTGAGACATTGCTTAACGACTATAACCAAACGCAGTTGATCAAAGCACGTTTACAGATTCGCTTCCCAGCGGTAATTTTGGACGCATTGACGCATACACCAAAACTTAGCACTGACATGACTTATGATGAGTCTGCCATGCAGGATTGGAAAGCAGCAATGCAGACTAAGCTTGATCACTTCGGTAGCGATCTAAGCCCTGAGATTGAACTGGTTAATATCCATGCGCCGCAGCCAAAGAATATGGATGCAGCCGCAGCAGATTTATTGGGTATGACGCCAGTAGTAGGTACCGTAGAAGGCGAAGCGTCAGATAGTGAGGCTTTATCTACCAAGGCACAGTGGCTACCACGCGTCACGGTATACGTGCATCAACTGGCACACCATTATCTATTAGATGCTAGCTTTATCAACTCTGGTGAGTATGGCAAACTGCTACGTTTATCAAGCGAATGGAATACGTTGCTTGAGAGCGATGCCTTTATCCGCCGTGAAGCGTCTGCGGGGACGACTAAAGACATCCCAGTACGCGACTTCGATTACCTATGGCAACAAATGATGCTGGATGCGCGTCGTGGTTTAGCTATCCAGCGTTACAAAGGGCTAGGTGAGATGAACGCCGACCAGCTGTGGGATACAACGATGGATCCTGAAAACCGTCGTATGCTACGCGTTACGATCGAAGATGCTATCGCTGCTGACCATATGTTTACCTGTTTAATGGGTGATCACGTTGAGCCGCGTCGTATCTTTATTGAAGAGAATGCGCTAACAGTATCGAACTTAGATATCTAAATTTAAAATTGGTTACTGACAATTTATAAAAATACCGCTTTAATATTCAAGGCGGTATTTTTGTTTCACGTGAAACTCATTTGTTAGCGTTTCTATTACCTAATAATTATAATTTGTGGGAATCAAATGGTTGAAGTAATTTTACTCGCTATTGCTTTAGCGATGGATGCGTTTGCAGTGTCGATAGGGTTGGGTGCTAAGGCTCAAAAATATAGTCATCAATATGTACTGCGCTTGGCTATTTATGCTGCGCTTTACTTTGGTATAGCTCAGGGGATAATGCCTCTTATTGGATACTTATTAGGTGCGGCAATGTTGGGTTGGCTGGCCGCTGCTGCACCTTGGATTGGCGGTACTATATTGATTGCTCTAGGTGGGAAAATGCTTTATGAAGTGTTTACTGCTGATGAGTCAGATACTGACAGTGATGATCTGGACGTCAATGATGATGCTATTAACACTGATAGTGATACAGTAACAGCCACGAGTAAGCATGGACATATCAATCACCGCACTATGTTTACGTTAGCGGTTGCAACTAGTATTGATGCAATGGCGGCAGGGTTTACGCTGAATTTATTGGCACTGAATGCGTGGTTAGCTTGCTTAATTATCGCTGTAGTAACTGCTATATTTGGCTGGATCGGGGTCTATTTGGGACGTCGCTCAGGCACATGGCTAGAGGATAAAGCTGAAGCATTGGGCGGTATCGTGCTTATTGCAATTGGTCTAAAAGTGATGTTTTTTAGCTAATTTATTTAGATTCTTACTGAGTATTTATACAAAAGTACCACTTTGAATATCAAAGTGGTGCTTTTTTGTTTCACGTGAAACTCGAGTTAGTAATTTTGCTTGATGATTACTCTTCGTCAGTGTCAAAGCGCCAAGCTAGTACGCGAGTGCTTTTCTGACCTTGGCTCATCTCGATAATGCGCATTTGAGCGACGTTTAGCTGCTTTAATAATAATTGCAATGGCTTAACGTTTTCAGATTTCGACACTAAGGTAGTGAACCAACCCACATGCTCTGCAAAGCTCTGACTTTCTTTTGCCATCTTGGTCAGGAAGGCAATCTCGCCACCTTCACTCCATAGCTCTTTATGCTGACCACCGAAGTTTAGGTTTTGCGCAGCGTTGCCTGATTTGGTTGAGCTACGGCTGATTTGCTCGCTTTCATTTTTACCACGATGACGCTGCAAGTTGTGTTGCTTGCGACTATTGGCTTCCATCGCTTCTTCTAATGAAGCATGAAACGGAGGGTTACAAACCACGACATCAAAATAATCTTGACGACCAATGATGTTTTTAAAGATAAACTTAGGCTCAGGCTGCAGCTTTACTTTGACCGCACTCTTTAGTTTTGGATTAGCTTCACAAATCAGCGCTGCGGTGTTGACTGAGATAGGGTCAATGTCACTTGCTGTAAAGCGCCAGCCATAGCTTTGACTACCAACGATAGGGTAGATAGCACTGGCACCAGTACCGATATCAAGGGCGTGAATTTCTTTACCCGTTGGCGGTGTGTTATCGGCGTTTACGTGAGTGGTTTGCGCCAGTAAATCCGCGATATAGTGAATATAATCGGCACGTCCAGGAATAGGCGGACATAGATAACCTTC
This sequence comes from Psychrobacter sp. 4Bb, assembly GCF_002836735.1. Lineage (GTDB taxonomy): Bacteria > Pseudomonadota > Gammaproteobacteria > Pseudomonadales > Moraxellaceae > Psychrobacter. Next base: position 3,088 of record NZ_PJAS01000050.1, on the reverse strand, counting down.
AGGAATGTCCCAAAATTTAACCCCGTAATAGTTCGCCAACAGTGCTTTATTTAGCACGCGAACAGCCTGATGATCCGAGAAGTTAATCGTCGACTCACCTTTAGGGTTGGTAATGGTGTGGTCAGCAAGCTCTGGTAAGGCGCGATACAGTACTGCAAAGTCATAACGACCTTGGTGCGGGTTGCGTGGGTGCAGCTGACCGAGTTTTTTCGCGGTCGCAGGAGATCTATTTCTGTGTTTACTATTTGCAGGGTTACGGGTCATGGGCTTACTTGTCATAATGTCAGGCTACGATATATGGATATAAGTAACCAGTGTAGCAGATTTCGCAGGTTGCTAATTGTTTATCCGCGCTTTATCAGTCGCTTATCGGTGACGTAATATCAAGTTAAGCCCTAATACGATCATCGCAGTACCCAATACACGGTCGATCCAATGCTCAAATCTTTGGAAGCGTCGATGTACCGCAGGGATAGAGAGTAGCATGACGACCGTACTAAACCATGCCATCTGCAACACCATCATCCATACGCCATAGATAGCCAATTGCCAAAGCGGTATGTCAGGCGACAATACAAGAGTAAAGATAGCTACAAAATAGACAGGCGCTTTTGGATTAAAGACATTACAAAGGAATCCGCGACGCAACGTAGCAAAGGTCGATTCGTCATTACTAGGCGATTTTTTGATAGAGGTTTCTTTGGTTGTAGGTGTGGTCTGGCTAGCAAGCGAATCTTGCGAAATGTGAGCGCTTGAACCTACTTGCGGGTCTGCTTTTTCTAAAGCATGTGTTTTTTCTAAAAGGTGATCAGTCTCTAAATCTGCTGGTTTTTTAGGTTTGGCTTGGATACCTTGCCAACCTAAGTAAATTAGATAGCCGCCACCTAACCATTTAATAGTAGTCAATAACGGCTGCGAATGAGCAATGACAGTCGCCAGTCCTAATACAGAATAGCTAATATGGACGGCAAGACCTAAGGTAATACCGAGACTGCAAATCAAACCTGTGCGTCGACCTTTTGCTAATGTCTGCTGCGAGACTAAGACAAAATCAGGGCCAGGTGAGGCCGCAGCCAATAGATGTACGCTAGTGATGAGTAAAAAACCGTGCCAAAATTCCATAAAATACTCTGAACCATATTTAGACCTGCAACATAGTTGCACTTATCGTAAATGAGGTCAACTTTTATCGATTTTTGCACTATGCGAGTCATCTCTATGGCTTGTGTTATAGAACGAGGGTGTCTATATTAAAGGTGACTTATCGCTCAATCTCTACCGATAAAGTATCGAGATTCGACTATATAACCACTCATTATATTCCAATAATTACTTTAACAAGGATGGAACCATGACTACGGATAGTAACGCCACAGAAAACCGCATCACTTATAACACGCAAGGCCATGTTTGCCTTGTCGGGCTAAACCGTGCCAATAAACGCAACGCCTTTGACAGTCATATGATTGCCCAACTGTCTGATGCCATGACTCGCTACGACGCAGACGATAACTTACGCTGTGCGTTGATATTTGCGCATGGAGATCACTTTACAGCTGGGCTAGACTTGGTAGAGCTACAAGACAAGCTAAACGATGGCGTGTTTGAGTTTAGTGATGATCAAATCGACCCATGGGGTATCAGTGGAAAACTGCGTACCAAACCAGTGGTCGTCGCGGTAAAAGGTACTTGCTTCACTGTGGCTATCGAGCTGATGCTAAATAGCGACGTGGTCATTGCCAGTGATAACTGTAACTTTGCACAGATGGAAGTACAGCGCGGCATTATGCCATTTGGTGGCGCAACGGTACGGTTTGTCGCAGCATCAGGCTGGCAAAAAGCCATGCCGTATCTGCTTACTGGTAAAGCATTTGATGCGCAAACGGCAGATAGACTAAATTTGGTCAGTGAAGTGGTAGCAAACGGCACTGAATATGAGCGTGCATTGACGCTAGCCCAAGAGATCTGTAAAGCTGCGCCTTTGGGTGTGAGAGGCGCATTGTCGTCAGCACAAGATGCCAGTCGAAATGGTGCAGCAACGGCATTGGCCAATATTCATAGCTATCTGCCGCCGCTGTTTCATTCAGAAGATGCCAAAGAAGGGGTAATGGCAATGGTTGAGAGACGTGAGGCTGAATTTAAGGGACGTTAATACTAATACAGTTTAAGAGTTATTTCTCATACGCAAGAGATAAAAGTTCGATACGTGCACTTACCTTTTAAACTTCCATAAACGTCCTATTTAGTCGAACATACCACCCAAAAAAACCTCGCAATTGCGAGGTCTTTTTTATTTTATTGAGTGTAGCTAATTACATCTGTACCAACGTTAGAAACTAGGCTGTGATTGACGATTATTTAGCCGACTTGTAGTAGTCAACCATCATCGTACCTAAAGTGCCGTTGTCATCGATCGTGACGATTCTGACCGTACCTGATTGTGCTGCGGTACTCGACTGCACTTGTCCAGCGTTACCTAGGACGACTTGGTTGTCTTTGGATGCTTTTGCCTCGTTACCGATAGCGATACTGTTCATGCCGCCTGCCATAGATTTATTACCGACCGCGACCGAAGTTGCGCCTTGAGCTGCTGCCGCTTCACCGACAGCGGTAGAGCGCATACCGCTTGCATTGGCTAGATGACCAAATGCTTGTGCGCGCTCAGCGGTGGCTTTTGACTGCCAACCGATAGAGGTTGAGCCTAGACCAGCAGCGTTAGCTTGACCGCCAACGGCAGTAGCTGAGTTTAATCCTGCATTGGCCTGACTACCGATGGCAACGGTATCATTGGTGCCGCTAGTTGTGGCAGCGTTACCAAGAGTGATGGCAGTGCTGCTAGTTGCGTTTGCAGTTTGATGGTCAGTTCCTGTTGCCATAGCAGTGCAAGAAGCGGTTGCGGCAATGGCAAAGGTGAGGGCACTAATCTTTAGTACTGATTTCGGTAAAAAGTCCATTTTCATTCTTCATTCCTTTTTGTTAGCCTTGATGGCTTATTAGATAGTTTGGGTAGATGTTGATAGATTATAATCATGGCAACATCAGCGCACTCTGGCACAAATAACTTTATGATAGATAGAGTCCGAAACCT
>NZ_PJAS01000048.1 GCF_002836735.1 Psychrobacter sp. 4Bb | reverse complement strand
GGAGATTTCAAGATCGCCTGTGTCACTGCGGACGGTCTTTTTAGTGTGCCCGTTACGCTTATTAGGTTTATCTGCTTTCTCATGCTTGGGGTAGCCGAGATGCTCTTCCATCTCAGCCTCTAAGGCAGTATCGATAAAGGATTGCATGAGCTGCTTTTGGAAGTCTTTGATGTTATCAAAGCTTTTCATGCTACCAGCCATTTGCTCGGCCAATTTTTTAATGTCAGATTGAGTAGTCATTGCTTATTCTCCTGTTATTGGATTATAAGCAGTTACACAGTTTTTAGGAAAGGCTCACTCAGGCAGCTCTTAGGCTACTTTTAGAATACTTACGTAGCTAGATCTAGCTACACTTAGCTGCTTTTAGCCACATCTAGCTACCTTTTAGCTAAACCTAGCTATTTGCAAGATACCAAACTTGATTCTTAGATATAACTAGACCATCACGGCGCATCTTCTGCAATAGATTACGCACCTTATTCTTACGCTGTTTATCGTCCAATACTTGCGGTAGCTTGTTAGCAAGCATCTTATCAAAGTCAGCTAGTCTACCCCGCTCAAATGTCTTGAGATACTCTATAATCAAGCTTTGATAATGCATGTCATCTAAGCCGCGCATCTGCATATACTCTGCTTGCTGCTCAGTATGCTTGGCAACATCAGCAGCGATGATATAGCTATTTTTGCGCCCTTCAATCAGAGACTTTTTGCGTAGTGCTTCTGCTTCGTCTTCAGTGATAGCTTGTCCTTTTTGTACTTTATCAAGCGCTATGGTATCGTTTAATGCGAGATTATCGACTGTCGCTAGCTGCTTGGCATACTCTTGATCAAGCACTTTACCTGTGAATTTTACGCGTACTCTTTCATGGGTTAAGTCATAATCTGGTAAAGGAAAAAATCGTTTGTACTGAATCTGATACATTTTTTTGATGCCACTACCAATGGTGTCCATCATATTTAGACTAACCATAGCATTAACCAAAAATGGATTACGATAGCTCGCTTCAGGCGCATCTTGTAGCAAGACATTCTCGATGGTCTTAGGAATAAACTCACCACTATTTTGAAAAATCAGTGTCGAGTCTTCTTTTTCAACCACCGTGATACGTCCACCTAGGCGGTAGTCTTGATGACCAATGGCATTACTTAATGCTTCACGGATGATATAGAGGTCGTACTGCTGCACCTCTTCAGGGAACAACGTACCAGCAGGCATGTAGCGGTAATTTAGATTGCGAATTTTGTTATACACCTCGTCCAAGGCTAACAAAAATGGTGGCGAAAAATGCTCATAGTCTTTTTCAATACCATCAACGCCCTTTAGAATCCAAGTGATATGTGCTTGCGCTGGACTTAAAAAATACGTGGATTTATAACGTCCCAATAAAATAATCGCTGTGTTAGTTTAGGGGATAATTACAAGCGGATACTAACAGCAATATCTCAACCGCTGTAAAGTGTAGTAGCATAAAAAATAGCAAGCCGCATCTATCTTAGGAGAAGCTAGTTATCCAGTGCCTCACGTATTACTGAGCGACTGGCTTTTGGCTATAGACTCATCCCAATAAGGCGGCGCTCCATAATAGCCTTCCATAAAATCGATAAAACACCTGACTTTGTGCGGTAGTAGCTTTCTATGGGCGTAGACGGCATATAAACCTAAGCGTTTAGGTTCAAGTTCAGGCAATACTATCACCAGCTTGCCACTGCTAACTGCTTCACTGACAATAAATGTCGGCTGTAATACCAATCCTGCACCTTCAATAGCTCCTTCTACCAACACATCACCGTTATTACTAAGAAACTCACTACCTTGCTTGAGAATCTTCGCCTTTAATAATTGGTAGACCTCTTCCTTCGCGTCCATGTTCATATAGCTATAATGTAAATAGCGATGATTCTCTAAATCTTCAGGCTTATCGAGTGTGTCATGCTTTTTCAAATATTCAGGCGACGCACACAGAACCACACGAATAGGTGCCACTTCCTTCGCAATAAGTGATGAGCTTTTCAGTTGACCTATACGCAGTGCAATATCAAACCCTTCTTCAACAATATCGACTTTACGATCAGTCAATTGTAGATCGACTGTGACCAATGGATAACGGATCTGAAAGTCAGTGACTAATTTAGCCATATGTTTTAAAGCAAAAGATACTGGCGCACTTATGCGCAACACACCTTTAGGGTTTTGCTGCAAACCACTTAGTTGCGACTCCATATCATCCATACTCAATAAAATCTGCTGCGCATGACCAAAGTAATGACTACCAGCTTCGGTGAGGCTTACTTTACGGGTGGTACGATTCAGCAGACGATTATTTAGCTGCTCCTCCAACTTAGAGACATATTTGCTCACCAATTGAGGTGACAGTTGCAGAGTATTTGCCGCATTAGTGAAGCTGCCTTCGGTCACCACCGCTACAAAGGCACGCATCGCATCGATTCTATCCATATTTTGCACTGTTTTTCTTTAACTATCGAAATTGAACAATAAAGCCATTATCAACGATATGTTGTTAATTAATCAATATCACCTATCTTACTCTTTTTTTTATGTTGATGGTAAAGTAGGGTCATGCTTTTTAAAAGCAATCATCTGACTAGGAGTAAGTATTATGTTAATCAATGGCAATTGGACTGAAGACTGGCAACCGGTACAAGCAGAAGACGAACAAGGGCGTTTTATTCGTCAAACCTCATCGTTCCGTCATTGGATTACTGCTGATGGACAAGCAGGACCAACGGGTACTGGGGGCTTTAAAGCAGAAAAAGACCGCTATCATCTATACGTAGCGCTGATTTGCCCTTGGGCCTCACGTACCTTGATGGCACGTCAGTTAAAAGGTCTGCAAGATATAATCGATATTACCGTGGTCAATCCGCAGCTTGGCAATCAAGGCTGGCAGTTTGGTGGCTTTGACGGTGCTGACAGTGATCCTATTAATCATGCCCAATTTGCTCATCAACTTTATACCAAAGCAGACCCTCAATTTACCGGACGCGCGACTGTACCTGTGCTTTGGGACAAAAAAACCAATACTATCGTTAATAATGAGTCTGCTGATATCTTACGTATGCTAAATACCGCTTTTACAGAACTCGTGCCAAATTACGTTGACTTGTTTCCAAAAGAGCTTGCTGATGATATCGAAGCCCTAAACTTAGTTATCTATGAGAATTTAAACAACGGCGTATACAAAGCAGGATTTGCGACGACACAAGGGGCTTATGAAGAAGCTTATCAGCAAGTATTTGACACCTTAGATATGCTTGAGGCGCGCCTGAGTGATGGTCGTCATTATCTATTTGGTGAGCAGCTGACGGAAACAGATATTCGACTGTTTGTGACTTTAGTACGTTTTGATGCCGCTTATCACGGTCTATTTAAATGCAACCGTAACTTGATCAAAGATATGAGTTCTCTACATGCTTATATGCTACGAATCTTAGCGCTTGATGGCATTTCAGAGACGGTGAGTATCAAGCACATCAAAGCAGGCTATTACTCTATCAAAGCGTTAAATCCCAATGGAATCGTGCCCACAGGGCCTGAACATATTTAGCAAGATAAAGGAGTAAAGTTCATGAATAATGAATCAACCACAGTCAAGCAACCTGTATTGTTTATACCTCATGGTGCCGGGCCTTGTTTTTTTATGGATTGGCAACCAGCAGACACTTGGGATCAGATGGCTGACTTTTTAACTAATAGCTCAAATGGTTTGCCAGAGCGTCCCAAAGCTATTTTAATAGTCAGTGCCCATTGGCAAACGCGGGAGTTTAGTATTACTGCCAGCAAGCAGCCTGAGCTGATTTATGATTACTCTGGCTTCCCTGAGCATACGTATCAGCTGACTTATCCAGCAGCTGGTGCGCCAGTACTGGCTGAGCGGATTGGTCATTTGCTCATCGATGCTGGTTTAAGCAATAAGCAGGACAGTTCCAGAGGTTTTGATCATGGGGTGTTTATTCCACTGAAACTGATGTTCCCTGACGCCGATATTCCAGTAGTACAGCTATCTCTGCGTCATGATTTAGACCCAAAAGTACATCTAAGAGCGGGCCAAGCGCTTGCCTCACTACGTGATGAAGGCGTGTTGATCGTAGGCAGTGGTATGAGCTTTCATAATATGCGAGGCTATGGTGATTCGAGTTTTACCGCACCGTCAGTAATATTTGACGAGTGGCTAACGACAGCAGTTGCAGCTAATGCAGATGAGCGCTTTGCAGCGCTTGCTAATTGGCCAGAGGCACCTCATGCATTGGATTCTCATCTATTAGGTGCGGAGGAGCATTTGCTACCTTTAATGGTTGCCGTAGGGGCAGCAGGAAAAGATAGAGGTAAGAAAACATATTCTCAGCAAGTCATGAAAACTCAGATTTCAGCCTTTCAGTTTGGCTAAATTTATTAATCTGATATTCATTTAATTCTTTATAAACTGATACTCACAAAGCAGCAAACATACATAGACAAAAATTATTTATAAACGGAGAAATATTATGAACATCGACCTTAATGGAAAAACAGCACTCGTCACAGGTTCAACTGCGGGTATTGGCCTCGCTATTGCAACAGGTCTTGCCAAAGCTGGCGCACAAGTCACTATCGTTGGTCGCGATCAAGCTGGCGTTGATGAGGCGATCAAACAGCTTCAACAAGCTGATGCTGTTAATGATGCCAATAATATAAAAGGCATTGTTGCTGATGCGGGGACGGCTGGTGGCTGTCAGACAATTATCAACACCTTGCCAGAAGTAGATATCTTAGTGAACAATCTAGGGATTTATGGCGCCACCCCTTTCTTTGATATTGATGACAATGCTTGGGAGGAGATGTTCCAAATTAATGTCATGAGCGGTGTCCGTCTGTCGCGGCATTATGCAAAAGCAATGAAGGAAAAAGGTTGGGGTCGTATTCAGTTTATCTCTAGTGAATCGGCATTGAATATCCCAGCTGAAATGGTGCACTACGGCGTGACTAAAGCAGCTATTCAAGGCGTATCACGTGGTCTTGCCAAAGTGTTAGCGGGCAGCGGTGTGACAGTGAATAGTATTTTGCCAGGACCGACTCGAACCGAGGGCGCAAAAGCCATGATGCAAGAACTGGCGGATGAGCGCGGCGTCTCAGCGGAGGAGATGGAAGGCGTATTCTTAGATGAGAACCGTCCATCAACGCTACTTAAGCGTTTTGCAACCCCTGAAGAAATTGCCAACATGAGTGTCTATATTGCCTCAACACAAGCGAGCGCAACCACGGGTTCAGCACTACGGGTTGAAGGTGGTATTGTAGAAAGTATTGCTTAACGAGTTTTAGACGGTAAGTTTCTATCATTAATAATAAGGGTATTTAATTATGCTAACATCTAGCGCAACGATACAAACACAAAATCCGCAGCAAATAATGAATCGACTGTGCAAGCACTGGGCACATAAGCTGCCCGTTACCCTAAGCTCAGATAAAGGTGAGATTGAGCTGCCCATGGGTGTCTGTCAGATGTATTGTACTGACTTACTGATAGTAACACTCAAAAGTGATACCGAGCAGTTGCCAAAATTACAGCAAGTTGTCAGTGATCATTTGCTACGTATGGCTGGCAAAGAGACGCTTGTTATCGAATGGGCTTAATTGAGCATCACAGCCAATACAAGAAGAAAAGGTTATGAATATTGATTCGAAAGAGCGCTATGGTCGCATTAGCAAATTTTTTCACTGGAGTATGACAGTATTAATCTTCTGGCAGTTACTTAAGTTCACTGACCGTATCAGCGACGGCGAGCATTGGATCGGTCAGACGTTAGTGACCCCTGCCGTCAAATCCGTACAGTTAAACTTGGGAGATTTTAGTTACGCAGCCTGACGATAAAAGTCAAACCACACCTGTCTTGGCGACTTATAGCCCAGGCCCTTTTGAGTCCTCGTTTGGTTGTAGTACAGCTCAATATAGCTAATGATCTCGTTTATGGCTGTAAACCTTGTTTTATAGTCGTGATGATATATCAGCTCATTCTTTAATGTGCCCCAGAAACTCTCTATTGGCGCATTATCATAACAATTTCCCTTACCGCTCATTGAGCCTATGAACTGATGCTGTTTGATGATCTTGTGATACGCAAGGCTACAGTACTGACTGCCTCTGTCTGAATGAACAATCAATCCTGGGTTTGGTCGTTTGTTTTTGACTGCCATATTGAGTGCTTTGCCAACTAAGTCAGCAGTCATGCGCTTATTGATAGCATAGCCGACCAGCTCTTTAGTGTAGAGGTCTTTCACTCCTGCCAAATACAACCAGCCTTCATCGGTCCAGATATAAGTAATATCGCTGACCCAAGACTCATTAGGACGCCTAGCACCAAACTTCTGATCCAGAACGTTTGGATAGACCAGCTTATTGTGATTGGAGTTGGTGGTGACTTTAAAGCGTTTATGACGACGGCATTTGATACCATGTTCTTCTTTAATACTTCTGACCATATATAAGCTAATATCGTGCCCTTGCTCTATCAGCTTTGCGTGTAGTCGCTCACAGCCGTAGCGCTCACGAGTTTCATTGTGAGCAGCTTTCACCAGTAGCTCGCAATGATTACGGTGTATCTGCTGTTCGCTGATATCGCGACTCAGCCAGTCGTAGTAGCTTGAATGCTTAACCTTTAGTACACGGCACATAGTGGTGATGCTAAAGACCTGTTGGTTGTCTTGGATAAAAGCATACTTCACTAACTGTCACTGCGGGCATAGCCCTACGTCTTGCGTCACTAAAACAGTCTACTAGACTGTTTCTTAACGTTCCTCATTGGCAAAGTACGCGGTGGCCTTTTTTAGAATTTCGCGCTCCTCTTCGGCTACTTTAAGCTGCTGCTTGAGCTGCTTTATTTCTTGAAGAGCACTCATAAGATCAGGATCATATTGTTCTGTGCCAATAAGCTTGCCTTGATTGGCGTTGTTCTGCCAGTTAGATAAGGTTTGCATCGCTATGCCAAGTTGCTTGGCTGTGGCTGAAACATTACCGTTATTGTCTGCTATCTTCTTAACGGCTTCTGCTTTAAATTCGTCACTGTAGGTTCTTACTTTCTTGGTCATGGTAAACTCCGGTTGATACTCTTAGTTTACCAAGTTTACCTCTACGGTTTCTTCAGCATAGCTCACTCTGAGTTGCGGACCTCAGTTATATCAAGACAATGAGTAGTTGGGTGTATACCGCTTTTATTGTTAATTTTTTGCCCGTGCTATCGTTGGTTGAAAAGTATCTAATCGCATGAATACTGGTATGGTGTACGATTAGTTATATGCCACCTTTTGAGTTTGAAAAGCGATATGATGATAGTTTCATCATGTCAGGTATTGCTACCTGATTCAAGTAAAACACTCTCCGATATAGTCGGCGCAGTTCAATAATAAATCCATAATTGATAAGATGTTGGGGTTATCAATCTAGCAAACAATTATCTATAGTAATCATATCTCTATAACCAAAAACATGATGCTAACCGTACATAGACAAAGCTTTAGCACTATCGTTATTATTCGAGACTCTATTTAAGTGATGTCATTAATATTAGATTTTGAGTAATAGCTTTGCATTTTTTATTTATCGTAAAATCTTAATTTAGCCCGTAATTCTTGTCTCAATATAATTAGGATTGGCGACGGTAGTGGCTTGGTGTCATTCCTGTTTTTTTGCGGAATAATCGGGCAAAATGACTGGCGTTTGTATATCCCACTTCTAGTGCCACATCGATAACATTCAATTCGGTTTCTCTTAATAAGCGTTTGGCCACATCAATCCTTAATTTTATATGGTATTGAGAAGGTGGCATTCCTACTGCTTGCTTAAATAAACGATTAAAGTGGTAATCACTCATCCCAACCAACTGCGCTACCCTTGAAAGACAAAACTCTTCTCTTAGATGTTCGACCATCCAATCTTGGACTTGTTTCACTCTATATTTGGGTAAAGCCGATTTATAATCTTTTGAGACATCTATCAAATCTGTATATTGCCTTGCTAGATGAACCGATATCGCTTTTGCCACACTATCAATAAATAACTTGCTAGGTGATTGTGTTTTGCTTTCAGCTTTTAATAATTGTAATAGAGAGATCAATTGTGGGTCATCGATTCCAGAGTAATCTGTAAGATATGCGTGAGAGCTGTTTTTTCCATATTGTTCCCTTAATGCTTCATCAAATATCGATTGGCTGATAACCAGCATCAACACTTGGAGTGGCTCATCCGAGTGTCTTTTCCAGCCAAAATCATATTTAGCTCCACCCGCTGTCACGTACAGCGAGTCGGCTTTGACATGGTGGATGTTCCACTTATGATTACCATTATCACGCTCTTGGGTGGTGGCTTCTCCTGACATTACCCATACAATCATCGGTTCAGAGATAGCAGGCATTGAGAATTGCTCACAATCGCTTTCGAGTGAAAAAATCGATAGCTGCACGTTACTCCATGGTCCATTACTTACACGAAATACTTGAAGACCAGCAGGATATTTATCGATTGCTTCAGCAGACGTCATTTCTGGTTTTACTGAATCTGTCATTTTTATTCTCACAAGGTTTTTTCATTTTTTAAACTATGTATTTTTTAGCAATACCAGCACAGTTTGCACAATAGCAAAGCAGCGTCATCCGAGTTATCAACGTATCTTATATCTACTATAGAGAAGACAAAATAGCATAAATATCAGCCTGTTTTCTCTATAAGCGATAGCGAAACTTGCTTTTGCTCTTAAACAGATACTAGCCATTTATACGGCAAGATATGAGGATATTAAAATGAAAAAAGATGTCATGGTAGTTATTGGTACAGGCGGCATTGGGATTGCCATTGCTCGCCGCTCTGGTTTTGGAAAAACAATTTTGTTGTCTGATCTCAATCAAACAGTTTTGGATGAAGCCGCGCAGCAAATGAGAACAGCGGGTTATCACGTCGATACACAACTGGTTGATGTGACATCGCGTGAATCGGTAAAACAGTTAGCAGAAAAAGCAGACAGTCTAGGTAATGTAATGCAGGTGGTTAACACTGCTGGCTTATCGCCAAATATGGCGTCTGCCAAAAAAATCCTTGAGGTTGACTTGTACGGCGCAGCACTCGTATTTGAAGCGTTTGGCGAGGTTATCCATCAACAGGGTTCAGGTCTTATTATTTCAAGCATGGCCGGACATATGACACCAGCACTACCACTAGAAGTCCAAAATGCACTTGCGTTTACGCCGACTGATGAGCTTCTTCAACTAGACTGTTTAAGCTCTGAAAACGTAACAGATTCAATGACAGCATATTGCCTATCTAAAACAGCAAACCACTTGCGAGTTCAAGCAGCTTGTCTAAGTTGGGGAGAAAAAGGCGCTCGTGTCAACTCTATCAGCCCGGGCATTGTATCTACTGAACTTGCACAACATGAGTTAAATTCTGACATTGGCGATGGCTACCGTGCGTTTATCTCAGCCTCTCCAGCTCAACGTTTAGCATCACCTGATGAAGTATCGGTACTGGCTGATTACCTCCTGAGTAACGACGCAAGCTTTGTCACTGGCAGTGATATTTTGATGGATGGTGGCGTAATAGCGGCGATGCGTGCAAATAAAGTTGAATTGCCGGGTTCATGATTGAACCACTAATAGAACATCTATAAAAAGAGTCCTCGGACTCTTTTTTATTTTTAGTATGCGAGAGTGGCTTTACTATTGGTACTTTGGCCTAGTGATAAGATGAAGAAACTGAATAATAGATTGCTCAGCTGAAAAAACAGTTTGTGATATTGAGCTGATAGGAAAGTCATCTACTCTACTGATTACTTTGCTTTGTACACAATTAAAAAGCTGAACAAGGCAAATAGACACATAATCCATACCATTGCCCATGGCGTCCCATCACTAAAATAAGACAATAAGAGTGTCGAGATGATTCCGCTACCATACTGCAAGGAACCTATCAAAGCAGAAGCAGAACCTGCGATACTTGGTACTTCGTCCAACGCTGCTGCGGTAGCGACCGCCGCGACAATGCCATTCATTGAGAAAAATATAAATGCCATCCCAATAATAAAATATATAGGCATAAGATCTGCTTTGAAGGTTACCGCCATAATGACTGTCGCACAGGTGGCAATACTGGTCGCAATTTTAAGAAGTGAAGACAACTCGAAACGGTGAACTAAGAAGCGATTGATGAAGCTCATTCCCATCACACCAATGATATTCACAGCAAATAGCCACCCATAATGCTGGGCATCTATACCAAAGTAAGTGATGTATACGGCTGGTGAACCTGTAATAAAGGCATAAGCACTGACGTAATAAAAAGTCACGCACAAAGTATAGCGCATAAACGTTTTTTGACTCAGCAAATTAAAATAAGTCACAAATGCTGATTTTATTGACGCTTTTTTGCGTTTATTGATAGGAAGCGTTTCTGGTAATAAAAATATCGAAAAAAACAACACACCACCAATGATTGCAAGCAATATAAAAATACTATGCCACGTGGTAAATGTGATGATTTGCCCACCAAGTAGTGGGCCTCCTATAGGCGCTATTGCCATAATAATCATGAGGGTGGATAGCATTTGTGCCGCACGATTACGAGAGAATAAATCACGCACCATGGCTCGAGCCAGCATAGGCGCGGTACACGCACCAAAGGCTTGAAATACCCGCCAGAAAATAATCTGCTCCATACTATTAGACAGTGCACAGCCGAGCGAGCCGATCGTAAATAACACCATTCCAATAAATAAGGGTTTTCGACGACCGATCTGATCGCTAATTGGTCCCCACACGAGCTGTGCAATAGCAAAACCGACTAAAAAACCTGTGATCGTAAGCTCTGCGTCTCCTTGTAACTCTTTGGCCATCTCTGGCATGGCAGGCAAATAAATGTCCGTTGACAGTGACGTCACTGCCATCAAAGCACCTAAAATAGAGAGAAATAACGCACCTGTAGTAGAAGCGGTTTTAGAAGTATTATCAGTCATAATTTGTCTTTTAAATAGCGGTTACCATCGTCTAATGATGAACTAAACAATGAAATCTAGGGTATCGGTACTCTTAAAAATCAGTCAAACCCTAAACGCTGTAACCATTGATTTACATCATTACGTACTTGTTTTGCATAATCTTTTTGTATTACCAATAAGCGTCCTTGTTTTTCTTTGCCACCTTCGATACTTATGCCGCGTCGCACATCACAATCTTTACAGAGTGATTTTACGGTATCGAAGCCACTGCCCACGCCGTATCCTGCATGGGTATTAAAAGGAATCACTTTTTTTCCTGCTAAATCATACTGATGAAAAAATCGTTTTAGAGGTGGTGGCAACTGCATATCCCACGTCGGAAAACCCACAAAAACAGTGTCATATTGATCCATATTTTCTATTTTTGTTTTTAGAGCGGGCAAGGCTTGTGTCTCATTTTCACGATGCACTTGATCCACCATTCTTTCGTAATCTTTTGGATAAGGAACAACAAGCTCTAAAGCGATTTTATCTCCACCAACGGACTGTTGAATCATATCTGCAACTGCTTTGGTGTTTTGAGTACGTGATACATAAACAATGAGAATAGAAGGATTTTTCGTTGTTGTTTCTGTCATAGTAAGATTGCTCTGTTGTGTACAGCCTAAGAGACTCACCCATAGGCTAATGAGTAAAAAGAAACGCCATTTTTTCATGGTAGATCACCTATAAAAAGATGAAACTGTGAGGGAACCAATCTGGCTTGCTCACTGAGGTTAACGGTCAGTTTTAATGAAAATTGTCACTGCTATTCTTGGGCACTGAGTTTATTCTTCTCTAACCATTGCTCTAATAAAGTAGCAATTTTTTCGTTATTTAAATCTGAGAATGGAAAGTGTGTATTGCCATATACCCCAATTTTCGGCAGTTCGACGACTTGCGCTTGACCACCGTATTGATTGATTTTATTAACCCAAAGGTGCGCCATGCTGACTCGTACGCGCCAGTTATCCTGCCCCGGGTTATCACTTTTCTTGCTGGGGATATTGTCACCGTAATAAATGATAATAGGAATTTGAGTGAGCTTTTTGAATTGCTCTATAGAAACTGGTGTTGCAGTAAGCTTACCCGTGCCACTTTCCATTGCATCTGGTACTTCACCTTCAGGGAAAACAAAGCCACTGCCGGGTTCATAAGACACAATACCTCGGACTTTATCGCTCTTAATTGCTGTCCACCACCCGGGGCCACCACCTTGAGAATGTGTGATAAGGACACTGTCACCTGAACGTTTAAACACTTGAGCTAATGAATCGCTGATAAGCTGCTCATCGTAAGGACCGGTATTAGGTGTCATTTGACGAAAGTATTGGTTCAAAGCTTCGGGCTTATCAGGAAATTGAACGCCTTTAAATCGCTCTGGCCATTGACCTATACGAAACATGTTAAACCACATTTGATCATAAGTTGTGGCTTCGACTTCCATCGAGACAGTTGATTGTCCCGCACGGCCACGGCGCGGTTGATCGACTAAGTAAACTGGATACTTCTTGCGCAAAAATAGAGATTGAAATCCTTCTCGACCATCAGGTGTTGTTCCCCAAGTACTGGCTGATTGACCAGCGCCATGGAGAAAAACTAATGGGTAAGGTTTAGCATCAACTGGAATTTGATAAAAAACCGACGCATGATCGCCATGTAAAGTTTGACCTTGAGAGTTAAATAATTGTTTACCATCAAATTTGCCTTCAGTATAGATAACAGTTCCACCTGCGGAGAAGTTACCTTGCTTTTCGAGCATAATTGGAGCTTTATTAGCTGCAAAGCTGACGGCAGAAACTGTGATCAATAATATGACCGCTAGACCGTGGCATACAAGTGTTTTCAGAGTAAAACATCGTGCGGTTAGGTTCATTATTTTTTCATTCCTTAGTCCTTGGCATGATACCAAAGCAGGGTTTTGTACTTTGGTATCCATATTTTCAGCTTACTATTTGAATCTTAATTATGTTTGTGATTAAACATCCATCTTACGACCCGCTATCCACTCAACCATGGCTGGATCTCGGTGTGAGAAGAACGAGCTAGTATTGGTATCTAAAGATATGATGGTGTTGATGTCATCGCTGTCTAATTCAAAATCAAATACCGCTAAGTTTTGTTGCATATGATCAAAGTTTACGGTTTTAGCCAAACAAACCACCTCTTGTTGCACGAGCCATCGCAAGATAATTTGAGCAATAGATTTGTTGTGTTTTTCAGCAATCTTACTCAAAACTGGGTGGCTAAATAGATTATTACGACCTTCAGCAAAAGGTGCCCATGCTTCAGGTTGAACGTGGTTACGCTTCATATATGGAATGGCTTGGAGCTGCTGCTGAAATGGATTCACTTCAATTTGGTTGACCGCAGGAGCCACATGATTGAATGCTATTAAGTCTGCCAATCGATCTGGCGTAAAGTTACTGACACCAATGGCACGAATCTTACCTTCCGCTTGTAACTCTTCCATCGCACGCCAAGCCCCATGTACATCACCATAAGGTTGATGAATCAAATAAAGATCAACATAATCAAGCTGCAAACGCTGTAACGAGCGTGAAAATTGTGCTTTTGCACCTTCATAGTTGGTATCTTGCAACCACAACTTCGTGGTAATAAACAACGCCTCACGAGGTACATCAGCATTTTTGATTGCATTACCTACAGCGGTCTCATTCATATAAGAGGCTGCGGTATCAATGTGACGATAACCCGCCCTAATGGCATCAGCGACGGCTTGCTCACAAGCTTCAGGCTCTTCGATTTGATAGACACCAAAGCCTAAAATGGGCATCTCAATGCCATTATTTAAAGTAATATTCTTCATTGATATTTTCCTTACTAAGTATTATTTATTGGTATTATCTGTATAGATTGTAAATGGAGAAGCTATAAATAGAGAGACTATAAATAGATTAACGGTTAATACGCTTTTGTAAGTGAGCCGGATAACGGTCACCAACAATGTCAATGTCTGCTATTGCTTTTTCAATCATTGCCAGTTCTGTACTGGTTAAGCTGACTTGCGCCGCTGCTACATTTTCTTCTAAACGATGAGTTTTAGTCGTTCCTGGGATAGGAGCAATCCATGGTTTTTGCGCTAAGATCCATGCGAGTGCCACTTGAGCATTTGTCGCTTCTTTTTGTGTTGCAATTTGGGTTAAGAGATCGACAAGAGCTTGATTGGCTTGACGAGCTTCAACCGAAAAACGCGGTACAAGGTTACGAAAATCATCGTCAGCAAACTCAGTCTTATTATCGATAGTACCTGTCAAAAAGCCCTTACCTAATGGACTAAAAGGTACAAAACCAATGCCCAACTCTTCAAGCACTGGGAAGATGTCTTGTTCTGGCTCACGCCACCACAATGAATACTCGCTTTGTATTGCAGTCACAGGAAATACGCTATGGGCGCTACGAATAGCATCAACACCAGCTTCTGATAAACCCAAATGCTTCACCTTACCCTCTTGAACTAAGTCCTTAACTGTACCTGCAACCTCTTCCATCGGTACATCAGGATCGACACGATGCTGATATAACAGGTCAATATAATCGGTTTTTAGACGTTTTAAGCTTGCGTCTACCATCTTTCGAATACTGGCTGGACGACTGTCTACGCCTTGCTCAACAACCCCATTTTTAAAGCCGAATTTGGTTGCAATAACAACTTGCTCGCGAAAAGGTTTAACCGCTTCACCAACGATTTCTTCATTGGTAAATGGCCCATAACACTCCGCTGTATCGAAAAAAGTAACCCCTTGTGTATGAGCGTGTTGAATCAATTTGATGGCATCAGATTTGATTGGCTGATTGCCATAACCAAAACTCATTCCCATACAGCCCAAACCAAGTTCTGAGACATTAAGACCGCTAGTGCCAAGTTGACGTTGTTTCATAGTTATTCTCCTAAATAATCGTTATTTTTGATTGGCTTTAACCAAATCACTGGTGTGCCATCTTGAGATTCTGTAATGGCGATATAACCTAAAGCCGACTGAACAATATCTATTGTAAATGGATAAGATTGTTTTGATTAGATGGGTAAAACAGGATTACTTTATGAAATTTTTTCATTAATATAGGTAGTCAATGCTGGCAATCAGATTTGGGTTTATATGAATAAAAATTACAATGACTTATTGGCGTTTGTCACAGTGGCAGAGCTTGGCAGCTTTACTAAAGCTGCACACGTCTTGGGTGTATCTCAATCAGCACTGAGTCATACTGTTCGCAATTTGGAAGCTAAATTGGACGTAAGGCTGCTTTATAGAACGACACGCAGCGTGTCACCAACAGAAGCAGGAGAAAGACTGCTTCATTCCGTAGGACCCAAATTGCGTGAGATTGATTTAGAGCTAGAATTGGTTAATGATTTTAAGGACAAGCCTGCTGGAACCGTCAGAATTACGGCTGCCGAACATGCGATCAATCATATTGTCTGGCCCAAATTACGACCATTACTATTTGAATTTCCAGACATCAACCTTGAGTTGAATGTCAATTATGGACTGGTTGATATCGTTGCAGATCGTTTTGATGCTGGCATTCGCTTAGGTGAGAATCTCGATCAAGATATGATTGTCGTGCCAATCTCTGCCCCTTTTCGTATGTCTGTTGTGGGCAGTCCTAAATACTTTTCACAAATAAAAATCCCTAAACATCCTAGTGACTTAATGCACCATAATTGCATCAATATTCGTTTGCCCACTTTTAATACTATTTATGCCTGGGAATTCGAAAAAAACGGTAAAGAAATTAAAGTTAACGTGAAAGGACAAGTGG
>NZ_PJAS01000047.1 GCF_002836735.1 Psychrobacter sp. 4Bb | reverse complement strand
TTTAGCAAGCTAACCTGAATAACATTCAGCCTACCCTGAATAAAAATTAGGTTAAAGTAGTTTATAAAGCAAGTTAATTTGTAGATAATGAGCACAGTTTTGCTTATATACTGTTTTTTGTAACTTTTGACCCCTTTTACGTCATAATAGTTACCTCTCATTTCTGCATTTTTAACTTGATTACTTTGGAATCGACTATGTCTGTATCACGTGCATCTTCACGTACCTATCTTCGTTTAAGTATTTTGAGCGCGCTTGGCTTACTTGCAGTAAATACTGCAATGGCAGCCATTTCTGAAAACGCTTCCATCAACGATAGTAACCTACCACAAGTTGAGCTTGATGAAATTGTCGTGACAGCCACTCGCACACCTACTAAGACAAGTAATGTAATTGCGCAAACACGAGTAATCGATAAAGAAGAGTTACAACGTTATCAAGGTCAAACCGTTTTGGACGTACTCAAACGTCAGCCAGGCATTGCTTTTAAACAAAACGGTGGTCTTGGCGCTTCTTCAAACTTTTATATGCGCGGCTACGATAGCAAACAAGTCCTCGTATTGATTGATGGTATACGTTATAGCTCAGTCAGCGCTGGAGGCGCCGCGTTAAACTTGCTACCTGCTGATCAAATTGATCGAATTGAAGTTCTCTATGGAGCATCAGGTTCTAGCATCTACGGTGCGGATGCGATGGGCGGTGTCATTCAAGTATTCACTAAAGGCGGCAATATAGATCGAAGCAGTATGTCAGTTACCGCAGGTATCGGCTCAAACGATCATTATGTATACGGTGCAAGCGCACAACTTGCCAATACTAATGGTACTACATTAAGCCTTTCAGCCAGTCACAACGAAACAGATGGTATCAATGCGACCCGTCCAGATCCCAGTAATCAAAATGACCCTTATAATAAAGACGATGATGGTTTTGAGAGCGACAGTGTAAGCTTAGCAGTCAATCAGCGTTTTAGCGACACGTTACTGACAGGTGCTAGCATCTTGTATAGTAAATCCACTACTGAATATGACGATGGTACTTTTGAAGACGCTCATGCTGATCAAGAAAACGGCGCAGCACAAGCTTATGTCGACTGGCAATATATGCCTGATGCCTCTGTTAAGCTCCAATATGGTCACTCTATTGATAAAAGCGAGTCTTATTCTAAGTATCCAAATGTATTCGATGGTACTCAAGACCAGATTAGCTTAGTTGGTAAAAACAAGCTGCTAGCTGGTGAAGGTGTTTATGGTCTCGAATACCTCACTCAAGACTTAGACAGCACGGCTTACAGTATTGATGACCGTAATGTCAAAAGTGCCTTTGCTGGCTATGTCATCGCCAATGACCGCTTTGATGCACAAGCCAACCTACGCTACGATGATGACTCACGCTATGGTGATGAAACCACCTATAATTTGGGCGGTGCAATGCATCTTAGTCCTGATTTCCGCGTTGGTGCGAGCTATGCTAAAGGCTTCCGCGCACCTGTTTTTAATGATTTAAGCCCTGTATATAGTGGTAACCCCGATCTAAAGCCTGAAACTAGCGACAACTACGAAGCTTTTGCTGAATACAACACTCTGCTACAGTCTACACGTCTCACTGGCTATTATAATGATGTTGAAAATTTAATCAGTTACGTCGCAAGCCCTACGCCTAGCAATCCTTATGCAGGAGCTAGTCAAAATATCAATGAAGCTAAAATCAAAGGTATCTCATTAACTTCTGACTGGGAAATGAACGACTATCTGTTTGGCGGCAGCTATGATTACCAGAAGGCAGAAGACAGTAGTGGCGGAAGTGATGATGGCAACTCTCTTCCCTACCGTCCTGAACACAAGGGCTTGGTATATGTCGGATACCGTCTGCCAAGTTTAGATATACGCGCTGAATATCAGTATGTAGGGGACTATTACAGCAGAATTACCAATACTGACTCTCAATTTGTAGACAACTATGGATTGCTGAACATCAGTGGTAACTACAAACTTACTGATAATTTATCTATGACTGCACGTCTAAATAACATCACTAACGAAGAGTATATAACAGATATTGGCTATAATACTGACGGTATTAACTACTTTACCTCTCTAACCTACAACTGGTACTAATTTTGGCTGAGTAGTATCAAAAAACATTAAAACAAAAAAGGTCATCAGTCGATGGCCTTTTTTATGGCTATAGATTCCTGTTTGAGGTTTTGTTTGTCTAAGGCGTCAGCTATTTATCTCAGTCAATAGGTGACAATTAACCACTCATCTATTACAATAACGACCTCCGAGAGGTGTTGCGCCATAATAGTGATTTACTGCATTAACATTCTATAGTTATGCAATCACAGGTTATGTTAGGCTCGGTTAACTGTCGAGAGTCCATATTTTTGGTCGCTCACAGCGCAAACAACGGCACCTGCGTTTTTATTCTTTTTATCATTCGTTAACCACTGATAGGAGCATATTATGGACGCAGTGTCTACTACACCATCTGCCCATACGATCGATCCCTCTTTCACTGACTACAAAGTCGCTGACATCAGCCTTGCTGATTACGGCCGCCGTGAAATTACCCTTGCTGAAGCCGAAATGCCTGCCCTAATGGGTTTGCGTCGTCGCTACGAAGCCGACCAGCCGCTTAAAGGCGCGAAAATCGCTGGCTGTATCCACATGACCATTCAGACAGCCGTACTTATCGAGACACTAGTCGCGCTTGGTGCTGAAGTACGCTGGACATCATGTAATATCTTCTCAACTCAAGACCATGCTGCTGCTGCAATTGCTGCTGCTGGTATCTCTGTTTATGCTTGGAAAGGCGAAACAGAAGAAGAGTATGAATGGTGCCTACGTCAGCAAGTCCATGTTGGCGGCGAAGCATCAGGCCAACTTTGGGATGCTAACTTAATCTTGGATGATGGCGGTGATTTGACTGCTTTGATTCACAATGATTATGCAGAGCTTCTTGATAACATCCACGGTATTTCAGAAGAGACCACCACTGGCGTTCATCGCTTGGTTGAGATGCTTGGTAAAGGTACACTTAAAGTACCAGCCATCAACGTCAACGATGCAGTTACCAAGTCTAAAAACGACAACAAATACGGCTGCCGTCATAGCTTAAACGATGCTATCAAACGCGCTACCGATATGTTCCTTGCTGGTCGCCGCGCTTTGGTTATCGGTTATGGCGATGTAGGTAAAGGCTCTACACAAAGCTTACGCCAAGAAGGCATGATCGTACGTGTTTCAGAAGTTGACCCTATTTGTGCTATGCAGGCATGTATGGACGGCTTTGAAGTCTTATCACCATACATTGACGGTGACAACACGGGCGGCGCAGCCAGCATCAACAAGCGCTTGCTTGAAGACACTGACATGATCGTCACCACGACTGGTAACTATCACGTTTGTGACCGTCATATGCTAGCAGCCCTTAAGCCTGGTGCTGTGGTGTGTAACATCGGTCACTTTGATACAGAAATCGACACACAGTTTATGCGTGATAACTGGCGCTGGGTTGAGATCAAGCCACAAGTTCATCAAATCTTCCGCTCAGACGATGAGAACGATTATTTGATCTTGCTTGCTGAAGGTCGCCTAGTGAACCTAGGTAACGCAACTGGTCACCCATCACGCGTGATGGACGGCTCATTTGCCAACCAAGTATTGGCTCAAATGTATCTGTTCGAAGAAAAATTCGCTGACTTGCCAGCTGACCAACGTACTGACAACCTATACGTAAAAGTATTGCCTAAAAAGTTAGACGAAGAAGTAGCCGCTGCGATGGTTGCAGGCTTTAACGGTACGCTAACCAAGCTGACCCAAAAGCAAGCTGAGTATTTGGGTGTGCCAGTTGAAGGTCCATTCAAGCCTGATGCTTATAAATACTAAAAGGAGCCTGACTGTGAGTAAGCCTGCTTTCTCCTTTGAGTTCTTTCCTGCGAAGACCGAGCAAGGTCACGAAAAGCTTCTCAGTACTTATGATGAGCTTAATAAGTTGTCACCAGCTTATTTTTCGGTAACGTATGGTGCGGGCGGTTCAACCCGTAGCCGCACCTTAGATATCGTACAGGCACTAAGTGTACGTGGTACCACTGAAATCGCGCCGCATATGTCTTGTATTGGCGATGATAAAAGTGAAATCGCTGAATTGCTCGAGTATTATAAGACTTTAGGTATTAGACGCTTAGTGGCGCTACGCGGCGATTTGCCATCAGGTCAGGTGGGCATGGGTGAGCTACCATTTGCGGTAGATTTGGTAAAGTACATTCGTGAGCACTCAGGTGATCACTTCCATATCGAAGTGGCTTCCTATCCTGAAATGCACCCACAAGCGCGTAGCTTTGAGTTTGATATCGATAATCTGGTAAATAAATACCAAGCTGGTGCCAATGCGTCGATTACCCAGTTTTTCTACAACGCTGACAGCTATCTGTACTTGCGTGATAAGTTAGAGAAACGCGGTATTGATACAGTAGCTCAGCCTTTGGTCGCTGGTATCATGCCAATTACCAATTCAAGCAATCTTTTGCGTTTTGCTGATAGCTGTGGTGCTGATATTCCGCGCTATGTACGTAAGCAGTTGACGGATTTTGGTGACGATAGTAAGGCTATTCGTGAATTTGGCTTTGATGTGGTTTATCGCTTGTGTGAACGCTTGATTGCCGAGGGCGTCCCTGCCATGCATTTTTATAGCATGAACAAAGTTGAGCCAAACAAACGCTTGGTAGAAGCATTGGGATTGACTGCTTAAACTTGTAAGCATTCTAGAATACCCCTTAATCATTCCTGAATACACTATCAATGACTGGCGCTTCTAGGAGCGCCAGTTTTTTATTGTCAAAATTTTGACCAATAACCCTTTACAGTTTTATTCATACACTTTATCTTATTTGATTTTTAAAAATTTCTTCACTGTGTAATAATACTGCTCTAAAAATAATTATCTTTATTAAGAAAAATTCTCATAAAACAAATGTCATTAATTGTCTCAAGTGATATTCTATAGATCTAATAATAACTATACTCAATCAAATAATAGGAATAAGACCACGTGCGACGTTTTTTTTATGCCATTAACAACGACAATGCTGATGCCTCAGCACTACCTAAATTGGGTGAGTTGCCACTAGGTAGCAATGTCGAATTACCAGATAGCGTTGTCCATCACTGGTGCCGTGTATTACGAGCCAACATTGGTGATCAAGGGATTTTATTCGATGGATTTGGTGGCGAATATATAGTAGAGCTACAGGCAATCAGTAAAAGAAACGCCACTGCTACTTTACTTGCTCATATAGACGATGATCGTACGGCACCTACTATCACTCAAATCGGCTTAGTAATGAGCCGAGGCGAACGTATGGACTATGCGATACAAAAGGCGACCGAACTTGGCGTGACTGCTATTCAGTTACTCAGTAGCCACCACGGAGAAGTTACATTAAAACCTGCACAAATTGAGAAGAAACTGTTGCATTGGCAACAAGTGGCGATCGCAGCTTGCGAACAGTGCGGACTTAATCGTCCGCCTCTCATTTTTGCACCACAATCCATTACCCAATGGCTAAGCAATACCAACACTGACTCTACTCATAATGAGATGACTGTCAGCCCTGTCGTTTCTGTGCTTAGTCAAGATCCTTATTACCAGATATTAGACGGTCTTGCAGATTTATGTATGCAAATGAGCGTACCAGCAGCAGGACAACCTGCCATGCCTAACGCTCTATCTAATATTCTCAAACAACAGACCCCTTATATCAAACTGTTGATCGGGCCTGAAGGTGGTCTGAGTCAAGATGAATGTCAGCAAGCGGAGAGTGTTGGCTTTAAGCCTTGGCAAATCGGCACAAGAGTCTTGCGTACCGAGACTGCACCAGTGGTAGCGTTAGCTACTTTACATGCCTTAAGCACCTAGTAAAAACTGATAAGTATTAGTATGACTATCGTAGTTTTTATCTTTTATGCTTATAGTCAAAAATAATGTCTGTTCTGTATCGTGCATAGTAAAACGCGATGCCAACTCAATGTTAATAAATTGATAATGCAGTTCTTATTTTTATAAGCCCTTATCTTTTGTGAGTCACTATTATGAGCAATTTTGACACTATTCCAGTATCAATCAAGCAGCAGTTGATGAGTACGCTATGTGAACAGCTTGAAGACGCCATTTTTATACTAGACGAAAATCTACGTTATTTATCTGTTAATGCTAGTTATGAGCTTTTGATTGGCTACAAAGAAGAGTTCTTGGTTGGTCGGCCACTTGGTATTTATGCTGCTGAGTTTTTATCAGAAGAAGAGCAAGTAATTCTAAAAGATATCAAGAAAAACTTAAACGAACATGGTTTTTATGAACTTGATTTTTCGATGGCCAACCGTTATGGACAGAATATTGACTGTCATATTACTTATCGCAGAATTTACATAGATCAAATGGCTTATCATATTGGTATGCTGCGTGATATGTCTGCAGTTATTAAAGATCAAAAACAGGTCGCCCATTTACTCAACTATGATCAGCTCACAGGTCTCCCTAACCGCAAGGTATTTTTGAGTCAGACAAGTGACATGCTATTGGATAGTTACCAAGAGGTTGTCCTTGTACGCTTAAACATTGACCGTTATCGCAATCTTGCCAGCCTATTAGGGCCTGATGGTGCCAATGATTTAATAAAAAACTTTGCAGAAGGAGTCGAAAAGCTCAAACTGCATAATTTACGCTCCTTTTCTCACTTTGGGGGTGATGATTTTGCGCTATTATTTGAAGTTAAAGATGCCAATATGGTACGTCATCAGCTAGACACACTCATGCAAATGTGTGAGCGTCCCTTCTCTACTGACAAGAGCCATGCGACAGATGCAAATATCTATTACCATATTTCTGTGGGTGTGAGCTGTTTTCCAAAAGACGATAATGAAGTAACGGGTTTATTGACCAAAGCAGAAAAAGCATTAGACTATGTCAAGCAGCATGGAGGCGATGATATACGTTGGTACGATGAGGCCATTGAAAGCGCTACCGCTGGCAGTTTAGAGCTAGAGTCTGAGCTTAGAACTGCTACCATTGAAGGCCAATTCGTTCCTTATTATCAGCCAAAGTTTTCATTAGAGACTGGAGCTATCACAGGTTTTGAAGCATTGGTACGTTGGCAACACCCTACTCGCGGATTACTAAAGCCCGTTCATTTTATCAATGCCATTATCGCGCACAAGCTCTCCTTTGATTTGTTTTCGCAACTGGCCATTAAAATCGTCAAACAATTAGCCGTTTGGCAACAGCAAGGGTTTCATCAACACGTCTGTATTAACGCTGATGCTGCTGAGTTTAGCCACCCTGACTTCTTTGATATGGTGAGTACACTACTGACCGAGAATGACGTTGCTGCTGATCAGTTGCATATCGAAGTGACCGAGTCGTCTTTGATTCAGCGTCATGATAATGTAAAAAAACAGCTTAACTCGCTTAGAGAGCTTGGCGTACGTCTAGCGCTCGATGATTTCGGTACTGGTTATGCGTCATTGAGCTACTTGCAAGAATATCCATTTGATTTTATCAAGATTGATAAGAGCTTTATCTCCAATATTGAAACCGATCGTACCCAGCACGCGATTGTAAAAGCCATTTTAGACTTAGCAGTCGCTTTAGACATGCAGGTCGTTGCTGAAGGTATCGAAACTGAGCAGCAGCGCGATGTGTTGTTAGATATGGGTTGCAAAATTGGTCAGGGCTATTGGTTTAGCAAACCCGTAGCTGCTGATGTCGCCACTGCGATGTTGATTAAACAAAACGCTTCTGAGTAAACGTTAAACTATTCACTATAACTTATTAACCATAAGCAACTATGTTCAGACTCCTAGCATACGAGCATGTTTAATGTTTATCACGTTTATATCTGTGAAATAACTTACATGCTCGGTTCTACCAAATAGTGTTGTAATTTATACTAATGCGTTTGTCTTTCTGGCAAACGCTATTTTTTTGGCTGTCGTTTTTTCACGTTAATACTAATCATATAAAGGACTATCTGTCTTAGTAACGTTAGAGTTTTCATATGTTTAATGCTGCTGTTTCCTAGCGCCTAACGTCGATTGCATAACCGATGCAAGATAGGTTCATGACTTATCAGTCCTGTCACCAAACTTGTATAATCACCTATGAAAGCCTATCTTTTATAGTGAATTTGTTAGAGCATATTTAATCTCTCATTGACTCTGACAATCACCACTCTTTTTAACACTATTTTATGTAATCGATAGCATGGTTGACCTGCTTTACTGTTTATCATTTATTTAGATTTTCAGATTGGCTAGGTAAGAATAACGCACTAGAGGATAGTGCGACCATATGCTCATTATTGGCTATGATCGGTTACATTCCAAAAAGGACAGGAAGTTATGCAATACAAAGCGCCCTTACGTGATATCCAATTCGTTATGCATGAACTACTCGATAGTGAAAGCCACTACAAAACTCTGCCTGCGTTCCAAGAAGCTGACCGCGAGCTAATGGACAGCCTATTTGAAATGGCTGCAAGCTTTGCTGAAAACGAACTGTCACCATTGAACCAAAGCGGTGATGCTGAAGGCTGTAAGTTTGATAATGGTAAGGTCACCACGCCAAAAGGCTTTAAAGAAGCTTATGACGCGTATTGTGAGCTTGGCTTCCCTGCTTTATCTGCTGAAGAAGATTTTGGCGGTCAAAACATGCCGTTCTCATTATCTACTGTCATCAATGAAATGGTTGGTACGGCTAACTGGTCATTCTCTATGTACCCTGGCCTATCACATGGTGCTATTCAAACCATCGAGCATCATGGTACTGACGAGCAAAAACAAACCTATTTAGAAAAAATGGTCACTGGCGAATGGTCAGGCACCATGTGTCTTACTGAAGCGCATGCGGGTTCTGACTTGGGTATTATCCGTACCAAAGCTGAGCCTAAAGAAGATGGGAGCTATAGCATCACGGGGCAAAAGATTTTCATCTCTGCCGGTGAGCATGACCTAACCGGTAACATCATCCATATTGTTTTGGCTCGTCTACCAGGCGCACCTGCTGGCACCAAAGGTATCTCACTGTTTATCGTTCCTAAAATGACGGTAAACGCAGATGGTAGCGTTGGCGAAAGCAACAATGTCGTTTGTGGCTCTATCGAACATAAAATGGGTATCAAAGCCTCTGCAACTTGTGTCATGAACTTCGATGGCGCAACAGGTTACTTGATTGGACCTGAAAACCGCGGCCTACAGTGTATGTTCACCTTTATGAACGTGGCACGTATCGGTACTGCTGTACAAGGTTTGACTGCAGCAGAGTATGCATTCCAAGGTTCATTGACTTATGCAAAAGACCGCTTAGCGATGCGCTCACTATCAGGTACGAAAGCACCAGAAAAAGCGGCTGATCCTATCATCGTACATCCAGCGGTTCGTAACATGCTATTGACTGAAAAAGCCTTTGCTGAAGGTGGTCGTGCGCTAGTTTATTATCTCTCACACTTTGCAGATACCGTTGCAAAAGGCGAAGGCGAAGCGTTGAAGTTTGCTGATCAAATGTTATCACTACTGACACCAATTGCTAAAGCGTTCTTGACTGAAACAGGTTTAGAAGCTGCTAACCATGGTATTCAGGTTTATGGTGGTCATGGTTTCGTTAGCGAATGGGGTATGGAGCAGAACGTACGTGATACGCGCATCTCTTGCTTATACGAAGGTACCACAGAGATTCAAGCACTTGACTTGTTAGGCCGTAAAGTCTTGGGTTCACAAGGTAAGCTACTTGCTAACTTTGTAAACGTTATTAAAGAATTCTGTGAAGAAAACAAAGAAAATGACGAGATGGGTCAGTTCATTCGCCCACTTGCCAAGCATCTTAAAGAATGGGGCGATTTGACTGCACGCATCGGCATGCAAGCAACTGAAACGCCAGACGCTGTCGGCGGCGCTGCAGTAGACTATATGTATTTCAGTGGTTATGTCACCCTAGCCTACTTATGGGCACGTATGGCACTGGTTGCTCAGACTGCTATCGCAAACGGTACTGGCGAAAAAGCATTCTATGACGCTAAAGTTAAAACGGCTCAGTTCTACTTTGCTAAGCTATTGCCACGTACTACTACGCACGTACAGCGTATCAGCACTGGTGTAGAGCCATACATGAGCATGGACGTTGATCAGTTTGCCTTTTAATTAAAGCGCTAAACTTCGCTATCGTATAATCTTGAGCGGCAACATACTTCGGTGTGTTGCCGCTTTGTTTTGCAGATACTTATGACAACTATCAACATAGTTTTGACTATAGCAACTGTCTATAAGTACCGACCCGCCTACCTTCTCACATTATAGTTATCAGCGAGGTGTCTATAAGCACTTCAATAGCCGTTGCTAACTTTTGGTGTACGCACAATTCACGAAGAAATACACTCGCTCACAAGCTTATTTGTTAAACTTTGATTATTAATCGCTAAGGTTATACCAAGAAAACAGTTGATAATCTTAACAACTTCAATTTTAATTATTTGAACCAAAGGAATGTTTATGGCTGTTTATAATGCCCCTCTTAATGACATGCGCTTTATCTTAAATGACGTATTCAAAGCGCCAGAGTTTTGGCAAAACAACGAAAACTTGGCTCATGTCGACATGGAAACTGTCGATATGATTTTAGAAGAAATGGGAAAACTGTCAAAAAACATTCTACTTCCTATTAACCGTAGCGGTGATGAAGAAGGCGCAACTTTCGAAGGTGATGGCGTCGTCACGACTCCGACAGGATTTAAAGAAGCCTATAAGCAATATGCTGAATCTGGCTGGGTTGGCTTAAGCGGTAATGCTGAATACGGCGGTCAGGGCTTCCCTAAAATGGTTACCATGCTCACCGAAGAGATGGTTTTCACTGCTAACCAATCATTTGCCCTATATCCAAACCTAACTGTTGGTGCGACGCTTTGCTTAAATGCAGCTGGCTCTGAAGAGCAAAAGCAAACTTATCTAGAAAAAATGTACAATGGCGAATGGGCTGGCACCATGTGCTTGACGGAGCCGCATGCTGGTACTGATTTGGGTATTATCAAAACCAAAGCTGTGCCTAATGATGATGGTAGCTATGATATCTCTGGTACCAAAATCTTTATCACTGGTGGTGAGCATGACCTTACTGACAACATCATTCATTTGGTATTGGCAAAAACACCAAATGCACCAGAAGGCTCAAAAGGTATCTCGCTATTTGTCGTACCAAAATTCTTGGTCAATGCAGATGGTAGCTTAGGCGAGCGCAACACATTAGCGGTAGGCTCTATCGAACACAAAATGGGTATCAAAGCCTCTGCAACTTGTGTCATGAACTTTGATAATGCTAAAGGCTGGATGGTTGGCGCGGAAAACACTGGTCTATCATCAATGTTTATCATGATGAACTATGAGCGTGTCACTATGGGCTTGCAAGGCCTTGGTGGCTCTGAGCTTGCCTATCAAAATGCAGCATTATATGCCAATGACCGTGGTCAAGGCCGTAGCGATACACAGCTACAAAGCCCAGAAAAACCCGCTGATGCTATTATCCATCATGCTGACGTCCGTCGTATGCTATTGAACGCCAAAGTAAACACTGAAGCGTCGCGCTGTTTTGCGATGTATGTTGCCAAAAATCTTGATGAAGAGAAGTTTAGTACCGATCCTGAGTCAGCCAAAGCAGCTGCGGCTCGTGTTGCCCTACTGACACCGGTTGCTAAAGCGTTCCTGACTGATAAAGCACTAGAAGCCACTGTTGATTGTCAGCAAGTATTTGGTGGTCATGGCTATATCCGCGAATGGGGTATGGAGCAGATCGTTCGTGATACACGTATTGCACAGATTTATGAAGGTACCAACGGTATTCAAGCGCTTGACTTACTAGGTCGTAAAGTTGCTCGTAACAACGGTAAGTACGTCACTCACTTCTTGGGTGAGATTCGTGACTTTGTTAACAACATGCAAGCAGATCACGCTATCAAACAAGCTACGTTAAATGCAGCAGATACCATTGAAGAGCTAACCACCACTGTGCTTAACAACATCGGTGAACGCAAAAACGAAATCAATGGCTGTGCTGTTGACTACATGCATGCGTTTGGCTACCTTGCTTACTCATACATGTTTGCGTTGATGGTAGAAGCCGCTAATGGCAAAGAAGGCGAGTTTTACATCAATAAAGCCAAGCTTGCTGACTATTTCGTTGGCCGTGTCCTACCGCGTATCGATGCTCATGCAAAAATGGTCAAAGCTGGTAGTGACCCAATGATGAACTTTGATCTTGCTTATTTCGACGTTCCTGCAAGCTAAGCTAGCTTTACAACTCACCTAAAATACCTTGATTAAAAGGACAGTCGTGTTACTGTCCTTTTTTTTGTCAAAATAACTGCTAACAAAATAATTCAATATCAATTGGCAGTTCCGATTAAAATAACGCAAGACAAGATGTCGCTCGACTACAATTGAACGATTGGTAAACATTACTCAACCACTTATACCGACTTAAATAATAAAAACGATTGAAACAACCATGATAAAGGGTGCGACGTGTCAGAATTAAAACGCATTTTACAACAGATTACTGCCTTGAGCGACGTGCCAGATCCTGCGGTACTCAAACGCTTGATTGATGAGCTGCGAGTCAGTGATAAAGAACCTGCATTGGCCAACGAAAAAATTCAATCCCTTATTGATATCATACATCAGCATCCAGAATATGGAGATGGGCTGTCTAGTTTTGTGCTAAAACTGATTATCCAATATCGACAAATTGCGCTGTATACCGATACTGGCATTATGTCCGATCAAGGGTTTTTTAACAGTTTACGCCGTTTAATAGGCCATCGGTTTCTACCATTATTACCACAAGATGACTCTGTCGTTGAACTGGTGGGCTATCTGTTTAACAAGCGCTCTGATGAACGCTGGCTGGCCAATATCGAAAAGGAAAAATGGGACAAACTGGTTGAGCTGGTGCGCGTAGAAGAGAAACACTTAAATCTAGTCGCTACCGCAAAAAACAGTATTTTAAACGCCATTATCATTTTGTCTTATCGCATCAGCGGTATCGGCTTGCATCCTGATTTGATGGAGTCGTATCCGCAGATACTGAATTATTCCGCGTCTTTTGTTGCACAAAATCAAGAAGCCGTACTCTTCGTTAATCAATATCGTCAAGCACATGAGCTTGATACCTTGACAGATATTACGCCTGAGCAAGCAGTCGATCCCGCACCTCTATTGGTTATGCTTGAACAGTGCGAAGATATCGTCGCTACCGTACGCAAGCGGATTTATAAGACCGGTATTTCTATCCGTTTGACCAATATGATGCTGCGTTTGGATCAAAGCTTGCAGCGTATGCGGATTTTAACTGAGCTGGTCACAGACGATAATCAAAAGCGAGATCGCGCTGTTATCGAACTGATACAGGCGCTCATTACTACGGCCAATCAGCGCTATAGTATTGGTTATTTGATTGATAACAATACCAAACTACTCTCTCGAAAAGTCACAGAAAATGCCAGTCGCGTCGGTGAGCATTATATTAGTACCGATAAAGCTGGCTATCAAAAGATGCTTAAAAAAGCCTCTATTGGTGGCTTTATCATTGCATTTATGGCAACCATAAAAATACTGGCGTATCACTTAGTGCTCGCACCCATGGGTCGTGCGTTCATCAACAGTATGATCTATGGTTTGGGTTTCGTATTTATTCATGTTATTCGCGGCACAGTCGCGACTAAGCAGCCAGCCATGACTGCGGCTGCAATCGCCTCTACCATATCTGAAGGCTCTGGTAAAAAATCACATCAGTTGACTAAGCTATCAGAATTGGTCGTCGATATCTTGCGCACCCAGTTTATCGCTATCATGGGTAACGTCATGTTAGCCGTACCCGTCGCTTTGATTATCTCTTTTGCTTGGTTGCAATATACTGGCGCGCCAATGATCGATACTGAGAAAGCAGGACACTTGCTACATGATCTCGACCCGTTTCACTCATTAGCACTTCCCCATGCTGCCATTGCTGGGGTTTACCTGTTCTTATCTGGTTTGATTGCCGGCTACTACGACAACTTGGCAGTTTATAACAATGTAGGTGCACGTATACAACGTCACAGATTGTTGAAATACATATTGCCTAGCTCATGGCTTCAGCGTTTAGGCGGCTTTATAGAAGCCAATTTGGGCGCTATCATGGGTAACTTCTTATTCGGGGTGTTCTTAGGTAGTACCGCGACTATTGGCTATATCTTTGGCCTACCAATTGATATCCGTCACATTGCCTTTGCTTCAGCAAACTTGGCACACGGGCTATTCAATATATCTGCTGATGACATCAGTTGGAGCCTCATCCTGATTTCTATACTTGGCGTGGCACTTATTGGTCTGGTCAACTTGATCGTTAGCTTTTCGTTGGCACTGTTTGTCGCCCTACGTTCTAAAGAAGTTCGCTTTTTTGAATGGAGTCGCCTCACAAAACTGGTGTTTGGCCATATTATTAGCCATCCGTCTGACTTTTTCTGGCCACGTGATAAGCCAATGAAATATGCGCGTATCGATAGTCAGGGTCACATGATATTTGATGATACCTCCGCACAAAAAAATGGCAAATCCATACCGAGTAATTATGTGGTAAGGCGTTTGTCTGATGTCAGGATACTGCCTGAATCTAAACATGCTGATGCTCAACATTCCCAGACCAATACCGACATCAACTATGAAAAGCAGCCGACAGATGAGCATACGCAGCCGTATAACTCTCCTGAAAAGGTAATGGATTTGGACGATGGTTTAATCGATGACGAACTAAACAGCGTTCCTTATACCGATGATATCCAATACGATAAGGCCACCAAAACGATAAGTGCGATTGATAGCGATGTTGTTAGTGATGAGCCACACTACACTGACTCTGATGACAAGCAAACTGGTGATGCAAAAACACCTCTACCAAAACCTAAAAAACCACCAAAGCTGCCTAGTTAAATAGGTAGTTGCGGTGGCTTTATGCTCGATCGACTGTTGTTACTAAAATTATTTGTCATAACGTCTGTTATGGGAACAATGGGCGGTTCCCTAGTGAGGACTTGAATGGAGTCGTGGATTAGAGAGGTTTAACACGGGGTGTTGAGTTTGGTAAATGCGTAGTACTCGTAGATGACGCTCTTGATAATCGGCGTATCAAGAGGCATTAAACGTAAAGTTGAAACCGACTGTCAGTATCTGGTAGTAAGGTCTAAGTAGTACCTTGTGAGCTGTGACATGTTCGGGGCATAAGTAGTAAAAAAAGCGTCTACCCGCAACGCATGACAAACACTACAGTATGTTTTCAACCCCCTGTTGTGTAGGTAAGGGGTCTGACACTCGCCCAATCGGTTCCAATAGGTGGTTCTATTCATTTATGACTATAAGAATAGAAAATTATAAATTTAGTAGTCTACAAATCTTATTCAACAAGGTTAATTTGCCAGTTATTGGCTTGAATGACAATATTAATTTTGCGTAGTTTCATCGCTAGGTCATCGGCTTGCTTTTGTAAGCCAGCTACTGAGACCATAATATTCCATTTAATTTCTCGATGACTATAACGATCTGCCTCAGTGTCGGTCGCTTCAATTGCTTCAATTAATAGTTTGTGGCGCATCTCCAACGCCTCGCGTTCAACCAATAGCGTCAGCATTGATTGATCTTTATCCGTCTTAGCAACTGCATTGGTACGGTGAATACGCTCAATCAAAGCAGATAACTCAGTAATGACTTGACTGGCCTCAATCATTAGCTGACTTGGATCTTCATTTGGCGTATCGCCTTCTTGAACTTTAGCATTACTACGAATACGTCCTTTAATTTGAGCAAGTTTTTTTTGCATATCGCTACGAATAAGTAGGGCTTCTGCGAGTTTCATTTTTAGCTCCTTTTAACACCTTATTAGTATAGTCAGTCCAAAATAGAAAAGGTACAATG
>NZ_PJAS01000072.1 GCF_002836735.1 Psychrobacter sp. 4Bb | reverse complement strand
TGATTCACAAATATAAATATGAGTAACTGTTATGGTTAATAAATATTTCATTTTTGTACACAGACGCTTCTTGGTAATGAGCATATTTTGCTTATTTCTAATGGGGTTGTTTAGTGGCTGTACGATCAACTCAGGACTTCAGTCAGGAAATCTTCCTGAATCTGGCACCTTTACCGCAGAAAACGGTCTTCAATTTCATATTCAGCCTTTAAGTCTGGCAACTTTACCGCGTACAGCGCCGCCTATTATTACGCAAGATCTCTCTCATTTGATCAAAACCTCTGGACGAGTCAATTACGGTATTGCGAAAGGGGATGTGCTGAATATCATCCTTACCAATTATCCAGATATTAATGCGTCAACTGCTAGCTTAACGGTAGATCAACAAGGGTATATACAGTTTCCATTGATAGGCAGAGTTCAAGCCAGTGGGCTGAGCGTGCCGCAGTTCACCGCTACGTTGCAAAGCAAACTACAGCGCTATCTCAAGTACTCAGATCCTCAAGTCAAAATCATCAATTACCGTGGCAGCAAGTTTTTCGTAGATGGTGCGGTGAAGCAGTCTGGTGAGTTTGCTATTGCTGATGTGCCGGTATCGGTATATGGCGCTATATCTATGGCAGGTGGTACTACTGAGACTGGCGATTCAAACAACATTGTGCTAAATCGTCAGGGCAACAGCTACCACTTAGGAGTGCAGTCACTACAAAGAATGGGGCTGTCTGCCAATCAAATCTATCTGCGGGATGGTGATTCTATTCACGTCAATAGCCAAAGCCGCAATAAAGTCTACGTGTTGGGTGAGTTTGGCAAAATTGAGCCAGTGGCGATTCCAGAACAAGGGCTGAGCTTAGCGCATGTATTGGGTGAGTCAAATGGACTAAATTCCAATACGGCTAATGCAGCCAAAGTATATATCGTGCGCGACAACCCTCAGTACCAGTACACCAATATTTATTACGTCGATATGCAGAGCATTACAAGCTTAGCATTAGCCAGTCGCTTTGACATGCAAGCCAATGACATTCTTTATGTGGATCCAACAGGCTTGGCTCGCTGGAATCGTGTGATTAGCGCGATACTACCATCAACCTCTGCCATCAACGTGATATCAGGGTTATAAATGATAGCTAGTGAAAATACTGGATGTGCTTCGAATTTCAATACTGAGATTAATTGAAATAAGAATAGGAAGTAGAGTGATAGATTTTATAAGGTGCGATGAGGCAGGGGGCAATCTAACTGCGGTCAAGGGCAGTCAAGGGCAGTCAAGGGCAGTTAGGGTCTTGGAGCTAAGCGAAAGCTATTAAGCGATTAACATTGAATAATGGGTATATGGTTATGAATAATATAGATTCAAAAGACCTATCGACACCTAAGGGTGACAACGACAATGACAACATCGACTTAACAGCGCTGGTTTTGGTTTTGTTGCGTGGCTGGAAAGTCATAGCGCTCATGGCAGCAATCGGACTCTTAATAGGATTTTTTTATACACGCTATATTAATCCGACCTTCAAGTCTGATGCGCTGATCCAAATTGAAGAAAATTCCCAAGGAGTCGATGCGCTTGGTGCAAACATCTCAGAGTTGGTCGGAGAAGAAGTGAGCAAGGCTGAGGCAGAAGCCGAGCTCATACGGTCTCGGATGATACTAGAGCCAGTCGTCGATATGCTACATCTAGACATCAAACTGACCGATCCTAATATTGGCTATCTCGATAAAATAACAAACGACCGCATTAACACTCAGTTGAACACAAATGATGGTGTGTCTTTGAGCACAAAAAACGGTTCGGTTAAAATCAATCAGTTCGATGTGTCACCAGCGTATTCAAACCAGTCTTTTACGCTATCACAGTCTGACACAGGATTTGTCTTAAGCAATGGACTAGATGATTTTAAAGGACAATTGGGTCAGCCGCATCAGTTTAATGGGGTAAACGGTGAGATTAACATTACGGTGACTGAGCTACCTGCAGACGGTTATCCTATTGGCATCACTCAGCAGACCTTAAAGACCACGACAGATGCAATGAATAGCGCATTGTCTGTGGAAGAAAAAGGCGATAAAACCAATATTATTCAGCTGTCGATGACAGGCACAAACCAACAGCAAATCACGACCACACTTGATCAAATAGTTCAGTCTTATATCGATCAAAACCAATCTCGTGGTACGGAAGAAACGACCAAAACATTGGCTTTTATGGAGACGCAGATTCCAGCGTTAAAAGAGAAATTAGACACCTCTGAAGCTCAGTTCAATGAGTTTCGTAAAAAACACGGCACCATCGATGTAGGTAAAGAAGCTGAGCTATTACTAAATGAAAAGTCTCGAATCGATGAGCAGCTTAATGATCTCAAATTAAAGAGAGCCGATCTAACGACTTACTATACCAATGAACACCCACTCGTCATCCAGATCAATGAGCAACTAAAAGTCCTCAACAGTCGAATAGGAGCGATAGGTAGCACCGTCGCAGGACTGCCTGAAATACAGCGAGAGTTCTTAAAGCTATCAGAAGATACAGCTATCAATAGAGAGATTTACCTCACGCTGCTCAAAAACTATGAGCAACTAAAAATCGTTAGAGCTGGTCAGGTTGGTTATGCCCGTATTCTAGACCGACCGACCAGTACCTTCGACGCCATTGCACCAAACAAATTCCAAATTATGCTGTTGGCGCTACTCGTAGGTACTGTACTTGGGGTAATGCTGGTTCTAATCAGAAACTTAATTAGAAATGTCGTGAAGGACCCAGAGCATCTAGAGTCTAAAACGGGAATTCCTGTCATTGCAACGATTCCACGTTCGACCTCGATATCTAAGCTAGGTAGGAACAAAAAAAATACTGGTCGGATGCTTGCTCACGTTGATCACAATGGCTTGAGTTATGAAGCAATTAAAAATTTACGGACAAACCTTTTATTTGGTAAGACGACGAAGACAGCAGATGAGAAATCCGCTCAGACCATATTAATCACCGGAGAAAGTCCAGGTGTCGGTAAGTCTTTTATTACGGCCAATTTATCTGAGGTGTTTGCACAGCTTGACAAAAAAGTGCTGATTATCGATGGAGATATGCGTTTAGGAGAGCTGCATAAAATGTTTGGTATGAATCCAGACAGTGGTCTCACAGATTATTTATTGCAAGATAAAGATAGCACTCTATCAGCCGATAAGCCTCGATTAGATAGTGATATGGCTAAGTTAAACCTTGAGAGCTTTATTCAGCCGACTGGTATGGAGCATATCGACCTTATATCGCGGGGGCGACCATCGCATAACCCGACTTCGTTATTGATAGGAGAGAGGTTCAATCATTTGATGACAGCGCTCAAAACGAAGTACGACTATATCGTTATTGATGCACCTCCTATATTGGCTGCATCAGACGCCATGGTATTGGCACAGCATGCAGACAAAGTACTGATCGTCACCAAATTTGATCATTCAGTAGAAGGTCAGCTGGTCTATGCCATTAAACAGATGAGTAAAGTAAACGTACAAGTCGATGGCATCATATTAAATGACATACAGCAAAGTATCTTGAACCGGTACAGCTATCACTACCATTATGCTTATGGACACAATTCGTAGTCAGCTACTGTTCATTGTCCATGGCAAACGAGCGTCATAACTTAAGTAGGTGGATCTTATGTTTATAAAAACAGAGTCTAACAATGCTTATCAAACGCCAAGTGACTTCAATCGATGGTCGAGGCGTATGACGCTGTTTTTATTAGCTTTACCACGCTTTGTTAAATGCTCTATCTTATTTGGTATCGATTTTTCAGTTGCTGTCCTTTGCTTGGTAGCGGCATTGGCATTGCGTCAGGGTTATGTCGATGATCAAATCGGCCTTACGGTATTAGCTTTTTATGCATTGATACCTGTTGTTAGCTTATATCTGATTGGCTTTTATAGAGGCGCCTCTAGAGGGTTTTTCGATGCGGCGATGGGTCGAGTTTTACAGCTGTTTTTATTACTTATTATCGTTTATCAGTTCATCATTTATGTGAATCCAGTATCAATGATGCCGCGCTCAGCGCCAATCATATTTTTGTTCTTATTCTTTATTTGGTTATGGAACAGTCGGCTAATGATTCGTGGGTTGCTGAATCGACTACAGAAACCAGACAATCAAGATCGCCTAGATAGTTGCTGCGATAACGTGATTATTTATGGTGCAGGATCGGCTGGTAGAGAGCTATTAGAGAGCTTAAGACATTCTCATAAATATAATGTAGTGGCATATATTGATGATGATCCGCAGCTGATAGGGGCTTATTTACATGGTAAAAAAATATATGCCGCTCATGCGCTACCTTGGTTAATAGAAAAATTAAATGTCGCGCAAGTGATTTTGGCAATGCCTTCTATGAGCCGTGGTCGTAAAAAACAGATTATGGATAGCCTGTCAGGCGTTTCTGTCAAATTAAAAGATTTACCAAGCTTACGAGAGCTTGCTGATGAGATCGTAACAGTTAGCCATATACGGCCAGTTGATATATTAGATGTGCTTGAAAGAGAGACTGTAGAGCCAGTTGCTGAGCTCCTCCAAAAAAACATTATGGGTAAAAACGTACTCGTGACAGGGGCAGGGGGTTCTATTGGAAGTGAGTTATGCAGACAAATCATGAAAAATAAACCTGCATGTTTGGTGTTATACGAGCAGTCTGAATATGCTTTGTACACAATCGATCAAGAGCTTAGAAGCCTTGTCGCTAGTAACGTCACTAGCAATGTCATTAGTAATATTGAATATCCAGATACTGAGATTGTCAGCATCATTGGAAGCGTGGCTAACGAAAAAAAATTAATCAATATATTCGAAAAATACCATATAAAAACGATTTATCATGCTGCAGCATACAAACATGTACCGATTGTCGAGTCCAATCCATTTGAAGGCACGATTAATAATACTAAAGGCACCTACCATTGTGCCTGTGCCGCGATAAAGGCTCACGTTGATACATTTGTATTGATCTCTACTGACAAAGCAGTGCGACCGACCAATGTCATGGGTGCCTCCAAACGCTTGGCTGAACTTGTCTGCCAAGGACTGAGCCAAAGCAACAGTCATACGTGTTTTAGTATGGTGCGTTTCGGCAACGTTTTGGGTTCATCAGGCTCCGTAGTGCCACTATTCACCAAACAAATTGAGCAGGGTGGTCCGATTACCATCACCCATCCAGACATCACGCGCTACTTTATGACCATACCAGAAGCGGCCAGTTTAGTTATTCAAGCAGGGGCTATGGCGTTCGGTGGTGAAGTATTTGTGCTTGATATGGGTGCGCCCGTCAAAATTGTGGATCTTGCAAAACGTATGATTCGTCTGACAGGGTGCGAGCTAAAAGATGCGAGGAACCCTAATGGTGATATCGAAATTGTGTTTACTGGATTGAGACCAGGTGAAAAGCTCTATGAAGAGTTAATCATTGGTGCCGACAACATAGAAACCACGTTTCATCCACTCATTATGCAAGCAATGGAGCATAGTTTTCCATTGGAAGACATCGAAGCTATCTTGTTTGAGTTTATCGAAAGATCAAAGCGGCACGATATTGAATGGTTGAAAGCACAGTTTAGGACCTTCGTTGAAGGCTACCGAGAAGGCGATGAAGCTGATGTCACAAAGACAGATGTAGAGCAGTTAGAGGTGGTCGGTTAAGTAGTAGTAATGATACTAAGTAAGGGTATTAAATAGCGGTGATAAGGTTGATATTGAAGAGATGATGAAATCACTTATTGGTAAGATTGTTTAGGATATGGTGATTTATATAAATGCTGTGACATACCAAATTGGATGATGAGTAATGGCCTCTGAAGTGTTTTTATCGATACAGAGCGTAATCAGTCGATTGAAAGCCAGTCACTTTGTACGAGATGTGGCCATGGTTGGCGGCGGTATTGCTGCTGGTCAGGCAATCGCTATGGTCTTTATGCCGTTTCTCACCAGATTATATAGTCCTGAAGATTTTGGTATCGCTGCCGCATTTGCCGCAGTCATCAGTATTATTACTCCGATTGCGACCATGGGTTATGCCAATGCCATTGTGATGCCTGACAGTGACGAGGATGCCGCTGCCATTATCAGATTGTCTGTATTGCTCAGTTTGTTTATAGCGGCTATAGCGTTCATCGCTGTCTATTTCGGCAATGTTTATTTGGCACGATGGACGGGTATGGAAAGTGCACCATATATGTTGTATCTC
The DNA here is from genome assembly GCF_002836735.1 of Psychrobacter sp. 4Bb. Taxonomy (GTDB): domain Bacteria; phylum Pseudomonadota; class Gammaproteobacteria; order Pseudomonadales; family Moraxellaceae; genus Psychrobacter. The sequence continues at coordinate 182,264 of NZ_PJAS01000072.1, read as the reverse complement.
ATACCGTTGACGCTATTGGCTGGCGCGTTTCTATCTGTTGCTGATCAGTCTGCTATCAGGGTAGGTTTGTTTAAAGCCAAAGCTCGTGCATATGTAGAGAGCAAGCTTGTGACAGATACCAGTAAGTTGATAGGGGGTATGTGGGCCCCCTCTGGTATGTTGCTTATTTTATTGACGATAGCAGGGCAGATCACGAATTTTATAATGCAAATGCTCCGTGTGCCTAGGATTGGTGTATTAAATGTCCGAAATTGGTTTGGCACGATTGGTATCCGTAACGCCGCTATATCTCAGCGTGACTTTGCCATATATCGCATGCCACAGAGTATGCTTAATGCTGCTTCAGTAGGGTTGCCAACTATCTTGTTAGCATCACTATTTAGTGCTTCTTCTGCTGGGCAGTATTCGTTGGCTATTCTTGTACTTGGTGCACCAGCGATGTTGTTAGGGCAAGCTGTTGGAGAGGTTTTTTATCCTAAAATTACGCGTGCGATCACAGCAAAGTCACCAGAAGCTTATCAATTTTTATTAAAAGTAACGGTAATTCTATTAGTAGTTGGTATTGTTCCCTTCGGTACAGTATTCGTTTTTGGCGATTATCTTTTTTCTTTAGTGTTTGGCGCAGAGTGGGCACTAGCAGGGAGTTATTCGCAGTGGCTTTCTATTTGGCTTTTGACCAGCTTGGTATCGGGTGCGAGTACTGCAGCATTGCCAGCATTGCGTTTGCAGCGTTTTCTTTTGATTAGAGAGATTTTTGCAGTGATATTTCGTGCTGCAGCGCTGTATATAGGGTTTTACGTTTTTGAGTCAGATATGGTAGCCATTGCCCTGTTCTCATCTGTTGGGGTATTGCTTAGCTTATCTATCGTTTATGTCGCTTTTCGGCGTCTGGTTCATATCTATAAAGTGCAGCAGTAGGTAAATATGTTGACTGCGTTGGATGGCACAAAGGATATGCATTAGAAGTCTCAACTCAAGAGGCTCACTATGATTTCAGTTATTATCACCGCATTTAATGCCGCTGCTACTATTGATCGTTGTATTGGTAGTATTGACGTTGCGAAAAAGAATCATGAGATTGAATTGATCATTATTGACGATGGTTCTGATGATGAAACTGCTAGGTTATTGCACAGGTGGGAAAGTGATAGGGCATGGGTTACGGTGAAATATCAAAAAAATGGGGGCGTGGCAGATGCTCGTAATACTGGGCTTGATATCGCAACCGGCGACTACATCGTTTTTATAGATGCGGACGACACTATCGATGATTGGTATTTTGACTTTGTCATTGCACAAATGGTTGATCGGAATATCGAAATGTTGGCGTTTGGTCATAAGCGCATCATGTTAGATGACTCTGTTATCGAGCGACGTAACATTACAGCAGAATATTCACGGCAAGACATTAAAATGCTACAGCTGAGAGTGACAGAGAATAGAAATATATATTGGTATGTAACTACCAAGGTTTATAGCAAAAGCCTGATAGCGGATTTACGGTTTAATTGTGACATAAAGCTTGGTGAAGACGGTATTTTTAATATTGAGTGCTTGGGGAAAGCGAACCATTTATCTGTCGTACCCGACTGTCCATATAACTACTATGAAAATGCCACTTCGATGACGAGTTTGCAATATAAGCCAGGGCTGCTCGAGTCTATTGAAGCAGACTATAACGCCAGAGTCAGGATACATGACTGGTCTATCAGTGCTACTGAGAGACAAATACTGCTATCAGATTTTGCCCGTAGTTATATCGAGCATATGCTGCCATATTTACTCAATAATTTGGCTCATATTCAGATGAGAAAACGCCATGCAGAGTTGATAAAAATACGCCAGTCTTTCGTTTATCAGAACTGTTTGCCACATTACCATCAATGGCACCCAGCACGCTGTATTCGTATTTTGATTTCATGTTTTTCACGACGTTGGTATGTGATGACATTGGCTTTTTTACAACTGTCTTGGTCTAAAGCGAAGGTAAAAAAACATGTTTAATATTGATTTGTTTCCTCAGGCATTAAAAAGTGACGAAAATGGACAGACTCGTTCTTGTTTGCTGAAACAAACAACCATGGGTGAAAGTGTCACTGAGCAAGAGTTGTGGTTTTTGTATCCTATCAATCTACCAATGCCAGAAGACGATGATTGCGACTCTTATTTGTTAGCCACATTGTTGCCTGCGATGCAACTACGTGCGGCTATTCGGGTTCATGGCAGTGTGTCCCACGAGCTATTAGCCAATCTGACAGAACTACAGTATGTCTGGAATAAATGGTTACCAGAGCGTTATTTTGTGATTGATATACAAGTTGATTGTATTAGAACGCGCGACGTACAAGTAGATGGTGCGATTGCTGCATTTTCTGGTGGCGTGGATGCTCAATTTACCGCTTATCGTCATGCGACAGGCAAAGCAGGATATGCCACACGAGATATTAAGGCAGGGGTTTTTGTACATGGCTTTGATATACCTTTAGATGATACAGAAGGTTTTGATAGTGCTGTAGAGGTAGCGACCGAAGTACTTTCTGATATTAACGTTGATCTACTGCCCGTTAAGACGAATGTTCGAGCATTGTGGTCTATCGATTGGGAAGAATATCACGCGGCGGCCATTGCTTCCGTTCTATGTGGATTGAAACGATATGCAGGAATTGGACTCATCGGTAGTGGCGATTCTTATGATGTATTACTTACTCCATGGGGATCACATCCCATAACAGATCCATTATTGAGCGGTGGCAATTTTAGAATTATTCATGATGGTGCAGGGTTTTGTCGATCTGAGAAGTTAATCATTCTTTCAAGTTGGTCTATAGGCATACGAAATTTACGTGTTTGCTGGGCTGGTAATAGGCATGATAGAAACTGCGGTCACTGTGAAAAATGTGTACGAACTCGACTGAATCTCTTACTTGCAGGTGTTGATAACCCTGCTTGTTTTGACACCCCGATAGAGTCGTCACTTTTCAGGTTCATGGTTCTGAAAAGTGACGCTGTACGCATAGACTGGTATCTAATTCGTCAAGAAATGATTGAAACGGGCAAGGGTCTTGAATGGCTTCCATACATTGAAAAAGTACTCAAACGTAAATCATCTCCAAAATTGAGTGGGTTATTACCTTTTGGGTCAAAGCGTCGCATGTGGGTAAAAAAGATGTTAATGAGAAATAAATAAGGGAGTGTCAAAAATGAATACTACCGCCATAAAAAAGCTCATACCAATTAAACTGAAAAAACACTTAGTTACTTATAGGGGCGCGCGAGATTTACCCTTGCCGAACAGTAATCGATGCTTTATTTTTCTGGCGGCTGACTATGGCAATATTGGTGATATCGCTATCTCTTATGCTCAAAAGCAATACTTGCAACATGTGATGACTGATTATGAAGTTGTCAGTGTTCCTATTAGTCAAACCAGATTGGTGCTTAATTCGATTAAACAACAAATACAACACAGAGATATTGTCACTATTATTGGGGGAGGCAATATGGGTAGCTCGTATCCTGATATTGAGGAGCTGCGCCAATTAGTTATCAATACATTTCCTAGAAATCGCGTTGTATGTTTTCCTCAGACCTTGGATTGGAGTGATTCTGCTAAGTCTAAACGAGCATTGCATCGTATCGTAAACGTCTACGCCAAGCACCCAGATATACACATTTTCGCTAGAGAGTCGATGACAGCGACCAAACTTATCAAGATTTTTGCCGAGTATAGCAATGTCCATGTTGGGCTTGTGCCAGATATCGTTATGAGTGCAAACGCAGCAATACTTGGGACGACAAATGACGTAGAGTCGTCAACTATTCTGCGATGCTTACGGAATGACAAAGAAGCTGCTCTATCCACTGAACAATACGGCTTTATAGACAAAGCCTTAGCAGATACTGGCTATTATATTGAAAAGACAGATACCCATGCTGGTGGTTCGCAACTCGATGAGGTACATTGCAAAAAATTATTGACTGACAAACTTAGCCAGTTTCGAGCTGCAAAGTTGGTCGTGACTGACCGTTTGCATGGCATGATTTTATGTTTGCTATCGGGTACGCCTTGCTTGGTATTACCGAACTCCAATCATAAGATAAGACAGACGCAGTTGGACTGGTTACGCAATCATCCAAGACTTGTATTTTTAGAACTAGATGAGATTTCTGAGATTTCGAAACATATCGACAAACTGCTATCTCTGTCTCACGGTACCATGACTGAGTCACCCGTTCATATCAATGAATACCATGATTTAGAAAAATCGGTGGTTATTATATGACTAGCGTAGCAGAGCCATTGGTGAGCATTATCGTGCCAGTATATAACGTCGCGTTATATGTCGACGCCTGCTTAGAATCTATCAAGCAGCAAACCTATAAGAATATTGAAATTATTGTCGTTGAAGATTGCTCTACTGATAATTCAAAACAAGCGCTTGCCTTACATCTCACAGATAAGCGTATAAGAGTCATTCAACATAATGAAAACAGTGGTCTTTCTGCTGCTCGCAATACTGGTATTAAATCTGCAGTAGGCGACTATATGATGTTCGTTGACTCTGATGACATTGTAGATACTCGCTTAGTAGCAGCTTGTGTAGATTGTGCTCTTACTACCAATGCAGAAGTAGTGACATATGGTTTTGCACCGTTCAAAGAGGGAGCGGCAGAGACTGAACTACCGTATCCAGCTGCTAACTTAGTATTCGAGGCAACTAAGATAGACGATTCGTATTTTAGCTTACCGCATTTTGCATGGCTAAAATTTATTAAATCCAGTGTCGTGCAAACGGCTTCTCTAAATTTTCCAGTGGGTTTGTATTACGAGGATTGGCCTTTCCATTGGCATCTTGGCTTATCTACTAAGGTTAGATATCAGTTGCCTATTGATTTTTACCTGTATAGACAGCGAGGCACGTCGATTACGGGTTCAACAGATAAAAAGCTATTAGACCTTTTCGTTATTCATTCAAAAGTCATGAATCTAGTAGAAGACTATCAAGCTAATGAAGTTAAAAAAATACTTGCCAATAAAATCAGACAAAGTCATTGGAGCATTCTCACCCGTATAGACAATGAGTATTTAGCAAGGGCATTGGCACAAGCTAAAAAAGCAGATAAAACACTACGACTAAAAGGTTATCAGAATAATTTGACGTTAAGAAATATAGTGATCAGCAATATAGCACGTATGCCAAGCCAAATCGCGCTGCCTATAATGCAGGTGCTTCGTCAAGCATTAAAGAAAGAAACAAGGTTAAAAGGAAGTAAATTGGAAATAGTTACGAGAAGCAAAGTTGGCTTTATGTTTCTTAAAAGGTAAATGATATGACTATCCGAAGAGTGCTGCACATAGTGGGGAAAATGGATCGTGCTGGGGCAGAGACCATGCTTATGAATTTATATCGTCATATAGATCATCGCCAGATTCAGTTTGATTTTGTCACTTTTACCGACGAGATCGGCGACTATGACGCTGAGATAATAGCGTTGGGCGGTAGGGTTATACCGATTTTAGCTGGTCATTCATTAACGCGCATGCTCAAACTTAAAAAATTCCTTAAACAGCAGCCTGATTATCGAATCGTTCATGCTCATATGCTATTAAACAATGCTTTTCATCTGTTGGCTGCTAAAGGTGCTGGCGTGCCGCATCGAATTTCGCACTCTCATAGCACCAGTAATGGTAAAACCAATATTATTAAAAAAATATATGAACAATGGGCATTAATTACCAATCGTACATTGGCTACTAAGAGAATCAGCTGCGGTGATCGTGCTGCAAATTACTTATTTGGTACTACAAAAGATGTTTGGCTACTGCCCAATGCTGTTGATATACAGAAGATGATATCAGTCGCTAACCAATCACGGCATTATATCGATCAGAAGTTTGGTGCTAAAAGACTTGGAGATGAAGGGTTAAAAATCATCCAAGTTGGTCGTCTCAATGAGGTGAAAAACCATCAGTTTTCTTTAGAAATCGCTGAGCAGCTGAAAAAACGTCAGATTGACTTTACCTTATATATCGTTGGACAAGGTCCATTGGAAGGTCAATTAAGACGACAAGTGAAAGAGCAAGCCTTAGGGGATAACATTAAGTTTTTGGGTATGCGTACTGATATTACTGAGTTAATGGCCAGTGCTGACTATATGATTATGCCATCCCTACATGAAGGTTTCCCAGTGGTCTTAGTAGAAAGCCAGACAGTCGGACTTATGGCATTGGTTTCTGATCAAGTATCACCTGAAGTAGATTTAGGACTTGGACTTGTATGTTTTTTACCTATACAGTCAGCCAATGTTTGGGCGGATAGTTTGCTGAGTTTTCAGCCTCCAATATCCAATGTAGCAGAAATAATGAATGCGCTAAATTTACATGGCTTTAGCGCCGCGACCAATTCGCAGAAGTTAACGCAAATGTATTTGAATATGCGATAAGGCTTTTACTTAATATTCAGCTACTTTATAGAGGGTTAGATGCTTCCTTATCTGTTGGTCCTTAGCCTTGTTGTTTTCTGGATAGTACTGGAGAAAAAATCTCTCAATCGTACGTCTTTTTGGCTGCCTTTAATTGCTTTAGCGCTGTTCGCAGGCGGTCGCAGTTATTGGGTCGGTACGGATACTGCAAGCTATACCAGAAATTTTAATAATAAATTGAGTCCTGAGTCCTTTAGATTTAATGAAGACGTTGAGTACGGCTACCAGCTATTTGAGTATTCATTACTGCATGTGACAAATAACTATTTTTGGCTACTGATTATCACCAGTTTGGTTATCGTCTATTGTTACTTAAAAGTCATTAAAAGATATAGTGTGAACTATTGGCTCTCTGTATTTCTGTTTATTACGCTAGGCGTCTATACCTTTTCATTCAATGGATTGCGTCAAGGAATCGCAATGGCTTTGTTTACTTTAGCCATTCCTTATCTGCTAGAGAAACGGCTTTTTCCTTATCTATTAATATGTGCCATTGCATCGTTTTTTCATATCACGGCTTTATTTATCATTCCATTTTATTTGATTGTAAATTTGAGAGTGAAGCCAGCTTATAAAATACTTGCGACGTTTTTCGGGTCTTTATTCGTTAGTAGGTTACTCGTATCTTATATTTCATCTACTAATGATCGATATGAAGACTATGCAAAAGTATCTGAAGAGTCAGGTGGGTTTTTGACACTTGGGTTTTACACAGTGCTTATGCTTCTCATCATTATCGCGAGCTATGTATATAAAATTAAAGATAAGAGCTTTCAACAGCTATTGATGTTTTATGCGTCAGGCGTGGTTTTTGTCATACCGCTAGCGCTGTTAGGTACTAGCGCTTCAGGCCCGCAAAGAATCATTTCGTATTTCACATGGACTTTGATTTTGTTACTGCCTGTGGTTTTGAAAAAGATAAATAACATTTATGTCTATATCATCAGTGTGTTTATCTTCCTGGTGTATTTCATATTGACGACATCAAAGTTCAGCAATCTGAGTCCTTATATTCTTAACCCTATGTTTGAGGTGTTCTGATGAAAAGTCGCGCTTATATCTCAATTGGCATTCCATTTTATAATACAGAAAACTATCTAGAAGATGCTATATGTTCAGTTTTAGCTCAAACGTATCAATATTGGGAATTGATTTTAATTGATGATGGTTCTTCCGATAAGTCATTGGAAATTGCTAGAGATTTTGAGAGTAGAGATACTAGGATCAGGGTGATATCTGATGGTTTAAATAAAAAATTACCCTATAGATTAAATCAAATTGTTCGTGAAGCCAAATATGATTATATTGCACGTATGGATGCTGATGACTTGATGAGTAACCATCGTCTTGAGAAGCAAATAAAAGTATTAGAAAGTAATAAGGAAGTTGATTTCGTTACTACAGGTTGTTTTACCATTGGTAAAAATAATGAGCTGACAGGTGTGCGATTAGGTGATAATTACCAAATGAATGCAAAAATGATTCTAGAGGGAGTGACTAATCTGTTACATGCTTCGCTATTAGCACGTAAAAGTTGGTATATAAGAAATAATTATGATGAAAGTAGAATTTTGGCAGAAGATTTCGATTTATGGTTACAAGCTGCAAAAAATAATGACTTAAATTATTTAGTTGTTGAACAACCTTTATATTGGTACAGAGTTGTTGAGAATGTAACTGTAAAAAAAATGATTCAAGGTTATGATATGCAAATGGAAATCATTAATAGTAATTATAAAGGTATAGTGTCTGTTAGTAGAAAAAATAAAATAATTAGGAGATTTAGGTTAAAAAAACTAGTGGTGAAATATTTAGGTTTTTTTAATCTCATGAGTGTTTTACTCAAAAGTAGGCATGATGATTGTAGAGACCAAGATATTAGTGATTATGATGAAAGTTATACAGAAATAAAAAGAATAGGATTATTCTAGATGATGATTATTATTATTGGTACGGTAGCTTCTAGTTTTTTGGGTTTCCGTGCTGACCTGATAAAGGTACTGATTCAGAAAAATCATATTGTTTATGCGTTCACGTCAGAATATACAAATTCGGAACTAGAAAAAATTAAGTTGTTAGGTGCCATACCAGTCACTTATGAGCAAAAGCGAGGTGGTTTAAACCCTTTGGTAGATGTAATATCAACATATCTCTTAACAAATAAAATTAAAGCTATAGCACCGGATTTAGTATTTTCTTATTTTTCTAAACCAGTAATATTTGGTACTTTGGCAGCTAGATGGGCTAAAGTACCTAGGGTAATAGGTATGCTTGAGGGACTAGGGTATACCTTTACTAAGCAGCCTAAAGGCTTGATAAAAAGAACGCAATTAATAAAGCAAATACAAATAGCGTTGTATAGAATTTCTTTACCAAAGTTAGATACTCTCATCTTTCTTAACCCAGATGATCCAAAAGACCTATTGGAAGAATACTCAATAAAAGTTAGAAAAGTAGAGGTTTTAGGGGGGATTGGTTTAAACCTTGATGACTATACTTATTCAAACAACTACCCTAAAAACCCAGTATTTATTTTCATAGCAAGATTATTAGCAGAAAAGGGTATTCATGATTATATAGCCGCTGCTAAAATTGTAAAAAATATATATCCACAGGCAAGGTTTGTTGTGTTAGGAGCAATAGATAAAGTAGCTCTAGGTGCATTGACAGAAGTAGAACTAAGACAAGTTATAAAGGCGAGTATTATAGAGTATCCAGGTCATGTTAATAATGTTTCAGACTGGATAACAAAATCTAGCGTATTTGTTCTTCCATCTTATTATCGTGAAGGTGTGCCGCGCAGCACTCAAGAAGCGATGGCAATTGGAAGACCTATTATCACTACTGATGTACCTGGTTGCCGTGAGACGGTTGTTGATGGAGTAAATGGGTTTTTAGTAGAAAAATGGGACCCAAAAGCTTTGGCAGAGAAAATGATTTACTTTATAGAACATCCTGAACAGATTAAAGAGATGGGTGATGAAAGCTACAAGCTAGCACAAGAGAAATTTGATGCAGATAAAGTCAATAAACGACTAATAAATATGTTGGGTTTATAAATGATAAAACGACTATTTGACATTGTAGGTGCAACGACAGCGTTCGTAGTGCTGTCTCCTGTCTATGCTGCAACTGCATACAAAGTGAGTAAAAATCTTGGCGCGCCTGTTCTATTTCGTCAGATTCGTCCAGGTCTGTATGGCAAGCCATTTGAGATGATAAAATTTCGTTCCATGAAAGATGATATAGACGCAGATGGCAATCCTTTAGAAGATGGCGCGCGATTGACATCGTTTGGTAAAGCGCTGCGTAACACCAGCCTTGATGAGTTGCCTGAGCTTTGGAATGTCATAAAAGGTGATATGAGTTTAGTGGGCCCGCGACCATTATTAATGGAATATTTGCCATTGTATAATGATGAACAAGCGCGCCGACACAACGTCCGCCCAGGTATTACAGGGTATGCCCAAATTAATGGTCGCAATGCTATTGGGTGGGCTGAGAGGTTTGCACTTGATACATGGTATGTGGACAATCAGTCGCTGTGGCTGGATATCAAGATTTTATTTAAAACGGTAAAAAAAGTCATTATCAAAGATGGCATTAGTGCTGAGGGTGAAGCAACTATGAGTAAATTCATGGGCAATAGTATTAATGAAGAAATACTTTAAAAAATACTCTGTGCTGATAGCAATACAGCTAATTGAAAAATTTAGGCATGAAGCAAATCATGATAGATAAAAAGGTTAATAACATAGTGAGCAGTTTATCGTAGAGCGTGACACAACATTAGACATAAGTACCATAGAGGAACATATGCTAAATACCCCTTTTTCACCTTGGCCAAAATTTACGCAACATGAGGCTGATGCTGTCAGTCGAGTACTACTATCTAACAAAGTCAATTATTGGACAGGCGAAGAATGTCGTCAGTTTGAGCGAGAGTTTGCTGACTGGGTAGGTAGTAAGTACGCAATAGCATTGGGTAATGGCACCTTAGCATTGGATGTCGCGTTACAAGCACTCGATATAGGTGCAGGTGATGAGGTCATCGTCACACCGCGTACCTTTATTGCTAGTATTTCATCAATCGTCAATGCAGGTGCGACCCCCATCTTTGCAGATGTCGATGAAGCAACTGGTAATATCACCGCTGAGACCATCACAGCTGTATTAAGCGACAAGACGAAAGGTATCGTGTGCGTCCATTTAGCTGGCTGGCCATGCGATATGGACAGCATTATGGCACTGGCAGATGAGCATGACCTATATGTCATTGAAGATTGCGCGCAAGCTCATGGCGCACGATATAAAGGGCGAAGCGTTGGCAGTATTGGTCATGTTGGGGCATGGAGTTTTTGCCAAGATAAGATTATGAGCACAGGAGGTGAGGGCGGTATGGTCACCACTGATAGCGAGCTGCTATGGCGAAAAATGTGGGCGTATAAGGATCATGGTAAGAGCTATGCTGCAGTCTATGAAACGGAACAATCACCTGGCTACAACTGGCTCCATGAGAGCTTTGGTACCAATTGGCGTATGACTGAGATGCAAGGCGTTCTGGGGCGTATTCAACTGGAAAAAATGAGTGAGTGGACAGCTAGACGGACTGTTAATGCGCAAGCCATACTAGAGTCCTGTAGCAAATGGGAGTCCAAAGGCTACCTTTGTGTGCCGAGACTAGAGCATTTAGCGCAGTTCTCAAATGCTAACCATGCTTACTATAAATTATATGTCTATGTGCAGTCCGATAATCTACCTACTGGTTGGACACGTGACCGTATTATTGAAGCAATTAACAATCAAGGTGTGCCTTGCTTCTCTGGATCTGCGTCAGAAGTCTATTTGGAGAAGGCCTTTGATAATACAGGGTTGCGTCCAAGTGTTAGATTGCCAATGGCAAAGCAGCTAGGTGAGAGTAGTCTGATGTTTCTAGTGCATCCTACGCTTACGGCGGCTGAAATTGAACTGACAATACAAGCGATCGATAGCGTGTTTGATTCGATGGTCGAATAAAATGGCAATGAATGATTATTTTTAGAAATTTACTTTGTGGTCGATGCTACTCTTACTAAAAGCATAAGGTACATTTGCCTATATATAAGCAATACTGTTTAATTGACTTATTATGAAAATTTATCAGTGCGCAGGCTTTATCTTACGCTAGGATTTTGTAGCGTACACAGGTACAATATTACTCTTAGTCAAAGATTGACGAACCAAAGGACAGGCATGCAAAGTATTTGCGCGCGCTGTCTTTATTTTTTTATATCGTACCCTCTATTGGAGTTACTATGTCTACTGCCCAAGAATCCGCTACCGTTTTGGACGGCAAAGCACTTGCCAAACAAATAGAACAGGATCTGCGCACGCGCGTAGATACGATTAAGGAAAAGACTGGCCGCACCCCAAGCTTAGCGACGATATTGGTTGGTGACGATCCAGCCTCTGCCACTTATGTTCGTATGAAAGGCAACGCTTGCAAGCGTGTTGGCATGGACTCTATACGCGTTGAGATGCCAAGTGCCACGACTACTGAGCAGCTCATGGCAAAGATAGATGAGTTAAATAGCAATCCAGATGTACATGGTATTTTGCTACAGCATCCGGTTCCTGAGCATATTGATGAGCGTGCTTGTTTTGAGCAGATTGATTTAGCAAAAGACGTCGATGGTGTGACTTGTCTTGGTTTTGGTCGTATGGCGATGCAGCAGTCAGCTTATGGCTCATGCACACCGCAGGGCATCATGCATTTGCTAGAGCATCATAATATCGAGCTATCAGGTAAAGAAGCCGTAGTCGTAGGGCGTAGTGCTATCTTAGGTAAGCCAATGGCAATGATGCTATTGAATGCTAACTGTACAGTGACTATCTGTCATTCAAGAACTCAAGATTTGGCGGCGCATATTAAGCGTGCAGATATCGTGGTTGGTGCGGTAGGTGTACCTGAGCTGATTAAAGCAGAGTGGATCAAAGCAGGCGCGGTTGTCATTGATGCAGGTTTCCATCCAACAGATGATGGCGGTGTTGGTGATATCGAAATGAAAGGCATGGAAAACATTGCCAGCGCTTATACGCCAGTACCAGGCGGCGTTGGACCGATGACTATCAACACGCTTATTCGCCAAACGGTCGATGCTGCTGAAAAATCAGCGGGTTTGAATAAAGGCTAAAAAAATAGTCATACGAATACTGATTGCCGATATATAAGGGGCCTGAGGTAACATAGACTCAGGCTAAATCAACCACATTTCAGTTGATAGGACCTAAACATGGCTAAAAAAAACGTAGGTGTTCATGAGCGACTACAAAGTATTGGTAGAGAGTTTGTCGATGTCTGTCATTACGTTATTTTATTTCTAATCAGTGTGGTTGTCGTTTGGACTGCAGGTAAAGAGTTTATTTATATTGTCCAAAAGGGTTCAGCGGATCTAAAAGACATATTGATGTTATTTATTTACCTTGAGCTATTGGCTATGATAGGTATCTACTTTAAAACCCACCGACTGCCAGTACAGTTTTTGATATTTATTGCCATAACGGCCTTGTCACGACATTTGGTGGTTGATGTGCAGGCTGTTTCAGACTATTTCCATTTATGGCTGCTAGCAACAATTTCCGTGGCCATCATGCTACTAAGCGGCTCTATTGTAATCTTGACTTGGACAGCAAAAACGTTTGGTCGCCCAGAAGACAATCTCGATAAACAACATGCAAACCTAACGGTTAAAGCATTGTTGCCTGATAATGCTCAAGCGCCTGATAGCCATACTAAGCATCGCCGTGAATAATTAGATAGCAATACAGAAAGATAGCAACATAAAAAAAGAGCGACCAGTGGTTGCTCTTTTTTTACGGATGGCATTTGGTATTACAACCATTTCAATCTTTTGAAGTTATAGTACAGATAGCTACATAAGGCGATAATAATGGCCATGATGACAAGGTAAGAGTATTTCCAATGAAGCTCAGGCATAAAATCAAAGTTCATGCCATAGATGCCAGCGATGGCTGTCGGCACTGCTAGAATACCTGCCCATGCAGCGAGCTTACGCACCACTTCATTCTGACCCATATTGACCATCGCCATATAGGTATTCATCACCACGCTCAGCATTTCATTGAGGCCATTAATAGCATCTAGTGAGTGCAACAGGTGATCGTTCACATCGCGAAAGTACGGCTTAGCGGCTTGAGAAAATCCAGAGACAATCTCACTTTTTTTATGATTGATAAAAAAGCTACAGATGTCTTGCACAGGTAAGATAATGGCGCGCATATGTACCAGTTGTGACTTTAGCTCGTAAAGGTTTTTTAGGGTGCCTTTATCAAACTCATAGGTGAAGACTTTGTGCTCCTGCTCACGCAAATAGCGACCCAATCGGTCAGTGATGGGCATGTAGTTATCAACGATAAAATCGAGGATAGCGTGCAATACAAATATAGGCCCCATGCGTAGCTTTTCGGGGCGACGATGGCAGTGCTCACGTACTGGCGCATAAGAGTTTGACGGGCCATTGCGAATCGTAATCAGGTAGTTTTTACCCATAAATATCGCAGTAGTACCATAACGGATGACATTGTCTTCGAGCTTGGCTGTACGTAGCACCACAAAGACCATATCATTATCGTAGTTTTCGACCTTAGCACGTTGATGATCAGCAAAGGCATCTTCAATCGCTAGCTCATGCAGGTCAAAGGCTTCTTTTACTTTGACCATGGTTTCTAAGCTTGGATCATATAGCCCAAGCCAAATAAATTGACCGTTGTTCCCTAGCGTACGACTCACATCGTTGAGCGCCACTCTATTAAGATTCTCACCTGTTTTACGTGAGTAAGCGTAGCAATTGACCACTTCGCCTGCGCTTGATGAGTCAATATCTTCATAGCGTTCAGAGTCAGGATCGTAGACCGTCATGGTCTCAATAGTATCTTCAGTAGTGGCGTCCACATCACCATAGATATAGCTATCATCATCGTCCAAATAGAGATGCTTGTCATTCATATTGGCGTAAATATGATTCATATTGGAATCAGGCGCAATATGCGCCGTTTTTTTAATCAATTGATTATTATCATTTTCCATATACTTTCCTGTCATATAATAAAAAAATTCAATAATCCAAATATGCTGTGAAAGCTGCTACGGTTTTATCGTGTGCCAATATTATCTATAGGGCATAGCTTTTTAGCGTATCGATATCTACCAATGCCAATAGGCTCTCGTGACACGCTTCTAGTTTAATTTGCGGTGCAATATCGAAGTCCAATGCTTCAACCCAACGTAGCGCGCAGATGCACCAGTAGTCACCAGGTTTGAGACCAGGAAAGTTGTATTCAGGTAGTGGGGTAATTAGGTCGTTACCGCGACTGGCAGAGAAGTTTAAAAACTCGCTGGTCATCTTGGCGCAGACGGTATGTTGACCGACATCATGGTTGCCAGTATGACAAAAACCATTGCGATAATAGCCAGTAATTGGATCGAAACAACAGCTGGCAAGTGCGGTGCCTAAGACATTGGTTTGGTTGATGGCAGGGTTTGGGTGGTAATCAGATGACATAAGGCTTCCGAGATAAAAATATGTGTTAGTGTATCATGAGTCTGTGTTGATGACGCTGCCGTAATCACGCTCATTATCTTATGGTTAACAAAAAATAAACCTCTCGGCTATTCGCCCAATATTGAGCCAAATACATCAATGATGACTGTTACATCTGCTAAGCTAATAAGCAGCAATTGAACTGTAATTAGATAGTGATTGTGGCTAATTGTCACTAGGCGAACCTTGAGTGCTATGCTAAACTAAAGCATAAAGTGCCTTGATTATTTGTCGCAATTTTTTAGCGCATAAAGATACTCGTCTTATCATTCTAAATTATACTTATTATTCACCCTTTTGCGGTTACCTGGTTTGTTTATAAATAATTGGGTCAATGATGTTGCGCGTTAAAAATAAACACACACAGCGTCAATACCCGGCAAATCACCCTTTAAGTACCGCATCAGTACCGCGTTTTTGGTAAGCGATACGCCAAACAAGGATTTATTGTGTCTGTTAGTTCTGATTCTGCAAAACCTGCCCAGCCAAATTCTACCAACGAAACAGTGTCTCAGCCTGCCGAAAACAGTGCTGCACCCAATCGCATGCCATATTTGAGTAACTTTGGCAGTGATGTTGCCAATAGTTGGCTATTGCCTGATGGGGTGGTTGATGTCCTGTTTGAAGATGCGCATAAGCAAGAAGTGCTTAGATATCAGTTAATCGAGCAGCTTATTACTCATGGTTATCAGCTGGTTTGCCCACCGATGATTGAGTTTACTGAGTCTTTGCTAAGTGATGCGTCAGAAGATCTGAAACGTCAAACCTTTAAGATTATCGATCAGTTGACTGGGCGTCTAATGGGCGTACGCGCTGATATTACCCCGCAGATTTTGCGTATAGATGCGCATCATGGCGGTACAGGTATTGCGCGTTATTGCTACGTTGGTGATGTGATCCATACCTTGCCATCAGGTCTGTTTGGCTCACGTACGCCGCTACAGTTAGGTGCTGAGATATTTGGCTGTGCGTCACTAGCGGCAGATATTGAGCTGATAGATGTGCTGTTTACGATGGTAAATAAACTCAATATGAGTGCAGCGCTCCATATCGATTTGGGTCACGTAGCGATATTCAAACGTTTGGCTGAATTGGCTGAGTTATCAGACAGTGATACTGAACAATTGATGTACCTATATGCCAATAAAAACCTACCAGAGCTTAAGCGTGTTTGCCGCGCTTTGCCAATGGGTGATGATTTTTATATGTTGGCACGCTTTGGTCATGATATCGCAAATCTATTAGCCAAATTATCAGATGCAGCGCAGCAAGACAGCCAAATCGCAACGGCAATCGATGAGCTACAGCGTCTGAAAAACTATCTACAAGACCAATGGCAGTGCCCAGTCAGTATTGATGTGACTGAGCTATCAGGTTATCACTATCATACTGGCATCGTCTTCAATGGTTATATCAATAGCGAAACGCAGCCACTCGTACGTGGTGGTCGTTTTGATGGTATGCAAAGCCAGACGCAAGCGTTACGCGCGGCCACGGGCTTTAGTATGGATGTTAGCCGATTGCTGGCTCATACACAGTTAGATGCGCCAACCGTTGTCTTGGTTGATTTTGCCGCTTTGTCTAATGCAAATACAGATGAGATGCAGACGCTACTGCAACAAGTAGAGAGTCTACGTCAGCAAGGCTATCGCGTCACTATGCCGTTAGATGCACAGGATAGTCCAGATGATGTTACGCATCGTTTAAGCATGGCTGACAATCAGTGGCAGCTACAAACTGTTTAATTGTCTAATAGTAGACTATTGAATGGCGCATGCGGCGCACGTAACCAAAATTATTCAGTACAGATTACGAAATCGCAAAATTATTCGTTAGATATCTCAGTGTTTCTATTTCATAAACCACTGAGATAAAAAGATATAGCTAAGAAAATCATTTTAATTTTCAGCTTTTATTGCACACACCTCAATACATAAAGGTAAGGATTGATCATGGGTAAGAATGTTGTAGTTTTGGGTAGCCAATGGGGCGACGAAGGTAAGGGTAAAATCGTTGATTTACTTACCGAAAAAGCCTCAGCAGTAGCCCGCTTCCAAGGCGGTCATAATGCTGGTCACACGTTGGTTGTCGATGGCAAAACCACTGTCTTGCATTTGATTCCATCAGGTATCTTGCGTGAAGGCGTCACTTGCTTTATCGGTAATGGCGTGGTGCTCGCACCTGACGCACTACTAAAAGAGATGAAAGAGCTAGAAGATAACAACGTACCAGTACGTGAGCGTCTACGTATCTCTCCTAATTGCCCACTTATCATGCCTTATCACGTGGCACTTGATCAAGCTCGCGAAGCAAAGCGCGGTTCTGGTAAAATCGGTACAACAGGTCGCGGTATCGGTCCTGCATACGAAGACAAAGTAGCACGTCGTGCGATTAAACTTGCTGATTTGTTCCGTGAAGATCTAGAAGAAAAACTACGTAACCTAATCGAATATCACAACTTCCAACTGACTGAATACTATAAAGTTGAAGCGATTGATTTTGATGAGACGCTTAAGCTTTGTAAAGAGTGGAAAGAAGAGATTAAAGGTATGGTTACTGATGTAACTGAAGACCTAAATCAATTACGTCTGGCTGGCAAAAACCTAATGTTTGAAGGTGCTCAAGGCACGCTGCTTGATATCGACCATGGTACTTATCCGTTTGTAACCAGCTCAAGCGTAACAGCTGGTGGTGTATCAACTGGTACAGGTATCGGTCCATTGTATTTAGACTATGTACTTGGTATCACCAAAGCGTACACTACGCGCGTTGGTAGTGGTCCATTCCCAACTGAATTGTTTGATGATGTTGGTGCTCACTTAGCCAAAGTCGGTCATGAATTTGGTGCGACGACTGGTCGTGCCCGTCGCTGTGGTTGGTTCGATGCGGAAGCATTACGCCGTGCAGTAGTACTTAACTCTATGTCAGGTATTTGCTTGACCAAGCTTGACGTATTAGATGGTCTTGAAGAGCTGCTAATCGGTGTAGGTTATAACCTACCTGAGACTGAGTGTGCAGGCGCACATGATGCTGAATTCTACGAGTCAGTCACGCCTAAGTACGAAACAATGCGAGGCTGGAGCGAGTCTACCGTTGGTATCACTAACTATGATGAGCTTCCAGAAAACGCCAAAAAATACATCAAGCGTATTGAAGCATTGATTGGTTGCCCAGTTGATATTATCTCAACTGGCCCTGATCGCGAAGAGACTATCGTATTGCGTGATCCGTATGATGCTTAGTTTTTACTATAAACTTGATTAAATAGTTTTTAGTATTAATAAAAAACCCCAATGCTGAGCGTTGGGTTTTTTTTGTGTGTTATTTCAAGAATTTGATTGATTACCTTGATCTTCAACAGTGTAAGAGTAGGGCTACTAGCTATAATGTCATCTAAAAATATCATAAATAATGAATGTACTGACATTATTTTGGTTTAATTAAGTGTAAGATATTATAGACGGATTTGGTTTTATCAACATACAAAAAGGAATTTGCTATGACAACGAATACGCTTAAATCCACGATTCGCAATACCTCTATAGCAATAGTTACATCCGCAGCTTTCATGTTGCCTATGTTTGCTTGGGGTGCAGAAAACTGTGACAAACCAAACAATGACTTTGATGGGCTATATTGCCTCACGAAAGTATATTTGGAAGCAGATAAGGAGCTTAATAACTCTTACAATAAATTGAGTAAACTCCTAAACAAACAGCAAAAAGCCACGCTTAAACGCGGACAATTAGCGTGGATGCGCGAGCGCAACGACCAATGTAGTTATAACGATGGCGATGGTTTCTTTGTCAATATGAGCTGTGCTACCAATAAGACAGCTAATCGAGTTAATTTTTTGAATGAACGTGTGCGTGAATGCAATGCAGGTAGTTGTCGAGACAGTCGCTTAGATGATTAAATGTTTTGATTGGTAGTATGTATTAGCAAAACTCTTAGCAAGGTGTGTTGAGGGTTTTCTAATCATTAATAATGATATAAATACTCTATAAAATCAGTCTGGTAGCTATAAGTGATAAATATGAGTAGCGATAAGGTAAGTAAGTCGATAGCTCATGCATCTGTTGTTGATGAGTACTTAACTTGGATGTAAGTAAGATACTGTTATAAATTTACTTTTATGCAAGGTATGGTCATAAATTAACCCTATCATTTATGGCCTTAATCATTATAATAGGCAGCAATCCGATGTTGGCGCTTATGGTTATACACTGATATACCATGAGTTGTGTAAAACAGTCCAAGTCAACATTGTGGCTAAAGCTAAAACAACGCATTAATTTTTCATATTTTATTGAATTTATCATTTATTAGGAGCTTCTCATGGCTAACGAACGTACTTTATCTATCATCAAACCTGACGCAGTTGCTGGCAACCACATCGGCGCTATCTATAGCCGTTTCGAACAAGCTGGTCTAAAAATCGTTGCAGCTAAAATGCTACAACTTGATGATGAAAAAGCAGGCGGTTTTTACGCTGAGCACGCTGAGCGTCCATTTTACAACGACCTAAAATCTTTCATGATGTCAGGTCCAGTATTGGTATCAGTATTAGAAGGCGAAAATGCTATCGCTCAACATCGTGAAATCATGGGTGCAACTAACCCAAAAGAAGCTGCTGAAGGCACTATCCGTGCAGACTTCGCTAGCAGCATCGACGAAAACGCAGTACATGGTTCAGATTCAGCTGAATCAGCAGCACGTGAAATCAGCTACTTCTTCAGCGATGATGAAGTTTGTGCACGTACACGCTAATATAGTAAATAAACTATAAGCTTTTACGGCGTTCGATTTGTTTGAGGTAACTGCTATAATAAGACAGCTACGATTTAGACTGATCTTACCTGTATGAGTTTTATACTGGATTGACTATAGACGAATTATTTACAACATTGATTGTTTATAATTGGTTTGCGAGACGGCTTATATCTTATGGGTATAGGCCGTTTTAGCTATAAATCGTTTTAGCTATTTGCCAACAGGCAACTTCGATTATAATAGCGCAATCTAGATTGAAATTGTCCGACGTTTCCCTCATTATTAGTTTTAACTAGCGTTATCAATCCCTTATCAGCATGTTTTTACTCAATATTGATTTATTGTGTTATTGATTTTATTAACTTACTAAAGACTGCGCTCATAACGGATTGCTCATGCATCCCTGCCATACGTATGTACGGCAACGCTCATCTCAATAATTGCAGCGCTCATTTAAGCGCATGCAAAAAGGTTACCTATTATGTCAACTGTTCAAGCACCAACCCAGCACGTACCTACCAAGCTTACTGATAGTATTAAGCTAGTAGACGAGGCGCACGCAAAAACCAATCTACTAGGTATGACACAAGCACAGCTGTCTGATTACTTCAAAAGTATCGGTGAAAAGCCATTTCGTGCGACTCAGGTCATCAAGTGGATTTATCAGCATGGGGTGACGGACTTTGAGCAAATGACCAATTTGAGTAAGTCGTTGCGAGACAAATTGTCACTTAATGCTTGTGTGGTACCGCCCAAAGTAATTCATCGTCAATATAGTGATGATGGTACGCGTAAATGGGTATTTGAAGTCACTGGTGGCTCATTGGTTGAGACGGTGCTTATCCCTGCAGATGATAGCAAGTTAAATGGCCGTAAGACATTATGCGTGTCTTCTCAAGTAGGCTGTGCACTAGACTGTAGCTTCTGTAGTACAGGTAAGCAAGGGTTTGAGCGTGACTTAAGTGCGGCTGAAATTATCGGTCAGTTATGGGTCGCTAATGCGTCATATATGACAGATGAAAATGAAAGTTTAGAAAACGTTGATCATAGCCTATGGGAAAATAACGTCACCAACGTGGTGATGATGGGCATGGGTGAGCCGCTATTGAACTATAAACCTGTAGTAGGTTCAATGGAGTTGATGCTAAGCGATCATGCTTATGGACTGTCAAAGCGTCGCGTCACGTTATCGACTTCTGGTGTCGTTCCGAAAATGTATCAGCTAGCACAAGACATCGATGTGGCATTGGCCATTTCACTGCATGCACCAAATGATGAGCTGCGTAACGAGCTGGTACCAATTAATAAAAAATATCCGTTAGAAGAGCTGATTGCAGCGGCAAAAAACTATGTCTATGATGTCAATCCACGTCATAAGAAGCACGTTACGATTGAATATGTGATGCTTGATGGGGTCAATGACAGTAATGAGCATGCCCATCAGTTAGTTGCTTTATTAGAAGGGTTACCAAGTAAGATTAACCTTATTCCGTTCAACCCATTCCCACATGCACCGTATGACAAATCAAGCAACAACCGTATTCATGCGTTTAGTAATATATTGAGCGAAGCGGGTTTCGTTTGTACGATTCGCCAAACACGTGGTGATGACATCGATGCCGCTTGTGGTCAGTTGGTTGGACAAGTTGCCGATCGTACTAGACGCTCAGCCGCGTGGCAGCAGAGCATCAAAGATCGTGAAAGCGTTTAGCACGTTCTCTAGAAGATAAACGTTATATTCGACTGGTATAGCGTTTTAGCTGTCTTTTGTCTGTCGCAATGGTAAGAAAATGTAGCAATGACTGTCAAGATTGCAGAACGTGGCAATTAATAACAACTAAATTGTACTTATAGGGGTTAAATCTATTAAACTGAGGCCTCGAAGATCGAACGCATTGAATCCCAGTTTTATGATGGCGGCTATGATGACTTCTAAAAATTCTTGTCAGTTCAAATATCAAAAATCATTTTCTAAATTTTATAAGCAGTCGAGTATCAATGCTGCCCAAACCGCTTTGCCAAAGCGTGCAGTGCTGTCGGCAGTATTTGGCGTCCTTGTATTAAGTGGCTGTCAGACCACCCCGACTAATGATTTGCTAGGTAACTCTCCTTATCAAACATCTACGCGCGCTAGCAACGATCGAAATTTAGATCAGCAGGAAATCGCCCGTGTACGTACCTCACTTGCCGCGCAATACATCCGAAAAAATGAGCTAGATACCGCGCAGCAGCAGCTCGAAAAAGCCTTTGCTGCCGATAGCCGTTATGCGCCAGCCTATGATATGATGGGCGTTTTGTTGCAGCAAGAAGGCAGCCGTATCAATCTAGCCAAAGCTGATGAGTACTTCAAAAAAGCAATCGCGCTAGATAAAGACTTTGTACAAGCACACAATAATTATGGCGTGTATCTGTCACAGACAAAGCGCTACCGTGAAGCAGCAGAACAGTTTGAGATTGCAGGGGCGACGCTAGGCTATGAAGGCCGTATTGGCGCGCTAGAAAACCTAGGTCGTACTTATCTACAGTTAGGTGATAATAGTGCTGCTTCAAAAGCATTTTTACGGGCACTTGATGGCAATCGTAACAGCATCATTGCTCATATCGAACTGGTAGATTTATTGCTGGCACAACAGCGTGTACCGCAGGCACAGAGACTGTATGATGAGACGCTGATATTGGTGCAGGGGCAGGGTGTTAGCCCGCGCTTGCTCTTACAAGGTATCAAGCTTGCAGCAGCACAAAATAATATAACAACGCGCCAGCAATTGGCACAGCAGCTTTTATCCGCTTATCCGCTAAGTGATGAAGCAAAACAACTTAAGACTTGGCTTAACAATCCAGAGGCACCATGGAAATGATCACCCCATCATCTAACACTCAATCTAACGCTCAGGGATCATTTGGTGCCGTGTTGCAGCAAGCCCGTAAAAATAAGCAAGTAACTTTAGACGCAGCCGCGGCTGAGCTGTTTATTCTAAAGCGTCATCTAGAAGCGCTAGAAAGCGAAAACTTCGCTGAGCTACCACAGGCTGCGTTTGCTCGTGGTTTTGCGATTAACTATGCCAAATATCTGGGCTTAGATTCAGCAAAAATCGCTAGTAGCTTCGATGCCGCTTATCCCAATGAGCTAAAGGCCAAATCAGCCAGCAATATCGATACGCCACTGCGCCCAATGGGGACTTTGCAGCGTGATACTCACAACCGCATCCGCTTTAACCCGCTATTGATCATAGGCGTTATCGGATTGATTATCTTGGCGGTGTTCCTATTCCGTATGGTGAGTAACGCTAGCAAAGAAAACACCCAAGAGCCTGTATCAGCTGTTGAAGACATGTCAGCGATAGAGCAAGCCCAAGGTGCCGCCATCAATAGTGACGCGAGTGGCGTTGGTGCTTCTGGCTCTGCATTGAATCTAGGTGATGCTGCAGCAACGGCTAACCTAAACCTTGTATTGACAAGCGACGCTGTGGTTAGTATCACGGATGCTTCTGGAAACAGTCTGATAAATGGTTCTCAGTCTGCAGGTAACTATGACTTGTCAGGTATGCCACCGTTTAATGTGCAAATTGATAATATCGATAATGTTAGCTTGATGCTCAATCAACAACCAGTTGCGTTAGATACGTATGCAACAGATAAGCAAGCTACTTTTGAATTGACACCATAGTCAGTTGCATAAGCACCAAATTTGAATAAAGCACTCATATGTTTGGATGAAGCAGCCATGTGTTTGAATAAAGCGAATATGTGTTTGTCGATTTAGCTGGTTTATATTATATGTACAAAGGCCTAGGGCTTTTCTATTTTTGATTCAAGGATTTATGTATGTCAATGCCATCGCCTATTAATCGTCGTCTGACCAAAAAAATCTATGTCGGTGATGTCGCGGTTGGTGGTGATGCACCAATTAGCGTACAGAGCATGACCAACACTGACACCTGTGATGTAGCAGCGACTGTTGCCCAAATCGAGCGTTGTGTCGAAGCAGGTGCTGATTTGATGCGCGTATCAACGCCAACAATGGATACTGTCAAAGCTTTTGGCGAAATTCGTAAATTGGTAAACGTGCCTTTGATCGCTGATGTGCATTTTGATCATAAAATCGCTTTGGCCGTTGCTGAAGCAGGCGCTGACTGTTTACGTATCAATCCCGGTAACATTGGTAGCGATGCCAAAGTACGTGAAGTGGTCGCTTGTGCCAAGTATCATAATATTCCGATTCGTATTGGCGTCAACGCTGGCTCTTTAGAAAAAGACATACAGCGCAAGTATACTGAGCCAACTGGCGAGGCAATGCTAGAGTCGGCAATGCGCCATATTGATATTTTAGAGCGTCTTAATTTTGACCAGTACAAAGTATCTGTCAAAGCCAGTAACGTGTTTCTAACATTAGATGCCTATCGCTTAATATCAGCGCAAATTGATAACCCATTACATTTGGGCGTGACGGAAGCGGGTGTCTATCGTACGGGCGCTGTCAAATCTGCTATTGCGCTAGGTGGATTATTGCTAGACGGTATTGGCGATACTATTCGTATCTCATTAGCCGCTGAGCCTGAAGAAGAGATTAAGATTGGTTTTGATATCTTAAAGTCGCTTAATATTCGTTCGAACGGTGTAAACTTTATCGCCTGTCCAAGCTGTTCGCGTCAAGAGTTTGACGTGATTAAAGTAATGACAGCGTTAGAGTCTCGCTTAGAAGATATTCGTGAACCGATGAATCTATCTGTGATCGGCTGTAAGGTAAACGGTCCAGGAGAAGCAAAAGAGGCCGATATCGGTATCGTTGGTGCTGCCCCTAGATCACTGGTCTATCGTATGGGTGAAAAAAGCCACCTTATCGATACAGGCAATCTGGTCGATGAAATAGAAGGTATGGTTCGCGCCCATGCAGAAGACTTGGCAAAAAAACGTGAAAATGAAATCATTCGCGTAAAATAAGCCATAGAATAGATTGATACGTTGGGCTATACCGTCACAGTATCAATTAGATAATACGCTTATTTGAATATATAGAAAACAATAATAGAATACCTGTTAAACATTTAAGGATACGACCGTACCATGATCAAAGCTATCAAAGGTTTTAATGATATTTTGCCTGACCAATCAGCAAAGTGGCTGCATTTAGAAGCGATATTGGCTGATGTACTTGGTAGGTACGGTTACGAGCATATTCGCTTGCCTATCGTTGAACAGACGGATCTATTTGCCCGTGCTATTGGCGGCGCGACTGACATCGTCGAAAAAGAAATGTACAGCTTTACTGATAAATCTGAGCCACCAACGCCATTAGCGTTGCGTCCTGAAGGCACAGCTGGAGCAGTACGTGCAGTTATCGAGCACAACTTGCTACGTGGTGATACGCCCAAGCTTTGGTATATCGGTCCAATGTTCCGCTACGAGCGCCCGCAAAAAGGCCGCTATCGTCAGTTTCATCAGTTAGGTGTCGAGAGCTTCGGTAGCGCACTACCGGATGCTGATGCTGAGCTGATTGCGATGACTCATTTGATGTGGCAAGAGCTAGGTCTCAATAATGAGATGCGTTTGCAACTAAACAGTTTGGGTGAGTTGGATGAACGTTATGCTTATCGCGAAGCATTGGTTGCCTATTTAACTGATAAAAAAGACCAGCTAGACGAAGACAGTAAGCGCCGTCTAACGACTAACCCTTTACGTATCTTGGATAGTAAAGAGGCGAGCACGCAAGCAGTATTGGCAAATGCGCCAAAGCTTGCTGACTTCTTGGGTGAAGAGAGTGTGGCGCATTTTGAGCAGGTCAAAGCCTATCTGACTGCGCTTAATATCGATTTTGAAATCAATCCGCACTTAGTACGTGGCCTTGATTATTACAATAAAACGGTATTTGAGTGGGTAACAGATAAGCTTGGAAGTCAAGCTACCGTTTGTGCGGGTGGTCGTTATGATGGGCTAGTCGGGCAATTAAAATCAATCGGTACAGATGGTAGTAAACCAGTAAAATCTGAGCCTGGTGTTGGTTTTGCGATGGGGCTTGAGCGTCTATTGTTATTGATAGAAGCGGTTGCGCCGATTTCTGATATACCTGCTTGTGATGTATTCGTTGTGGCCCATCCTGAGGTATATAGTGCTGGTATAAGCTATGCACAGAACTTGCGTCACAGTCGTCCAGATGTACGAGTAAAGATGGCCAGTGCCACGAGTCTAAAAGCGCAAATGAAGAAGGCGGACAAGTCAGGCGCGGCATTGACAGTCATCATCGCCCAGCAAGAGCTGGATGATAATACGATTAGTATTAAAGATATGCAGACAGGTGAGCAAAAGACGGTCGCACAAGATTGGTTATCAAATAAAGATAACTTTTCTCGTCGCTAGTCAGTTTTTAACTAATCAGCTTTATTTGTCGTCCCAGCAATTTAATGTAAATTTTATCAGGTAAATATATATGGCTCTGACACCTAATTCGCCAAATGCAGATAACTCCATGCAAGCGCTAAAGCAATATGGTAGTTATATCGTTACTGCGATTTTGTTAGCACTGGCCGCCTACTTTGGTTGGACATACTGGCAAAACAATCATGCGCGAGTAGATACTGTTGCCGCCGATCAATATGCTGATATTCAGCAGCTAAATGAAGAGGTCAAACTGGCCTCGCAAAACCCAGATTTAGAAGCAGAGGCTCAAGAAGCACTTACCCAAAGTCGTAGCCAGCTAGACAAAAATATTGATACTTTGGTCAGCACGCACGGTGAGTCAGTTTATGCATGGCAAGCGCTAATGATAAAAGCACGTCAACAAGTAGACAATGATGACTTTGCAGCAGCGACTGAGACATTCAAAAAAGCATTGGCCATCGATTTGGGTGATGCCGGTCTAGAAGCGATTACTCGTTTACGCTATGCAAAAACGTTATTGGCCGCAGGTGATACAGATACTGCACTGTCAGAAGCAAACAATGACATGCCAAGCTCGTTTGAAGCAAGTCAGCAGGAGCTACTGGGTGATATTTACTTAGCGCAAGACAATAAAGACTCAGCGATTAAATCTTATAGCAATGCGTGGGAGCTATTACGTAGCCGTCAAGAAACGCGTGCAGTATTGGCATTAAAGATGGAAAGCTTAGGTATCACGGCTGAGCCGATTGCTGAGCAAACCAGTCTTATTCAAGAGCCATCGCTAGTGATGGATACCTCGAATGAAGTCACTGTCGAAGCAGGGCAGTAAGTCAGTAGGCTAGATATTAAGTCAGTAGTATAGTATTGAGAGTTGGTAATCAGCCAAAGCTCTTTTTTAATATAACCTAATGATTACTAATTTGCGGTTGGCCAATTTACTAATTAATAATAATTTATCTGTAGTGAGAACATACAATGACTCAATCTATTCGCTCTAGCAAAATATTAAACACCAAGACTATCAAAAAGACAGTTATGCATGTGGCCGTACTGGCAGTAATGAGCACGGCAGTGATTGGATGTAATCGCGGTATTAAGCCTGTGGTTAATGATCCGGTAAAATTGGTACAAATCGCTCAGCCGATTAGCGTACTACAGCCTGTTTTCAGTACCGATGTTGGCAATAAAAAAGCCAGCAAAAAAGATCCGTTAGATTTGCAAGTTGGCTATGCCAATGGTCAAATCGTTACTGCATCACGCGGTGGTGAGCTGTCAGGGTTTAATAGTGCAGGCGAGCGCGTATGGTCAATCAATGTTGACGACCAAATCACCGGCGGTGTTGCAGTAGATGCATTGAGCCAGACAGCTATCGTTAGTACTCGTGGTGGCAAGGTCATGGCATTTGATAGCACGACTGGTGCAAAACGCTGGCAGCAGCAGTTATCAGGTTCGGTTTTGACGCCAGCACTGATTACCAATAATCGTGTGGTATTATCAGCAAATGATGGTTTCTTACATGGTCTGTCACTACAAACCGGACAATCAGTATGGCAGTTCGCAACTCAAGTACCTGCTATCAGCGTTCGCGGTAGCGCTGCGCCAACTTTATTAGACAATGAGACAGCGCTTTTAGCAACAGCTGATGGTCGCCTGCATGCAATTACTGTCGATAATGGTCTTCCGCTATGGTCAAGACGTGTTGGCGTAGGTGCTGGTAGTAGTGAAGTTGAGCGCATGAGCGATGTCGATGGCAAACCTATCTTAGATAAAAATCAGTTATTTGCGATCAGCTATAGTGGTCAGCTATTAGGTATTGATTTGGCCTCGCGTCAGGTAATGTTCGTCAATGAAATTGCGAGTCTCAAATCACTGGCGGTAAACACTCAGCAAGTTATCGCTACCAGTTTAGATGGCAAAGTAGTTGCTTATGATCGCAACAGTGGCGAGACACTTTGGGAAAGTGACGAATTGGCTTATCGAGATCTTACCAATCCTGTGATGATTGGCAACTATATTGCCATTGGTGATTTCGATGGTGTAGTGCATTTGTTTGACCCTGCTACGGGTAGCATCGTTAGTCGCGTAGAGACAAAAGGTGCGTTGACCAACTTGCAAGTCCAAGGTGGTCGTTTAATGACTCAAAGTACGTCAGGACAAGTTGCTATCTGGCAGTTAGTGCGCTAATAACTATATAGATAGGTGCTTATAGATAATTAACGAAGTGTAATATTTCACTATAGCCCTTAAGCCTATTCTTGATTATCATTTATAAAACACAAACGCTGCTTAGTCAGCGTTTAGTGCCTTGTGTAAATTGCTTGTTTAAACACAGGCTTTCGCGTACTCTATGCGACCGATGTGCTATCCATATATACTACTTATTTATGTATAATAGGTATAATGAAGCCATCCTATATACTATTTTTAATCGTAAAATAGCCATCTATTATTTTTGCTATTGTTCTATCATTCATTTTAATTCACGGTCAATTGCAGCATATCTATTACTATTGTTATGTCACTGGTTATAAGAATAACTGTACTGCCCGTCATTGTGCCTTTCACTGAGAGTAACCCATGAGTATCAAGCCTGTGGTCGCCTTAATTGGTCGTCCAAACGTCGGTAAATCCACCTTATTTAATCAGTTCACAAAAAGTCGGCAGGCATTGGTCGCTGACCTTTCAGGATTGACTCGTGACCGTCAGTACGGTGATGCAACTTATGAAGATAAATCTTTTATCGTTGTAGATACGGGTGGTATCGGTGAAGCTGATGACGGTAGCGGTAATATTGATGACTATATGTCTGAGCAGTCGCATACAGCAATCCATGAAGCAGATATCATCGTATTCGTCGTTGACGCTCGTGCCGGTATGATTGGCGCTGATGCTGAAATTGGCAAGTTTTTGCATACATTAGGCAAGCCTGTCTATGTTGTTGCCAATAAAGTCGACGGTGTACATGATGCAGCACCTGCTGAGTTCTATGCATTAGGATTGGGCGAGCCATATCCGATGGCAGCCAGTCATGGTCGCGGTGTGGGCAATTTGCTTGAAGTACTAACGGCTGATATGCCTGAGCAAGAAAACATAGTAGAGCCAAGAGGCTTAAAGCTTGCTATTATCGGTCGCCCAAACGTGGGTAAATCGACGCTCGTCAACCGCCTGCTTGGCGAAGACCGAGTAGTGGTATTCGATATGCCAGGCACGACGCGTGATAGTATTTATATTCCTTATCAGCGTGAAGGTCGTGATTATGTTTTGATCGACACTGCTGGTGTACGTCGCCGCGGTAAAATCGATGAAAAAGTAGAAAAATTCTCTGTCATCAAGACCTTGCAAGCGATTGAAGATTCTAACGTAACTGTGATTGTTATTGATGCTCATGAAGGTATCGTGGATCAAGATTTGCATATGATTGGTTATGCACTTGACGCTGGACGAGCGTTAGTCGTTGCGATCAATAAATGGGATGGCCTAACGCAAGACCAAAGAGACTATATCAAGCTTGAAATGGATCGCCGCTTTAGCTTTATTCCTTATGTAAAAATACATTTGATCTCAGCACTGCATGGTACAGGTGTCGGTAATTTATATCCGTCTATCTTACGTGCGTACAAATCTTCAATGTTCGAAGTATCGACCAACCGTTTGACTCAGATTCTGCAAGATGCGGTAACGGCCAATCCGCCACCAACCGTTGCTGGTCGTCGTATCAAGTTACGTTATGCGCATATTGGTGGCCACAATCCACCCGTTATTGTTATTCATGGTAACCAAACCAGTGCGCTTCCTAAGAGCTATCAGCGCTATCTAGAGAATCAATTCCGTCAAGTGTTTAAGCTAGAAGGCACACCGCTTAACGTTATCTTGAAGCAAAATGACAACCCATATGCTAATAAGAGCGACACGCCGACTAAGGCAAAAGCTCAGCAATTGCGTCAGCGTGAGCGTAATAGATCACAGAAATTTACTACCAAAGATAAAAAGCCTCGTTAATTCTCGTATTTTAGGCTTTAGCTTGATGATTAATGTCATCGCGTTCGATAGCGCGATGACATTTTTCTATTAATACGCTGTAGTTTAAGCTCATCAATAGCTACTTCAATGCTTCAAAAATACTCAAATGTTTTACTTATCACATCTTTAAAATACCTGTACTATAAATGAAAGCTGCCCGCGACTCAGTAGAGTGATATGAACAACCGTTCGTTTCAAACCATCCCCGTACTTATCTGGCGTTCTGTCATACAAGCTGTCATATTGGCAGTGCTGGCAGGTTTTCTGTTGCCTTTTATTTATGGCTTAGTACATTACTATCAAGAGAAAAACCACCATATCCAACAATTGGCATCGCTACTAACGACTAGCGCATCGACTGCAGATGGGGCAGATGTCGTGGCTGAGCAAGTGAATATCTTGTTAGAAAATGAGCCGATGATTCAAAGTATTGTTTTCTATTCAACCTCTGAGCCAATTGAGGATATAGACCAGTCGCTTGCTGATTGGAAAAATGCTTTATTTGCGCATACGGTCAGTTTCAACTATCCAGTGATTAGTAAAGACTTCGATGCCAGTATTATGGCGTCCAATAAGTCCGATTCCAATCAACAGTTAGCACTGACTTTATCAAATATTATGAGCGAATCGTCAGCGCCAGATGAGACGACTGATATAGCTACCGAAAATAGCACATTGATTGGTTATATTAATATTACGATGGACGTAGAGTTGCTACGTTTACATTGGTTCCAAAATATCCTGTGGTTATGGCTAACAACAGTGGTACTGATTGTTATGTTTGCCTTATATATTTTTAGAAAGCTTAATTGGCCAGTTAAAGATATTGAAGTGTTAACTGATGTTTGTGCCATTGTCATGAACAACGCAAATCTAGAGCAACTGCCAGTCATTCCGCAGCAATTCAATTTTCAAGAACTAACCCAAATCAAAAAAGCATTAATTGTGTTATTCAACCGTTTACAAGAAGCAAGGCAAGGTTATGAAACCCTTGCGGCTTTTGAACAGCAATTACACAATAAAGATGTATCGTTAGATGTGCAGTTGCACAATTTTCAAAGCATGATTTCTCACGAGTTAAAAACGTCATTGAATGCAATTGTAGGCGGTTTACAACTGTTAGATTATGAGACTCTCAGCAGAGAGCAAAAAGACGCAGTAGAGATTATCAGTAGTGGCAGTGATAAATTGGTATTGTCTTTAGATCATATTATACAGTTGAACCAGATCCAAAAAGGTCAGATAAGAATTCATAAAAATGAGTTTAATCCATTACAGTTAATCGCTGATCTATTAGCCAAGTTTGAAAATATGGCTACGCAAAAAGGGCTAGAGTTAATCAGTAATATTCATCATATAGACTATAGCCTATATGGTGATTCAGAAAAAATATATCAGATACTATCGATACTGCTCAATAATGCGATTAAGTTCACGCCTGTCGGGAAAGTTACGATTACGTCGCAACTGACACATTTTAATAAAAGTAATCGTTGGCAGATTAGCGTGAAAGATACGGGTATTGGTATCAATAATGAGCACCTAGACGATATATTTAATCCGTTCTTTCAGGTAGATTCGTCGCAAACTCGCCAGTACGAAGGCTCAGGGGTTGGCTTACCGATTGTTAGACAAATGGCGCAGCTTATGGGTGCTACGATTGATGTTGATAGTGTGCTTGGTGTAGGTACACAGTTTACGCTGACCATAGCGATGCCCAATCAACAGCAATCAAAACAGCAGCGCTTATTGTCTGGCCTAACGATTATTTATTATTACTATCATGAGACAGGCTCTTTATTAAATGAACTGGAATATCTAGGTGCTACGATCATTTGTCGCCAAGGTAACCAACTCGTCATAGAGGAGATGCGTAAGCAGAAAGTTGACATGGTGATGTTTGGTGAAGATGTTTTCCCGGAAAAAGCTGCGATGCTAGCCAAACGTATCCGTAAGCATGAAAGCGATGAGGGCAGTAAGAGCGAGCATCGTGCGTTATTGGTATATTGGTATCCACAGCATCGGGCGCGCTATGTAGGCAGCTTTGAGTATGGTTTAAAAGCAGCTGGTATTGACTATTGTCATATTGCTACTTATAAGGACAAAGCGTTAAGCGACTTATTAAAACAATGGTTGGTTTGGACGTAGAGCTGTTCTACCAAATCCGTGTTCCTAGTTAGGTTCATTTTATTAGGTAGCATTTTTTATATTTTCTACTTTTCAATATCGAAGCACCTTTAAAATAAAGTAGGCATAAAAACAAAAAAGACGCCCATTTTGAGGCGTCTTTTTTTAAACAGTTTTTAGCTAAAACTACTTTTTAAAAGTTTCTCTTAGAAAAGATTCTTTACCCAGCGTACGATATGTTCCCACGTACGGCTCATAAAGCCTGACTGTTCGATATCATTGGTTGCGATGATAGGAACTGAGGCTACTGCTTTACCATCGATTACAGCCATCATTTTACCAACTTCCTGACCTTTTTTGATTGGTGCTTCTAAGCTCTCAGGAATATCCACCACTGTGGTGATTTTATTTTTCTGGGTTTTGCTGGTTAGAATTTGCAAGTTGTCGCCAGTTGCCAGTTCTACCTCGTCAGCTTCTCCAAACCATACTGGAAGCTTGCTAACGAACTGTCCAGCAGGCGCCTTGGTAACCGTTGTAAAGTGACCGAAACCCCAGTTAAGTAGTTCGCGTGACTGATCGGCGCGAGCTTGTTGGCTCTTGGTACCCATAATGACAGAGATTAGACGCATGCCTTCACGGTTGCTTGATGCAACCAAGCAGTAGCCTGCCGCATCAGTGTGGCCAGTTTTTAGGCCATCAACGGTTGGGTCAGTAATCAGCAGAGCATTACGATTACCTTGGGTAATACCATTATAAGTGAACTCTTTTTCTGCGTAGATACTATAGTAGTCGCCGCTGTTTTTGATAATAGCGCGCGCAAGTTTAGACAAATCCAAAGCAGATGCTAAATGACCTTCATCAGGCATACCCGTAGCATTGACAAAGTTAGAGTTCTCCATGCCAATCTTTTGTGCTTGTTCGTTCATCAATATTGCAAATGAGGCTTCGCTACCAGCAATATGTTCAGCCATGGCTTTCGATGCATCATTACCTGATTGAATAATAATACCGCGTAGCATATCGATGACGCTGGCGGTTTTGTTCACAGGCACATACATACAAGATTGGCTGCTGCTACCACGGCACCATGCGTTTGGACTCATCAATACCTGTTCATCTTCTTTCAGGTCGCCTGATGCTAAGCGTTGCTCAATGATATAACTGGTCATCATCTTAGTCAGAGATGCTGGCGGCAGCGCCTCATTGGCGTTCTTTTGAGCCAAAATTTCGCCAGTGTTATAGTCCATCAACACATAGGCAGTATTGTCCATTTCAGGTGGTTGAATGGCTGCGTTTGCCACTACTGCACTCATCGAGATACTTACACCAACTACCAGCTGTATCAGCTGATTTTTTACACGCTTTACTGTCATATATCATTACACCGCATCATGGAACCAAATGTATCTATCGCTTATGTTTTGTACCTATTTCCATACATTATTTTAAGCAGCATGTCTTAAATGCAGTGTTTAAAATAATGTATCGATGAAAATAGTAACGCCTACACAATAGACATAAAATTAACGCCTTATCTTAGCAAAATGACTACCGATGGGGAATCGATAAATGCAAAAATAAGGCAAGTTTGAAAAGAAAAATGAAGGCCTATCATATATTTGTTGTGTCTATCATCTGACCAGTCTCTGTAATAAAAATTTAACGCTCACAAAAAAGCCTGCTGCACTGCTTGTGAATAACAAGTAAAGTGACAGCAAGCTTTGATGCTACAGATATCTAGACAATCAGTTGATAAACTTTGCTTAATTGATGTTATAAAGAGTACATAGCTTTTATTTTATTATCATTGATACCAATATTATTAACACATTAAGCAGAGGACGCTAGTTATTGAATTAAACTAGCTAGTTGTCTAATAATCCGCGTTTGCCAAATCTTCACATAGTGCTTTGTTTTCTTGCTTTGAGAATCCCATCGTCCAACTACGAATACCTTGTAGTATCTGGCGGTAGTCTTGCTGTGTAGATAGGTATTGAATAGCCGCTTTTGGATCTTCTAGAGAAGGCATTAGCTCATGCAGCTGTACAGTGTACGACTTATAGAACCGCTGTTTTTGCTTACCATTTAGCATTGGTGGGCATATCTCTGATAGTACCTGCATCACCGCAATTTCGTGCTTAGTGATATTGATGCCAGACATGTCTAGCGGAATGGTAGTGCCAGAGTTATTCGCAGCATTAGAAGCTTGAGACAGCATAGCAACAGACGTTATCAGTCCTGCAATCCCAACTTTTGAGGCAGTATTTGCTATCACAGAAGCTATAGATAATATCGATTGTTTATTCATTCAGTATTACACTCGCTCGTCTTTATTTAATGGTCATATGTTAATCGGTAAAAAAACAAAAGTCACATAAAATATTGATTTATGTGTAGATATCTTGTGAGCCAACACCATTTTTTAGCAACATATCAGTAGCATACCCTAATGAAGTTACTTCAGTATCAGTACATCGGTTTGTATTGTTGTGGGGTGTTTCGTATTGTAACGCGATGCTTAATCTATTGGTTGTTATTCGTTTGATACAGATCTTGTTACGCTATTTTCATCGTATAATTATCAGCATAAGAAGAACACGATACTTTGCTAAACACAGGGTTCGTGTCTTTATATTATTCAGTTATAATCGCCCATGCTATCAAAATGAATATTTTTCTCTAGACTGTGACGTCATGTCATTGAAGAATTAGAGTATCATGTTTTCATTTTAAATATGATCATCGTATTTTTATGCCATATCTTGAACAGACATGGCGCGATAGTAGAATTACCAAATAGAGATGTAGAAAGACAGCTAATAAAACATTAACCACATACTGAGTAGAAATGAGATTTTTAATTAGTAATGATGACGGTGTGTATGCGCCAGGATTATTGGCACTATCTCAAGTATTATCGACTATCGGTGAAGTTGTCGTCGTCGCCCCGAACGATGAACAAAGCGGTTATGCCAGTGCATTAAGTGTTTCAAGACCACTGCATACGCATCAGCTGCCTTCTGGATTTGTAGCGGTAAGTGGCTCACCAGCTGACTGTGTTTATTTGGCACTGCATGAATTGTATCGTGGTAGTGACTTTGACTGCGTGATTACAGGTATCAACTCAGGGGCTAACTTGGGACAAGATGTGATGTTCTCTGGTACGTTCGGTGCTGCATTGACCGCGCAACTATCTGGTATCCCTGCTATAGCAACGTCTTTGGTAGGCGGGGGTGTCAAAAACGGCGGGCAAGAATCAGCCAGTGATTATCAAGTGGCTGCACATGAAATCGTCAAGCTGCTTACTGAAACTTCGGTTTTAGAGATGCTCAAAAATTTGCCCTATCATGTATTAAACGTTAATATTCCTGATGTGCAGCATGCCGATGATATCAAGGGTCGAAAAATAACCTCGCTAGGCCATAAGCAGGCTGCTCAGCCAGTACGCCATATGATAGACCCACGCGGTCGAGATGCGTATTGGTTGTCTCTACGAAAAGGTAAAAATGAGCGACCATCAGAGACGTCAATCGATGCGATACAAGCAAAGCAGGATGTGATGACAGATTATCAGGCTGTAGCGGCAGGGTATGTCAGTTTATCACCAGTACGCCTACATCATACGCCAACGGCAGCGCTGGAGAGATTATCAACACTCGCGCTATAAATTCTATAAGATATAGTCCATACCGGCTTATTAAACACTGACGTGTTATGAGAATATCAGAAGACTCTTGTATGATATCAAGCGCTTTTGAATGATTAAACAATGAATGAGCAACACAAAGAATAGGAACCTTGTATGAAAAAAATCATAGCTGGATCGCACCTTGTTAAAGCCGCGTTGATTGGTACTATGGCAGTCGCTACTCTATCTGTCGTTGGCTGTGCAACGAAGCCTACCTATCAATCAGCAAACCAAGCAGGTCCTAAGATTATTACTAACGCGCAAGGCGTCCCTAACTATCACCGTGTACAACGCGGCGATACGGTCAGCCAGATTGCAGCGCGCTATCGTCTGAACTACCGCCAAATCGGAGCGATGAACAATCTAGATAGTAAATACACCATCTATAGTGGCCAATGGCTCAAACTATGGCAAGGCAATGTGGCAACCACTGCAAGTAACAATAGCTACAGTGCTCCAGTTCAAACGCAACCAACTTATACGCCACCTGTGACCCAATCTCAAACACCAGCTTATGAGGCCACTGCCAACTCGACCTCTGGTTATGATTATCCTACGCGTAACCCAGTGACTCGTAATATTGACCCTGCTACGGGCAATATGGGAATGTGGTTTGCGGGCAAAGTTGGTGATCCAGTACTTGCCAGCCAATCAGGAACTGTGCTTTACTCAGGCAACGGTCTGCCAGAGTATGGCAATCTAATTATGATTCGTCATAGTGATAACTACATCACAGCCTACGCCCACAATAGCCAATTATTGGTGCAAGAGGGCGATACAGTACAGCGTGGCCAACGTATTGCTAGTATGGGTAGCAGTGGTCAGACCAATGAGGTAGGCTTAGAGTTTCAAGTTCGCTTAAATGGTAATCCTATTGACCCACGTAGCGTACTTGGGCGTTAGACTTAAATAATAGCTACGGATAGCTTGGCCACTGTGAGCCATTTTATTTATTCATGTTTGAGATTTTTTATGAGATTAAAAAAGCAATACCTCACCCTTATGCCAGCATTAGTGATGGTCGGGTGTACAAGCCAGCAGGCAATGCAAAGTAAGCCTGTTCGTCAAGGCGGCGTTGAGATTACTCAAACCCAAACCGTTCAGGTCAAACCAACACCTGCACCAGTCGTAAAACCGCAGCCTGCGCCCAAGCCTAGCTATAGTAGCTTTTCTGATTGGAAGTCAGACTTTTCTATGCGTGCCATATCGTCAGGCTATGATGCCCAAGTTATTGGTCGATTGCTTGATTCTGCTTATCTAAACCAGCAAGTCATCTCATTAGATTCAGGTCAGCCCGAGTTTTCCAAGATGCCGTGGGAATACGTAGATTCTGCGGTATCAAGTGGACGCGTCAGTGTAGGGAAGCGTAAATTTGCCGAGCAGCGTGCTTATTTGTCTCAGCTAGAGTCTCAGTATGGGGTCAATGCAGAGATTATCGCTGCGATATGGGGCATGGAGTCATCGTATGGCGCTGTGACCGGTAATAGTGATTTGCCAAGTTCGCTTGCCAGCCTTGCCTATGATGGTCGTCGTCAAGAGTTTGCTGAAACGCAGTTGCTATCGTTAGCGACACTGCTACAACGCGGTGATGTATCATGGTCACAGTTGGACGGTTCTTGGGCAGGTGGTATGGGACAAACCCAGTTTATCCCTGAGACTTGGCTCAAACAAGGGGTCGATGGTGATGGCAATGGGCATCGCAATCCTTGGGCGACTGGTGATGCACTAGCCTCGACGGCCAACTATCTTAGCAATTCAGGTTGGGTTCGTGGCTTAGCACCGTTTTATGAGGCAACGGTGCCAGCATCGTTTGATTACTCAGTGGTTGGTAGTAAACAACCTGCTGCTAGATGGGCTGCGATGGGTGTCGATACGATAGCGGACGTTTACTTAGACGCCAATACTCAGATGGAGCTATGGTTACCCGCTGGTAAAGACGGTCCCGTATTATTGCTGAGCCCAAACTTTGATGTGATTAAAGTCTATAACAACTCATCAAGTTATGCGTTGGGCGTTAGTCTACTAGGCAAAACGATTAATGGACAAAGCGGGTTGCAAAAATCTTGGCCTCGTTATGAGCGTCCATTATCGACCACGCAAGTGACTAACTTACAACGTCGGTTGACTAGTATGGGTTACGATACCAAAGGCGCTGATGGTATTGTGGGTACCAATACTCGTATGGCATTCCAGCGCTGGCAAGCAGATAATGGCCAAACGCCAGATGGATTTATTACTCAAAACAGTGCGTCCTCACTGGCTGGATGGTGAGGTAGGCTGAGGGTATTTATACATTGTATAAAAGTGGCTCTTTTTAATCGTGCTTAGCCATTATTAATTAGCCACTAGCCAACAAACGATAATTTACTTTGTTCTACAAAAAGCACCTTGCCAAGGTGCTTTTTTTGTCTCAATCTATGTCTGATTTTGCTGACACCTTTAACACCATGGACAATGCAATAAATATCAAATATTAAGACCAGTGTAATCTGGCTTTATTCAAAACTTATCAGGACAAGGTTAATACAAGAAAGTTGATACTTTGAATGATAGACTCTAGATAATGTGTTTTTTGACGATGACTTTTACTCATAGTTTTTAGTGACAGTTTTCAATGACCATTTTTAATAACAGTTTCGATTACGAATAATTAGAACGACAGTAATTAGAACGACAGAAAGAGCGTGACCTTATGATTACCATGGAAGAATTACAAGCTGCGATACAGCAACGGATAGATAGTTATCATATTACTGACTTTCCGCTACAAAAAAGAGCCGTTAACACTCTAGAGTTACTGGGCAGCCTAAACCATATACTGACTCAAGATATTGCTTCACCCTTTGATGTGCCGCGACAAAACCTATCTGCGATGGATGGTTATGCGATTGCCAAAGGTAGTGAGTTATCAGAAAACAGTACTATCGAAATCATTGGCGAGTCGCAAGCTGGTAGTGCTTATACTGGTGAGACAGCGGCAGGGCAAGGGGTACGTATTTTTACGGGTGCAGTTGTGCCAGATTGCTGTGATACGGTCATTATGCAAGAGAATACAAATTTTGCAGATATCAAAGCGACCGTTGATAAATCTCGCCCTTATAATATCACGCTCACGCAAACCGCCAAAGTTAACAATAATATCCGCTCACAAGGCGAAGAGATTGAGTCTGGCGAAGCCGTACTAAAAATTGGTAAACGCCTTAATCCTGCAGATATTAGCTTACTTGCCAACCTAGGTATTAGCCAAGTGAACGTGTTCCAGCCGCTCGTCGTAGGTGTGCTGGCAACAGGTGATGAGCTCGTGGCTATTGGCAATGAGCTACAAAGTCTAGCTCAAATATATAACTCGAATACCCCAACGCTCAAAAGCTTGCTATCAGATCTGCCTATCACTATTCGTGATTATGGCATTATTCCTGATAACCTAGAGCAGACAACTATCGCAGTCAATGAGGCCATGCAGGACTGTGATGTACTGATATCTACTGCAGGGGTCTCGGTTGGTGACTATGATTTTTTGACCACTGTGATTGAAACGTTAGGTCAAATTAACCATTATAAAGTGGCGATGAAACCTGGTAAGCCTTTTGTATTTGGCGAATTGAATAAAAATCTCGATAAGCCAGTATTGTATTTTGGCCTACCCGGCAATCCGCTCTCTACGGTCGTGGGTGCGCTACAGTTTGTAATACCTGCATTGTGGCAAATGTCAGGTGCTAGCGTATCAGAGCAGCCAATGCCGCTAACTATCAAAGCCAAACTCATCAGTGATATCAGAAAATCTCCCGGCCGCAAAGACTTTCAGCGTGGCGTATTGTCACGAGACGATATAGGTCATTATCAAGTTGAGTGCTTTTCAAGACAGCAGTCACATAGAATCAAACAGCTGAGCCGCGCTAATTGCTTCATTGTGTTGGATAAAGATAGTGGGAACGTAGCAGCTGGTAATGACGTCGTTGTACAACCGTTTCCTTGGCTACATCGCTAATTCATCGTTTGCCAATTTATTGTAAGGTGGTCGCACAGAGCTGAAGAGCAACCCTATAACCTTACACTGGTATGCTAAACACGAATAACAAAGTAGTGCTTATAGTAAGTAGTACTGATGGCAGTAACATATGATTGATGACAACATAGATGACAAACACAAAATAGACAGCCCGCAACTGTATTCACCGAGCTTGGCACCGGCATTATCTGATGGCTACATGGGGTCTTCCTTGGTCGTGCCCACTGAGCAGATGAGTGACTATCACCAGCCGCTAACCGATGGGTTTGCACGGCGTCTGACTTATTTGCGTCTGTCTATTACTGACTTCTGTAATTTTCGCTGTGAGTATTGCCTGCCAAATGGTTATCAAGGTAAGCGCCCTGATGATGAGCTGAGTATCTCTGAAATTGCAACCTTGGTGCGCGGCTTTGCTCAAGTAGGTACCAAAAAAGTTAGAATTACAGGTGGTGAGCCATCTATCCGTCGTGATGTTGTCGAAATTATCGAAACGATTAAGCAGACTGACGGTATCGAGACGGTCGCGATGACCAGTAACGGCTATAAATTGGGTAAACATATAGCCAACTGGCAAGCTGCTGGACTTGACCAGCTCAATATCAGTATGGACAGTTTTGATGCCGCTACTTTTCATAAAATGACAGGCTTTGATACCTTGCCGCAGATATTGGCTGACATGGATACATTGTTAGAAACGACTGATATCAAACTGAAAATAAATAGTGTCTTGATGGCAGAGACTGCTTTTGAGAATTTAATCACGGCGATCGACTATGTCAAAGACAGACAAGTGACCTATCGCTTTATTGAATTTATGCAGACCAGTGATAATAGCGATTTGTTTTTTGCGCAGCATGCTCAGTCTGATATTATCACTGATTACTTGTTAGAAAACGGCTGGCAGCCGCACGAGCGCGGTAGTGCCGATGGTCCAGCAGTAGAGTACAGTCACCCTGAGTATATCGGTCGTATCGGTATGATTGCCCCATATGCGGCGCATTTCTGTGATACCTGTAATCGCCTGCGTGTAAGCAGCCAAGGCAAGGTGCATTTGTGTCTGTTTGATCAAGGCAACTATGATATCCGTCCATACTTACAGCAAGACGATATCCAAGGACTGGTAAACACTTTACATAGCTTTATGCCAATCAAGCCTGAGCATCATCATCTGCATGACTCTAACAGTGGCATCATGCACAATCTATCGATAATTGGTGGTTAAGATATTTTGAGTCTGCAATCATTTTCTAACATAGCTTTTTTGATACAACTATAAAGGATTATTTATGAGTAAGCCTGCTACACAATTTACACCACTTAATATTGCTGTATTGACCGTTTCTGATAGCCGTACGCTGGCAGAAGATACGTCAGGCCAGTACTTAGTAGACAGATTGACCGAAGCAGGGCATCATTTAGCAGATCGTCAATTAATCACCGACGATATTTACCAGATTCGCGCAGTCATCAGTGGTTGGATTGCTAGTCCAGACGTTCATGCGGTTATCACAACTGGCGGCACAGGGTTCTTCATCAGAGATAGCATGCCAGAAGCGGTGAGTGTACTGTTTGATAAATCAATCGATGGTTTTGGTGAAATGTTCCGTCTAATCTCAAAAGATGAGATCGGTATGTCTACCGTACAATCGCGAGCAGTTGCTGGCATGGCCAATGGTACGGGTATATTCTGTCTACCAGGATCGTCTGGTGCTTGCCGTACGGGTTGGGAAAATATCTTAAAGGATCAGTTTGATAGCCGTACTCGTCCGTGCAATTTTGTGCCGCATTTTTTGGCACAAAATCCTAGCCATGATTGAGTTATAAATAATTGAGCTATGAGTGATATACAATCAAGCCTGACAGGTAAATGGTAAATGAAAAACTGCTCAAATAATCTGGATGGTTTGGCAGGTGTGATTATCTTGGCAGGCGGCGCATCTAGACGTATGGGAACGGCTAAGGCGATGCTGACGCTACCGTCAGGTGAGCAGCTGCTAGACTATCATGTTCGTCATGCGAGCAAGTTACAGATTCCTATATTGGTTGCAGATAATGGTCGCGGCTTTCAAACTGGTTTAGATGTCCATTTAGAAAAAACCAATTCGCCTATTATTCATATTGCTGATTATGGTGCTGATGTTGACTCTAATGAGCATGATGCGCGGGTCAAAACTGGCGGCGCATTTGTGGCTATCGAATCAGCCTTACAAACATTGAACGGTTTGAGCAGCTTGAATGATTCAGGCGTATCAAAAAACGTACAAGCATCGTGGTTACTGGTTATTAGCTGTGATAGCTTAATACCAGCAACTGACTTGTGGCAGAAATTACAATGTGAAATAAGCCTTGCTGCTGATAAAAAAGTAATTTGCTTAAAAGATGACGGTCACTTATATCCACTATTAGGACTGTATCAGCTAAGCATCGAGCCTGATTTGAAGGCCTATATAGATAGCGGACAGCGTAGAGTAATGCGGTTTATTCAGCCATTGGTGCAAGCTGTACCATTTAGCAAAGAGTGGCAAAATCTAACCAACTTCAATACGCCTGAAGATTTTAAGCGGGCATGTGCTGATCTACCAAAATAATAAAAATATCACATAAGAAAGGTTATATAAATGAATGACAGCGTTCAGATAAATCAGCAATCTACTTTATCTCACTTGGATAGTGATGGTGATATTACCATGGTCGATGTCAGTGGTAAGACAGCAACGACGCGAGAAGCCAATGCCACTGGGCAAGTTCGTTTTCCCAGTGAGATTTATGCGCAGATTAAAGCGGCTGATGGGATGACCAAAAAAGGCAGTATCACGCAAACGGCTCACATCGCTGGTATCATGGCAGCCAAACGCACTCATGATCTTATACCGCTTTGCCATCCACTACCGTTAGACAAGATAGGTTTGAGCTTTGAGTACAATGACGCGCTCAGCAGCCTCACGGTCAGTGCGGTGGTCAAGGTTACGCATAAGACAGGGGTGGAGATGGAAGCGTTAACAGCGGTTAGTGTTGCCTGCTTAACTATCTATGATATGACTAAAGCACTATCGCATGACATCGTTATAGATGATATTCATCTGGTCAAAAAGACAGGTGGTAAATCAGACTACAGTCATGCTTAAAATAACAAAATTGCAGAGTGCGTCATCAATTAATTAATCAATAACAATGTGCTAAGTGTCAAGCAAGGAAGCTTGCGCAAGAGGGAGAGGTTTATGAGTGCTATCGATATGACAACTAATATCGAATCAACGATGAATATTAATGTCATGTATTTTGCCAGTTTGGCTGACGAGGCCAATTGCCAGCAAGAGACAGTAAGCGTACAGCAGGATATATCATTGACTGAACTATACGAACAGCTTAGTCAAAAGCATCGCTTTAGCCGTCCACAGTCAGAGCTACGCGTTGCAGTAAATGACTACTTTGCTAAATGGACTGACCAGATAAATGATGGTGATAGCGTAGTTTTCATTACGCCAGTCGCTGGTGGTTAGACAAGCGTTTATTAGTGTCCATTTTGTCAGTAGCTATTCAGTGGTTACAAAGAGAAAATAATAAATAGAGAAGAAAAATGACCGACAACGTCCACGATCATTCAATGAGCATCAAACGTAGTGTTGACGAAGCTTACCTTATCGCTGAGCGTGATGGTTTCGCGCTACTAGATATTGTGATTGACGAAGATAGGCTAAAAAGTACGTTAGATAATGACAGCTGCGGCGCGTTTGTTTGCTTTGAAGGGCGAGTGCGCAATCATAATAACGCTACGAGCGTCGATCGCCTTACCTATTATGGTTATGAAGATTTGGCCATCAATCAAGGTCGCGCCATTATAGAAGAAGCCAAAAAGCGTTTTGAAATTACGCATGCTATTGCGATACATCGTATCGGTGCGTTAGAGATTGGCGATGTTGCTGTGTGGGTTGGGGTAGTGTCAGCGCACCGTTATCCAGCATTTGATGCGTGTCGCTGGATATTAGATACCATCAAAGCAGACATTCCTGTGTGGAAGCAAGAGTACTACGAAGACGACTCGTCTAAATGGCTCAGCAATAATGGTTAAGTCATTAGCTACTGTCTGTGTATCTGCTTGTCTGCTACTGGCATTAAATGCTTGTACAGCAGATAACAGTACGAATGCAGAATCGGCGACTGCTACAACTGAGCACCAAACACTACGTATCGCTGCGGCAGCTAACTTATCTGATGTCCTGCCTAATATCATTGATAGCTATCAAACAGATAGCAATATGTCGAATCAAGGTAACTTAGATATCGAAGTCACTTACGCGTCTTCTGGCAAGCTATATGCTCAAATCAAGGCAGGAGCCCCCTATGATATATTCTTGTCTGCCAATCAAGAGTTTCCGGCAAAGCTGTCTGATGACAAGCGTGATAAATCTGTACAACCGTTTACCTATACCAGAGGTCAGCTTGCACTCTATAGTGTCACCAAACCTTTAAACGATTTTACGCCAACATCGCTAGGTGATGTGTTTACCAGCGTTGACTTTACTCAGGACAGCAAGGTAGCTATTGCGAACCCTGACCTTGCTCCTTATGGTGCCTCTGCAAAAGCCTATCTGCAATCACAAAATATGTATGATAAGTTGAATGCTCAAAAAAGCTTGATACAGTCAGAGAATATCGGTCAGGCATTTCAATATGCGTATACGGGCAGTGTGGAGTATGGTTTTGTAGCACAGTCTCAGCTTGTTGCGATTAAAGCCAAGCCTGAGCAGTTTATTACCTTATTACCAACGTC
Source organism: Psychrobacter sp. 4Bb (assembly GCF_002836735.1). Classification (GTDB taxonomy): domain Bacteria; phylum Pseudomonadota; class Gammaproteobacteria; order Pseudomonadales; family Moraxellaceae; genus Psychrobacter. The sequence goes on along the minus strand of NZ_PJAS01000072.1, from coordinate 137,418 downwards.
TTATCCAACTATCTTACAAGATGGCATAATTATCAATAACACCGCCCCAGCAGCAGACTTCACCGACTACCTGCGCTCAAAAGCAGGACAGCAGCACTTCTTACAAGCAGGCTATCTGGCCGTCCAGTAATACGTTAGACTAACCCCTCTCATCATAGAACGAGCAGTGACATTATATGATCGACCAGTCTCTTATGTCAGATATGCTCAGTCCATTTTGGGTGAGCATTAAGCTCGCTTGTGTGACTACCTTATGTCTATTACTATTTGCAACGCCTATCGCTTACTGGTTGGCTAAGCCGAGTCGTATAAAAGCAATAGGACGTCTTAAGGTACTGCTCATGGGCATCATTGCGATGCCCCTAGTGCTACCACCTACCGTGATTGGTTTTTATCTACTGTTACTGCTCAGTCCTAGTGTGGGTATCGGTAAATGGTTGAGCGAACATAATATTAGCCCGCTAATTTTTACCTTTGAAGGTCTGGTCATTGGTTCTATTATTTACTCATTGCCTTTTTATATACAGCCTGTCTATGCACAGTTTTTGCGTATTCCGCAAAGTGTCACGGAAGTCGCTCATCTCCTAGAACCAAGTCGTATGCGACGGTTTATGAAAGTAGCCTTACCGCAAGCGCGCGTGGGTATTATTTTGGGGAGTTTGGTGAGCTTTGCTCATACCATTGGGGAGTTTGGGGTTGTACTGATGATAGGCGGCAGCATCTCAGGCGAAACTAAAGTAGTATCGATTGCGATATATGAGCAGGTAGAAGCGCTCAACTATGAGGCGGCGCATATGATGTCTGGTATTCTGATTGTCATGGGTGTAGTGATGGTAGCGTTAATCGCTAGTGTAAGCCGAATAAGTCAACGTCCATAGCCATAGCACTGAAATATTTGCATGCGAGTTAAGTGTTAGGTAGCGCAGCAGCTATATAAACAATGTCTAAGCAAAATACGCAGACACAAAAAAACCTCAAACAATCTAATGCTTGAGGCGAAACTTGCTTAAACTTAACAGTTTAAATTCGTTTTAAATATGGCGCAGCGGACGGGACTCGAACCCGCGACCCCCGGCGTGACAGGCCGGTATTCTAACCAACTGAACTACCGCTGCTTAGGTCTCTTAGCTTGTTTAGCCACTTGCTAAGAAGTGGTGGGTGATGACGGATTCGAACCGCCGACATTCTGCGTGTAAGGCAGACGCTCTACCAACTGAGCTAATCACCCTTCGAACAATTGCTAGGCAATTTATTCAACATCAACTGAGCTCTTAAGTTTGTCACTAAGCTCCGTTGCTGTGGGTGTGTATTATATAGATTTACTGTTGGGTGTCAAATATTATTTTAATGTTTTTAGAAAATAATTATAAATCGGACTTGTAATCTATCAAAAATAGCACTCAAAGCCATGTATTATATAGCATTTCTAAAAATACACTTATTATCATTATTTGTTGTTTGGCGGTGAAAAGCTACTATACTATGGATGCTTTGCTCGTTATGGATGCTTTATTCGTTGAACACGGTTGATGGAGGTCAATATAAACACTTTTGCTATTAAAGATACTTTTACTAGCTGGACCTGGGGAGACTTAGCGGGTCTAGGTCTGGTGCTGCATATTGTACTTATGATAGTAATGACGCTGCGCGTGGTTTCTGTGCAGCGCAATATTGGCGTGTCTATTGCTTGGGTAGCTGTGCTTTACACGTTGCCAATATTTGGTTTTGTGGCGTACATCCTGCTCGGTGAGCCGATGATTGGACGACGCTATCGTGAACGCGTAGATCAAGCTAGCATCTTGATGAACGATATGGCAAGGCGTGAGCATCTGATTTTTGATAAAGGGCAGGACTTATTACCAGCCAACTACCGCGGTGTTAGCCAAATAGGAACGCGCTGGACCGGGTTTGGTGTATTTCCCAATCACCAAATGCAGCTGTTGACGGATCCTGCTTCTATTTTTCAGCGTTTGATTGAAGATATTCATGCCGCCCAGCGTATTGTCCTTATGGAGTTTTATATTGTCTATCCAAAAGGACAGGTGTTAGAAGTTATAGAGGCGCTGTCTGTAGCGGCTCAACGCGGCGTAGAGTGTCATATATTGGCTGATAGTGTGGGCAGCTTTAGCTTTATTAATAGTAGCGTGCATCGCAAATTAGAAAAAGCAGGGGTTTATGTCCATCAGTCATTGCCAGTAGGACTGTTTAAGACGCTATTTAAACGTTCTGATTTGCGCAATCATCGTAAAATGGTGGTTATCGATGAACATATTGGCTATATCGGCAGCTTCAATCTGGTTGATCCAAGGTTTTTTAAGCAAAATAAAAACGTTGGTCAATGGATTGATGTGGCGCTACGAACGACTAGCCAGCACTCAATTAGTATCAATACAGCGATGGCCAAGGTAATTGTTACCGATATCGGTGCTGAAAGTAATGACAATCTTGCTGAGCTGCATCAACGGGTTAATAATTACACTCGTAAGTTGTATGTGATGCATCCGACCATCAATGATCTAAATAGCCGCGTGAAGGTATTGGCGGATACGATTGATGATCATGAGCAGCCAGATATAGGTGCCACTTCGATTGTCGTACCAAAGATGCCTGTCGTGGACAAAGTCTTGGCGCAACTAATACCTTCAGCACCGCAGCTAACGGCTCATGTGATTTACAATACGTTAGTTACCGTGATTCATCGTGCTAATAAGCGCATTCGTATTACCACGCCTTATTTTGTCCCTGATGAATCCCTATCGGGTGCGCTGACGATAGCGGCTAAGCGCGGCGTTGATGTGACGATTATTGTTCCTGAAAAGGTGGATTCGTTTCTGGTACAGCATGCCTCTCAGGCTTATTATCAAGAGTTATTGGATGCTGGGGTAACGATTGCATTGTTTAAAGGCGGTTTGCTACACGCAAAAACAGTGGTTATCGATGATGACTACTGTTTATTTGGCACCGTTAATATTGATATGCGTAGCTTTTATTTAAATATGGAAGTCAGTTTGGCGATTTATACGCCAGAAATGGTTGCTCAAGTAGCGGACTGTCAGGAAGTCTATTTAGAAAACTGCCGAATCTTGGATAGTGATGAGTGGCAACAGCGTCACGGATCAAAACGCTTGTTTGATAATGTTGTGCGTTTGTTCAGTCCTTTATTGTAGCACTCAGATTTTTAGGGTAAGGTAATCTACCAGTATCGTTCTATTATTTTAATAGTATTAGCACCTTTATAGCCTATGCTTTCTTGGTTTATCTATCTGCAAAGAGGTCACGTCCGTTTATGTCTGCATCACCTTTAACGCCACTGGACTATATTGCAGAAGGCTACTGGCAAAATTTCTTAGCTGGGCGTCCTATTGCAGGCGGTATCGCCTACGAAACTGAGCTGCGCGCTTGTATACTAGACGAGTCGCTTGAGAGTTTACAGCGTATCGATACGCTATTGTCCCAAGTGCGCCGAGATATGACTAAGAGCGGTATATGGGATGAGATGACGCTGCTGGTCGATGAACGCTATCGTAATTTCATGGTGTTTTTGGCGTTTTATGCAGGTCGTGTCCTGGCGCAGCAGTGGGAAAACAGACCACGCTGGTATGGGCAGTTTGAGCTACGCAAACGCTATCCTGAGCTGTCATTGATTACCGATGACTTTTATCAGCATATGGCCGTTGGCTATGGTGATAATAATGCGGCTACTGATGCGCTGCCTTTATTTTTTCCTTTAGAGCCAATAGGGCTGCGCCTATTTGGCAATATTGATCGGCCGTTTGAAGCGGTACAAGGCGGGCAAGTAGAGAGTGGGTTATATCAAGCGGTTAGCCTTAGACTACCAACTACTTTAAACAACGATGTTAATCCAATGCCCGAATTAACAGCGGATAAAGTACCAACAAACAAAGCAACAACGCATAAAGCAACCACTCATCAAGTCACTGAAAGCATCGTTCTGAGCGCAGATTCAAATACACATGTCGGTACTAGCCAATCGAGTGAGCTTCTGGAAAAGCCAGAGAAAGTATCGATAGGAGCTGAGCATAATCAAGCTAATGCAGTTGTAACTGATAGTGAAAGTCTCGCAGCTCCATCTGCTATGTCTGATACGATAACTGAGTTGCAAACAAGCGTAGTGCCTCCTGAGTCTGAGAGCTTGATAAAGCCTGAGCTGACTAAAGTAACGAAGCCAACAGCCAAGCCTGCGTCACCTGTAAAAAACACATCAACGCCAGAGATGTTTACGCAACTGCTCGTAGAGTTAGATGAGATAACGGTGCCACAACCAACTGGTGATGTGCAATATCAGCAAGCACGCAAAGTATTAGATCAGTTCGAGCAGCATATTGCCAAACAGAACAAATCTCGTCGCCAAGTTATATTTTCAGATGATCATATCGCAGCAAAAAACAAAGCGCTTCTAATACTACAAGCGGCTGCTGAAGATGGTAATACAGCGGCTATGCTACGTTTGGCCATGTATGAGTTGTTAGGGGAAGGTTTGACAGCGGACAGTGACAATCAAAAAAAATCTGGCATAGATTGGGTTAATCAAGCCGCCAGCAAAAACGACAGCCGTGCTCAGCGTCTACTCAGTAAAATGTACTACCAAGGAGTAGGGCTAGCCCAAGATATAGATAGCGGTAAATACTGGTTAGAGCAAGCGGCAGATAATGGTCATGCAGAAGCGGCCAATCTGGTCAAGCAATGGCAGCAAGCAGATATGCTGCTGACCACACAGAAGCAAGAGCAGCACAGCACCAAGGGTTATCAGCTGTTAATCGGCGCAATCATCGCAGTCGCTTTATTGATAATAATCATTATCTAACAATCATTATTTAATAACTATTTACTCAGTAACTTTTTAAAAGCTTATTGTTACAGCTTAAATTCAGGTAGAATTGGCGCGCTCTACCTTTACCCTTTTATTGTTTGATTCATAACTAATTTGGGCTGTTCCATGCCATCATCTAATACCCCGTCTGACCACTCTGCAAATCCAATTGACCCTGTATCATCGCCTAATCGTGCGGTACACGAGACACCTTTATATTATCAGTCTCTTATTGGGTTGCTAAAGCCACTATATCGTCTGCAAGTATGGCGTCGATCTCATAAAAACGACAACTATCAGCAGGAAATCGATCAGCGTTTTGGTAAGCAGTATCCACCGCGTCCAGTGGTCAATGCTGATATCGATAAAGGGGTGATTTGGTGCCATGCAGTCTCATTAGGCGAGACCAATACGGTTGCGCCTTTATTAGATATGTTATTGGCTAATGGCTATCAGATATGGTTGACCAATACGACTCAGACAGGTTTTGCTCGTGGCGCTAGTCGTTTTGCAGAACAGATAGCTCAAGGTCAGATGAGTCATAGCTATGTGCCAGTCGACAGCCCTGCTGTTATCGAGACTTTCTTGACGCATGTACAGCCTATCGCTGCGTTGTTTGTAGAAACAGAGTTGTGGGCAAATATCTTGACCAAATTATCGCAGCACCGTATTCCAAGTATTCTAGTCAATGGTCGATTATCTGCTTCTTCTTTTCAGAGTTATCAAAAAATTGGTGCAGTCAGCGCCAGTATGATGAAAAATCTTTCCTTAATAATTGCGCAAGACAGCGACTCTGCTAAACGCTTTCGGCAGTTAGGGGCTAATAGCGCCCAAATTCGCGTAGCAGGCTCATTAAAGTGGGTAATCAATGCGTCCAAAACTGATGACAAAGCGGTAGAAGATAACCGTATTTATAATAAGAAAGCCGATCTGCGAGCAGAGTTTGGTATAGCAGATCGTCCTGTGTGGGTAGCTGCGAGTACTCATGATGGCGAAGAGGCAGCAGTGTTGTCATTGCAGCAGCAACTACTGTCTCAAGCTACATTAGCAGATACGCTGCTTGTTATCGTTCCTAGGCATCCTGAGCGTTTTGACGAAGTAGCAGATCTCATCCAAAAAACTGGGTTAAATATGGCTCGGCGCAGTGATGGAGATATGATTAGTGCAGATACGCAAGTCTATCTAGCAGATAGCATGGGTGAGATGATGACTTGGTATACATTGGCAAATGTAGCATTTGTGGGCGGCTCACTGGTAGATATTGGTGGGCATAATCCAGTGGAGCCTGCTAGTGTGGCCACGCCTGTACTGATGGGGCGTTATACTCAGTCGTGCCAAAGCGTGATAGACAAATTGGCTGAAGTAGGCGCTGTATATCAGCCAAATAATGACTTCTATCGTCCAATCGAGTCAAATAACTCAAGTAGTTCGAATGCGCAGATAGTCAGCGATGACCAGTTAAAGGCGAATAAAAAATCCTCTCGTAAGAAAACAGCTTATAACCGTGAAGACGCTGTTAGCATTTATATGCAGCTAGAGACTTGGCTACGCAATTTGCCATTAGCCGCGCAGGCAGGGCAAGCTGGCGAGCAAATGACGATACAGCAGCAAGCGGTACTGACCCGTCAATTTACGATGATTGAAGACGCTATCGAGATGTCTTCTAACCAAGATAACTTATGAACTGTATATTATTGCCTGCTAAAAACCTCTCATCAGACACAGCAAAAATCGATGCCTTGTCTCAAGTCAGCCATGTAACTAAAGTGCTGGGTGCAAAAGTCGGTGATAGGCTTAAAATTGGACAAATCGGTGGCAACCTTGGTACGGCTATCATTGAAAGTATTACCGCTGACAGTATTCAGCTAGGTAACGTCCAGCTCAATACTGTGCCGCCGGCCAAATTGGATTTGACTGTTATTTTGGCGTTACCGCGTCCTAAGGTGCTACGGCGATTGATCATGGATATGACAGCGCTTGGTGTACGCGATATTATTCTTATCAATAGCTACCGTACGCAAAAAAGCTATTGGCAAAGTCCCATGCTTGAGCGGATTGACGAGTTTGTATTAGAAGGCCTACAGCAAAGCATCGATACGATTGTTCCTAGTATTACGCTACAAAAACGTTTTAAGCCATTTGTTGAAGACACACTTGCAAGCCTAATAAGCAATCGAGCGATTGTCGCGCATCCTTATAGTCAGCAGTCATTTTCTGAGTTTTTACAACAGCAACCATCACGAGAGCTACCGAGTATAGTCTGCATAGGCGCTGAAGGTGGTTGGATCGACTATGAGATAGAGCTGTTGTCAGCACAAGGCTGCACGCCTGTACATATAGGCTCTCGTATCTTACGTACAGAAGCTGCGGTCAATGCAATATTAGGACAATGGTTGCTTTAGATGGACACTAAAACGCGTCGTTATACCAAATTATTGAAAGAGCTGGTGAAAAATAGTTCTTAAAAATCAATGCTAAAGACTAATCGCTGGTATATGTGCCAGTTAAACAAATGTATTGATAATTAATCTCACTTCCATTAGTATGTTGCTTTGATATATTGTGGCCTGATTACTGCTAGCGCTTAGCAAGTCATCGTTATAATTATTGTTATTTTGTCTCACCATCCGTCTTACTTTTTTAATAGCATTACTATGGGGAAAACCATGTCATTGAACGCTATCAGCGCTAATCTAACCTCTACGAAGCTTATCTTACCTGCAGCCGTATTTGGCATGATGTTGGGTTTGGCAGGTTGTAGTAATTCTTCAACCACAGAAGAGAGCGTAGAAGTAGAGTCAACAGAAACAGGTGCTGAGCAGCAAGCAGCAACTGACGAAGCTACGACTGCTGATGGTCAGACAATTACTATCTATTCATCACGTAATGAGCAGCTGATTAAACCATTGTTAGATCGCTATACTGAGCAAACAGGCGTAAAAGTTGAACTGGTTACAGACCAAACTGGGCCTTTGATGGCGCGTCTAAAAGCTGAAGGTCAGAATACTCCAGCTGATATGCTATTGACCGTTGACGCTGGTAACTTATGGCAAGCTGCAGAGCAAGGACTATTACAGCCAGTATCGTCTACTGTGTTAGAAGCTAATGTCCCTGCAAAATACCGTGATCCAAAAGGTCAGTGGACTGGTTTGTCACTACGTGCACGTACTATCTTTTATGATCCAAACAAAGTTACTGCCGACCAGTTATCTACTTATGCAGATTTGGCCGATCCAAAATGGAAAGGCAAACTATGCTTACGTACCTCTAAAAAGGTTTATAACCAATCGCTTGTCGCTAGCATGATGGAGCATTTGGGCGAAGAAAAAACCGAAGCAGTTATCAAAGGGTGGGTTGATAACCTAGCGACTGACGTGTTCAGTGATGACGTTGCGATGCTAGAAGCTATCGCTGCTGGTCAGTGTGAAGTGGGTATTGCTAATAGCTACTACTATGGTCGTTTGTTGGACGAAAAACCAAACTTCCCTGTGAAGATATTTTGGGCAAACCAAGACACGACTGGTACGCACGTAAACATTTCAGGCGCTGGTGTGGTTGCAGGTTCAGACAATCCAGATGGTACGCTTAAACTGATAGAGTGGTTGTCATCTGACGAGGCACAAGGTCTTTATGCCAGCTCTGACAAAGAATTCCCAGTAAAAGTAGGTATCGATGAGTCAGACATGCTCAGATCATGGGGCGAGTTCAAAAAAGACGATATCAATGTACAGAAATTCGGTGAACTACAAACTCAAGCTATCCAAATGATGGATAAAGCGGGTTATAAATAAGGGGTCGCCAGTAATACTGATACCAATCTTAAAATCATAACTTTTAGGCAATAGCTTTTAAACAAAAGCTTTTACAGAATGTGTTCAAAGGTTAGCTATTACAGATGAGTTATTTGGGTAATGACGATTTTAAGGTTGGTATAAGCTTACAAGGTCTCTATACGTATGACACGGTAATGATAATATGATCACAACGCCAGATGCGTCTGTTAGTCAGAACGATACTGTCAATGACAGTGTTAACGACCAGCAGACTGTCAGCCAAGACCACGCCCTTCGTAAACGTATTATCTCGAAATCAGTCTTAGGGCTGATTTCGTTGTTTATGCTAGTACCGATTTTAATCGTGCTGCTGTCGTGGACTCAGCCAGTGGCAGAGATTTGGACACACATGGCAGATTATGTACTGCCGCAAGTGCTCAAAAACACGGCGATTTTATTGCTTATGGTGACTGTCGTTTCAGGTACTATTGGTACTGCTTTGGCTTGGGTTACTAGTATGTACCGTTTCCCTGGTCAGCGTTTCTTTTCGTGGGCACTGATGTTACCACTTGCCATCCCTGCTTATGTATTGGCATTTGTCACTATCGGGATTGTTGACTTTAGTGGGCCGCTACAGACAGCTTTACGCGATTCTGGTATCAGTACTGCCATACCGTCGATAAGGAATGTATGGGGCGCAGGCTTGGTATTATCGCTAGCGTTTTACCCTTATGTATATTTGCTCGCGCGTCAGGCATTTTTGTCACAAGGCAGGCGAGCGATAGAAGCGGGGCAGATGCTAGGTTTGAGTCGTAGCCGTGTGTTCTTTCGGTTGGCATTACCGCAGGCACTGCCTTGGATTATAGGTGGCTTGTTGCTAGCCAGTATGGAAACCTTAGCGGATTTTGGTGCAGTATCGGTATTCAATGTCGATACTTTTACTACCGCCATTTATAAGGCGTGGTTTGGTTTTTTTAGTTTGACCACAGCGGCTCAGTTAGCAGCCTTGCTCATTGGTGTGATCTTTATTGTGGTATTGTTTGAGCAGTATTGGCAAGCGAAGCGTGGTAGTTCACTTACCCAAGGTAGCAGCCACCGCTTTGACGCTAGCAAACCTGCCAAACTAGCCATGACGCTGCTGTGTACGCTGATCTTTTTAGTTGCCTTTTTAATACCTTTCTTACAGCTTATCTATTGGACAGCACTTAATTTTCGCCAAGATTTTGATGCGCGTTACATTGATTTTGTCACCAATAGCCTCATGATTGCTAGTATGACCACGCTATTTATTGCTTTTTTGGCGATTATCATTGCGTGGATCAAACGGCAGTATCCTGATAAATCGACTAAGCTAATGACCACTTTAGCCAATTTAGGCTATGTCGTACCGGGGACTGTGTTGGCGGTAGGGATATTTATACCTATTGCGTGGCTTGATAATCAAATGATTGCCTTTGGTATCACCTCACAGCAAGTGCTCTCTGGCAGCGTCATTGTTATGCTACTGGCGTTATCGACGCGTTTTATGACAGTGAGTTTTCAGCCAGTTGACAGACAGTTGCAACGATTGACAGTCAATCAAGAAGCTGCTGCAAAATTACTGAGCGACAGTCCTTATCAGCGTTGGCGTCATGTAATGCTGCCTGTGCTTAGCCCTGGTGTATTGACCGCATTATTGATGGGCTTTGTCGAAGTAATGAAAGAGATGCCCATTACGCTAATGACACGGCGTCAAGGCTGGGACACGCTTGCAGTACGAGTGTTTGAAATGACGAGCGAAGGTATGTGGGGACGAGCCGCATTACCGAGTTTGCTAATCGTGTTAGTTGGCTTGCTTCCTGTTTGGGTATTACTGCGTCAAAGCGACAAACACAGCTAATAGCAACACAGCTAATAGCAATAATTTGACATAAGTTTAACAGCACACTCGTAGTGTCAGCTATATTATAATTTGCTCTGTTTTATCGATGGTTTTACTTATTAATAGCGAACTGGTACCGTCTATGTACACTGATTCAATGAACGACTCAACAAATTCTAAGTCAGAAAAGGCTCGGGCTAATCACATGCCTGTAGTAAAATCATCAATGTCACAAAATAGAATCAATCCAGTTCAGCCGAATAAAACTGCAGAACAAAGCAATACCTCACAACAAAATACTGAGAAACATATCGCGACAGATCCTTATTTTAGTGTGCAAAATCTCATCGTAGGCTATGACGATACTATCGTCGTCAATGGTCTATCCTTAATGTTGGAGCAAGGCGAGATTGGTTGCTTCTTGGGTTATAGCGGCTGCGGGAAAACAACAGCGCTACGAGCAATCGCGGGACTAGAGCAAAGTCGCGGCGGCACTATCTATCTGAACAATCAACGCTTAACTGAAAAAACAGCTCGCCAATCATTTGCAGTTGCGCCAGCCAAGCGTGGCATGGGCATGGTGTTTCAAGACTATGCTCTGTTTGGTCATTTAAGCGTGGCAAAAAACATCGCCTTTGGTCTTAATAAATGGTCAGCTGCTGACAAAAAAGCCCGTGTGGCTGAGATGCTAAGCTTAGTCGAATTGACTGAACATGCAGACAAACGTCCTAATGAGCTCTCTGGTGGTCAGCAGCAGCGTGTGGCTCTTGCAAGAGCGCTCGCACCCAAACCAAAACTACTATTACTTGATGAACCATTCTCTAATCTAGATGTGGTACTGCGTGAGTCATTGGCAATGAATGTCCGTGATATTCTCAAACGTACCAATACTACAGCGATTTTGGTCACTCATGATCAAAATGAAGCGTTCGCGCTAGCGGATAAAGTAGGGGTAATGGATAAAGGACGATTGGTGCAGTGGGCGCGACCAAGCGAGCTGTATCATGAGCCTGTTAGTCCTTTTGTCGCTGAGTTCGTGGGCGAAGGCGCGATGATAGACGGCATTATCAAAGAAGGTCATGTTGAGACGGCGCTAGGGAATATTTATCGTCGCATGGAAGTCTATGATGAATCAGGACAACCACAGTACTGCGAATATGATTATCCAAATGGTACGCCAATCAAAGTACTCGTACGCCCTGATGATATCATTCATGATGATGACAGTACGCAGACAGCCTTAGTCATTGGGCGTGTGTTTCGCGGTGCCAACTATTTGTACCGTCTGCAGTTAGACGACGGACAGACTGTCTTATCCTTGGTTGCGAGCCATCATAATCATGCAATCGGCTCGCATATTGGTATTCTGCCTTTGCTAGAGCATGTCGTAGTCTTTGATGAAAAAGATATCAATGCCACTACTTGGTCAGAATATGATAGATCATCGAGAATGGATAAAGAGGTTTAGCCGTCTTTACAATTCATGAGCTGTCGTCTCAATTTACCGTTTAGCCAAAATGTGTAAGTAACGACCAAGCCATTTATACGGCTCTAATTGTGAGTAGCGTAACTCCATTCTGATCACTGCATCTGGGTCGTTATGCCCGCCACGCTTGAGTGGTGCATAATCATGAAATACCCGCAAGCCACTGCTGCGCACCGTCTGATAGTCATGCGCCTTTAACCAAGACTGAACCTCTTCTTTAGCGACGGGATAATTGGGTGTCAGACTTTTCTTGTTGTCTGCCTTATAGTCTGTATTATCGAGTAGATTAAAATTTCCCATGATAAGGTTACGATAATCAAAGCTTGCAGGATTATAAAAGCACAAAGATAGCGCGCCATCATCTGTTAGATATTGATCAAAGAAGTCCATGACCGCTGCTGGTTCTGCCAACCATTCAAGTAGCGCGTGCGACATAATCAAATCAAACTTTTCTGCCTTCGTATGAGCCAACTTTTCTTCAAGCGCTTGATAAGGGCAAACATACCATGTGATGTTTAGTTTTTTATCAATTTTTTCTGCGCTCGCTTTTGCTTTCTCAAGCATATTTGCTGAGATGTCATTGATGACTACGCTATGACCTTGAGCAGCAAGTTCTATCGCAATTTGCGCAAGCCCTGCACCCACATCCAAGATACGTAAAGGTCGCCCAAGCGCCTCACTCATCTGCGCGCTATATTCAAAAATATCACGGCGTAGCACAGCCAATCGAATCTCGCCTTTTAAACCACCATAGACTTTCTTTTCGAAATGATCGGCAATAGCATCGAAACTACGATCTGCTCGATCGTTTTCTGCTGGTATAGAAAGGTTTGAGTCAGGCTGGCTATCTTGATGTTTAATTGTCATAGGTATTTAGATCAATAAGTAAGAGGGTCAAATTAATAAAACTATTCAGTATTAACTAGCGTTTCAGGCGTCTGTTAATTACCCATTTAAAAACGACTTTCGCTAAAACAATAACGATAAATACCACGATAACAAACACCCACATACCATTGCCTTGTAGGTTTTCTTGGTAGGCTTTTGACAAGTATGCTGATAAAGCCATAGCGACTAAAAGTGCTCCCCAACGGACATAAGGGACAGCGCGATTGTTATGGTTAGGAAAGCTAGCAACATAATCGCTCGAAAAGCTGTATAGCACCATTGCTAAAATCCAAACAATTGCAAGAATGATATCCATAATAAAAGTAGCCTGTTAGGTCGTTATTTAAGTGCTATAAAAGATGAGGTAGTGTAGCGTTTAGAAATTTTTTGTCCAGTATCACTCAAAAAATAGCTGCATCAAAGTGGTTTAAATCATAATGTGCTGATTAAAATAATATGATTTTGAAAACATTATGATGTTGAAATACAGTCTGCTTATGAAGACAGTGTGCTCATAAAAACAATTAGTTTATGTCAGAGACAGTTGTAGGTGTTGTTATATTGGCTAAATATTCTAAGCATCCTAGTTGTTTGGCTAATAGAGCTTATATGCAAACCACATATGAGTTCTATATTCAAGATTTTAGCGTTAAATTAAATATCATGTTGAACTGTAGATAGAAATATAACTATTCACTTAGTTAGTCAAAATAAATCTTGTCGATCTGTAGCTAATGAGTATAGTATTTTTCTATTTAATATCCATCAGATACGGAGAATAAACAATGAAACCAATCAGCACAGCACTACTCGCTCTAGTATTTGCCTTCACATCTATGAGCCAAGCTCAAGCTCGAAATACGCCTTGTTCAGGTAAAATGGGCGGGGTGTCTCATTGCTCAGCAGATGGTAAGTTCGTCTGTAAGAATGGCAAAATCAGCCAATCAAAAAAAACCTGTCATTAGAATTATTTTAGTGTGTGTCAATAATTCAAAATATCACTGCGAATGAACCGTCTAGCTTGATTTTAATGGTACTCAGAACCCCCTAAATCAGCAAATTTGTGCTAAAATAGCTTCTTTTATTAAACATTAAAACTATCGCTATTTTCCTATTGTTTTGCACGTGTAGCAGTGTTTTTTTATGGTATCTATTTTGGTCGTGACTGCCCATTTATGTGGCAGTATTTTTATATGATCTATGGGTGCCATAAGCGATGTGTCAACGTTAGAAAAAAATGTGAGTGAAGGAGTGTATATGAGCGAATCGGTCAGTCCTATTGGCATCGTAGATGAACTAAAGCAGTCGTATTTGGATTATGCGATGAGCGTGATCGTCTCGCGTGCGCTGCCTGATGTGCGTGATGGGTTCAAACCTGTACACCGCCGCGTGATGTATGCCATGCACGTGCTATCAAACGATTATAATAAACCGTATAAAAAATCAGCACGTGTGGTCGGTGATGTGATCGGTAAGTACCATCCACATGGCGATAGTGCCGTCTATGATGCCATCGTCCGTATGGCGCAGGATTTCAGCTTGCGCTATCCAATGGTTGATGGTCAAGGTAACTTTGGCTCGATCGATGATGATCCTCCGGCAGCGATGCGTTATACCGAAGTACGTATGACCAAACTGACCCATCAGATGCTAGCGGATTTGGACAAAGATACGGTCGATTGGGAAGACAACTACGACGGCTCTGAGCGCATGCCAAGCGTGATGCCAGCGCGTATTCCTAATCTATTGGTCAATGGCGCGACGGGTATTGCCGTTGGTATGGCGACCAATATGGCCCCGCATAACCTGACTGAAGTGATCAATGCTTGTTTGGCCTATGCTGAAAACCCACAAGTTTCAGCCGAAGAGCTGATGTCGCATATCTCAGGTCCTGATTTTCCTACGGGCGGTATTATCTATGGTCGCGCGGGCATTTTAGATGCTTATCGTACGGGTAAAGGCCGCTTGCATATTCGTGGTCGTTATCATATCGAGCCGATGAGCAATTCTGGCGTCAACCGTGATCGTGAGCGCATCGTATTTACCGAAGTACCTTATCAGGCTAACAAAGCCAAGTTGATTGAGCGTATCGCAGAGCTGGTCCGTGATAAAAAAATCGAAGGTATTAGCGAAATTCGTGATGAGTCTGATAAAGATGGTATGCGTATCGCTATTGATTTGCGTCGCGGTGAGACGGCTGAAGTTATCGTTAATAACCTATTTCTACAAACGCCGCTAGAGTCTAGCTTTAGTATCAATATGGTGGCGCTGGATAATGGTCAGCCAAAACTATTGACCTTGCGTCAGCTTATCGCTGCATTTGTCCGTCATCGTCAAGAAGTGGTGACACGTCGTACGATTTATGAATTGAACAAAGCCCGCGTTCGTGGTCATTTGCTAGAAGGTCTAACGGTTGCTCTAGCCAATATCGACGAAATTATCGCGACGATTAAAGCTTCTGCAAACCGTGGCCTAGCACGTGAAAGCTTATTAAATAACACGTGGGGTTCAGGTAGCGTCGTTGCGATGCTTACAGCTGCTGGTAGTCAATCAGTACGTCCTGAGTTTATCGAAGGCGAAGATCCTAAGGCGCCGTTTGGTCTGATCGAAGGCGAAGAGCGCTATCGCTTGTCACTTGAGCAGGTCAATGCGATTTTAGATATGCAGTTGCATCGTTTGACTGGTCTTGAGCAAGACAAGCTGACCGAAGAATACCAAGATTTACTGCGTGAAATCGCACACTTAGAGTCTATCCTTGGCGATTTTGATAAGCTGATGGCTATTATCTCTAATGAGATGATTGAGATTCGCGATAACTTTGGTGATAAGCGCCGTACCGATATCATCGATTCACGTATGGACTTTAGTCGCGAAGATCTTATCCCTGAGCAAACGGTCGTCATGACGGTATCGCGTACTGGCTACGCCAAAACTCAGCCGATTGATGACTATGTCGCACAAAAACGCGGCGGTAAAGGTAAGTCTGCCACGGCAATGAAAGAAGATGATGTAATCGATCATTTAGTCGTGACATCAACGCATTCTACGGTACTGTGTTTCACTGATAGTGGACGTGTCTTTAGCTTACGTGGTTTTGAAGTGCCGATTGCCAGTCGCGGTGCTCGTGGTCGTCCATTGGTCAATCTAATTGGCCTAAATAGCGACGAAACCGTTACAACCATACTACCAATTCCAAAAATTGTGGAAGATACATCAGTAGTAAGTGAAGTATCAGAAGTAAGCAATGATGACGATTCGGTAGAAGATAGCAACCAAGCAGAGCCGCCTTTTGTATTCTTTGCCACGGCCAACGGTACAGTGAAGCGGGTAGAGCTGAAGCAGTTTGCCAATATTCGCTCGAACGGTTTGATTGCGGTTGGACTAGAAGACGGTGATAAATTGGTCAGCGCTCGTATCACTAACGGTAGCCAAGAAGTGATGTTGTTTGCTTCAAGTGGTAAAGCCATTCGTTTTGATGAGAATGATGCGCGTGCGATGGGCCGTACGGCAAAAGGCGTCCGCGGTATGCGTCTGGCTACTGATGAATTTATCAAATCATTAGTCGTTATCGAAGATGATGTACGTGAAATCCTGATTGCTTGTGAAAACGGCTTTGGTAAACGTACCTTCATTGATGAGTTCAATACACAAAATCGTGGCGGTGGCGGTGTGATCGCTATTAAGACCAGTGAACGTAATGGCGCACTAGTACGAGCGACCAAGGTTGACTCTACCGATGATATTATTCTAATCTCTGATAAAGGTACGTTGGTTCGTACCCCAGTTGAGCATGTCGCTAGCTCTGGTCGTAATACGCAAGGCGTAACATTGATTCGTCTGTCAAAAGATGAAAAACTGGTTGCCATGGCACGTGTTGAGCATGAAGAGAGCGATGATGAACTTATCGATGCCATGAGAGAAGACGGTACGTTTGACGTAGAAGGTCAGGAGCAGATAGATATTGATGCGACAACTGACGATACTGCAACTACTGACGTCGATGATGTGATTGATATTGCAAACGATCATAAACCAAGTGACAATCTATAATAGACTAACTATGCATAAGACGATGACGAGTAATAGTCTTGGTAATTAGCTTTTGAGTCTAGTCTCTTAGCATTTTTCTAGAAAAAAGCCTCTGACGTTATCGTCGGAGGCTTTTGTTTTTTAATTCTCATTTTTTCAATACTGTAAATAAGGTTCTATTTTTTAAGGCTGTTGTTATGCTTACGACCAATCAAACTTTTCAGGGAACGGTTGCTTCGGTATCATCGAGCTTTTTATTCTCGATGATGTTTTTGTTTGGACTGTTTATGCTGCCCTTAACAGGGACGCAGGTAGCCTCATGGCGTGTGCTCATGATGTTGCTCAGTTTGGTGATATTGGTCAGTTTGACTAAGCAGTGGCAACGTGTTTTTGATTATATAAAGACGCTAAAGACAATCAAGGATTGGTTAATATTTATACTACCTGCACCAATCCTAGGTGGACAGATTTGGTTGTTTATGTGGGCGCCGGTCAATGGGTTTGGTCTCGATGTCACGTTGGGCTATTTTTTATTGCCGCTAGTGATGATTGTGCTTGGTCGATTCTTTTACCATGAATATATGAGCATCTTGCAGTGGGCTGCCGCGATATTTGCAGCACTCGGTATCGGCTACGATATTGTTCAGTATGGATCAGTATCTTGGGTGACACTGTTTGTATGCTTGGGTTATCCACCGTATTACCTGCTACGACGCACCCTTTCTGTACCGCCTATTACAGGGTTATTGTTTGATTTGACGCTGTTGACACCAGTCGTGCTCATCGTGCTTTATATGACGGGCGGTTTTGATGTTGCGGCGCAAGACATGAAGTTCTGGTATCTATTGCCGCTGCTTGGTGCTTTTAGTGCGCTTGCGATGTCGCTGACGATGATTGCTAGTAGTAAGCTGCCAGTATCACTGTTTGGGGCGCTAAGTTATATAGAGCCGATGCTGTTATTCGTATTGTCTATTACTATTTTGAGTCAAAGCCTTGAAGAAGGTGGTTCGCTCTTTATGTACGGCATGATTACGCTTGCGCTACTGGTTATGATGGCTGATAGCATAAAAGGCTATCTCGTTCGTCAGCGTAATGATCGCTTGCATGGCTATAGAGAGCTTCAGATTGGCGGCTTTCCACCGCGTCGTCATTTTATCAATCAGCGTATCGATGGCGTGCTAAAAGCCCATCGTTTTCGCAAGATTCGTCGTTACCAAAAGAAGATGGATAAGATACAACAAAAAATCCAACAACTTGATGCAAAATAAGTATTTACCTGCATTAAATTTACTGAATTTAAAAGTTTAGACACTAGATGAACAGTGGCATTGCTTATTCATTCTGACTTTGACATAATGCCGACCATGATGTAAGCCTAGTACATCAAAAGCGTTCAACTTAGATTGCGCGACGACCTTATATGCAAAAGCCTCAGACGTTCTCGTCTGAGGCTTTTGTTTTTTTTAAAAATTGCCATGGATGTGCCCCAATCTTTAAAGGCTGTTGTGATGCTGACTACTAACCAAACCTCGCAGGGTATAATCACCGCTGTCGCTGCAAATTTTTTATACTCATTGCTGTTCTTATTTGGTCTACTGCTGCAACCATTATCAGGTACGCAAGTCGCTTCGTGGCGTGTGCTGACAATGTTTTTTAGTCTAGTACTGCTGGTCAGCGTACTAAAGCAATGGCAGCACATTTTTGATTATTTAAAAACACTAAAGAACGCAAAAGAGTGGTTTTTATTTATACTACCCACACCGATTCTGGGTGCGCAAATCTGGATATTTATGTGGGCGCCAGTCAATGGCTTGGGGCTCGAGGTAACGTTGGGTTATTTCCTATATCCGATGATTATGATTGTTGTCGGTAGGTTCTTTTACAACGAAGACATGAGCTTACTTCAGTGGGCTGCTATCGTATGTGCAGGTCTTGGTATCGCTTACGATATTTTTGAGTATGGTGCTATTTCTTGGGCGACTTTGTTTGTTTGCTTGGGTTATCCTCCTTATTATCTATTACGCCGCAAATTGGCTGTGCCACCTATTACTGGTCTTATCTCAGACCTTGTATTGTTGTTACCAGTGGTATTGGTCGCGCTGTATATGAATGGCGGTTTTGAAGTAGCAATCACCAACCACAAGCTTTGGTATCTGCTGCCGTTATTAGGCATTATCAGCACCGCTGCGATGTCACTGACAATGGTAGCCAGTCAGAAGCTGCCTGTCTCACTGTTTGGGACTTTATGCTACCTTGAGCCGATATTCTTGTTTATCTTCTCAATCGCAATTTTAGATCGTAACTTACATGATGGTGGCTCCATGCTGATGTATAGCATGATTTTTATCGCACTGCTGATTATGATTGCTGATAGTGCGTTGGGCTATATGGCGCGTAAACGTGAAGACCGCTTACACGGCTACAATGAGCCACAAGTAGGCAGTTTTCCACCACGTCGCCGCCTGAAAAATCGCCGTATTAAAGGCGTGCTAATCGCGCATCGATTCCGCCAAATCAAAAAATATCAGCAAAAAATAGATAAAATGACGCGCAAGATTGAAGCATTACATTTAGATTGATGGCAAAGAGTACGAGTACACCGTCTGAGATAGTATCGATTCGGTAGGCATAGTTTTCCAGCATGTCTGCCAACTCACAGTATTAAAGAAGTACAAATTACGCTATTATCGAGAGCAGTAGGGCCGCGATTGAGTGAACATATGGCGCTATATCTGAGATATTATGGCTGATTTACTACAATATATAACTAGGACGGTTTATGTTACATCTTCATCATTTAGCAAACTCGCGCTCGTTTCGTATTATCTGGCTGTTGGAAGAGCTTGGCGCCGATTATAAACTGACTTGTTATGAGCGCAATAAAGCATACCGTGCTCCTGATAGCTTAAAGCAAGTGCATCCAATTGGTAATGCACCGATACTAGAAGCGGACGATCGCGTGTTGATTGAGTCAGGGTTTATCATTGAGTATCTGATTAAACACTACGATAAAGAAAAGCAGTTCAAACCTGATAATAATAACGAAGCAGCATGGGAAGCCTATACGTTTTGGCTACACTTTGCAGAAGCTTCACTGATGCCACTGTTGGTCATGCGCTTGGTATTCACAAAAGTGGTGTCTCAGTCGCCAATGCTAATCAAACCTATCAGCAAAAAAATCCAAGGTCAGATTGAAAAAAACATGATCAGTAGCGGTTTGGAGAAAATGCTAGATATGATGGAGCGTCATCTACATGAAAATCACTGGTTTGCCGGTAGTGAATTTAGCGCCGCTGATATTCAAATGCATCTTGCAGTCTTGGGTGCCAATGCTGGTGCAGGTTTAGATCAGAGTAAATATACCAATCTTTTGAACTGGCTCAAACGCTGCGAAGAACGAGATGCCTTTAAGCGAGCAGAAAAAAAGGGTGGCCGTCTGAATTTTTAGAGGATACTGGTATAATCCTCTCTCAACGCTTAAGTAGCCATGTAGACCAAAGGCTTTGTTTATGAATAAACAAAGCCTTTTTTAGGATAATACTATGACAGATCTAAATACTTCGAATAAAGACCATCTGAAGCAAGATAGTCTAGATAAAGATGACAATCAGTCAGCAACTCAAACATCACTCAATAAGCAAGATACCAGTATGCAAGAAAATAATAGCCAACAGATTAATAGCCAACAAGTCTCTATCAAATCGTGGTCACAGAAAATTCTAGTGGTCATTCTGTGTGCGGCGAGCTTTTATGGTGGCTGGAAATCTTACGAATCAAATATGGTAAATGAGTGTACTGCCAATGGTGGACAAATGGTTGAAGGTCAAAAAACCATGATATGCCAATTGTCATAGATAGGGTATATTCTTCGTTTATCTTATTTCTGTTATCGTTTTTATAATAAAGAGACGCCCTTGTACTTCTCAGATAGTACTCCTGATAAACGAAAGGCAACATTATGCTAAAGCTAACCTTTTTGGGCACCTCTGCAGGTGTACCTACCAAACAGCGTAATGTGACCGCATTGGCAATAGAGTGTCTGAATCCGCATAGCTCTGGCGTACAGCAAGGGAGTCGTCAACAGAACACTCAGAGTAAGAAATCGCGTCCATGGGTGCTGATTGATTGTGGTGAAGGCACACAGCAGCAGTTGCTACATACCAAGCTCTCCTTGCATCAATTGGCTGCTATCTGCATCACTCATGTACATGGTGATCATTGCTACGGTTTACCAGGGCTATTAGCAAGCGCTGCCATGTCAGGGCGCCGTGAACCATTAACTTTGATTGCCCCAAAAGCAATCGCGACACTGCTCGAAGCCATTACCTTAACCACGGAATTGTATTTACCTTTTGCTCTCGATTTTATAGCGATTGAAGAGGTGTTGGCTGAGCAAGGTGATACGAACAAGGTCAGTATTAGCTTAAGCGACCAGCATCAGCTTGATATTGATATCACGCCGCTATCACATCGGGTTGCTTCTAATGCCTTTGGTATTACTCAGACTATTAGCCGCCGCATCCTTAATACAGATAAGCTTGTGGCAGATGGTATTCCAGCCAGTGCGCTGTGGGGTAAATTGCAGCAAGGCGAAGATGTCACGACTGAGGATAATAGACAATTGCACTCAGTAGACTATGTTGATGAGGAAATACAGCGGACGCGAATAGTGGTGGCAGGAGACAATGATGCGCCAAATTTGTTAAGCAAAGCCGTTATCAATGCGGATTTATTGGTGCATGAAGCTACTTATGCGCACGAGGTGCTCAATAAGATTCGAGCCAAAAACCCAGACTATGATCCGATGCATAGTAGCGCCCAATTGCTCGGCGAATTTGCCCAAGCGGCTGGACTCAAAAATCTAATCTTGACGCACTTTAGCGCTCGCTATCAGGGTTTTGATAACCCTAATAGCAAGACACCAAACATGGCAAATATTCGTTTAGATGCTGAGAGCGTTTATAAAGGTAATCTTTGGTTAGCAGCAGATTTTGACCAATATATGGTCGATAGTGCAATTGGGTCGGCAAGCAATCAAGAGAGCGGTCAAGAGGAGAGTCGCGTGCAGTATATAGGCTCTGCACGCAGTGATTAGAGATCGTTAAGCTTAGATATGATTTAGCGTTAAATATGACCTAGCGCTTACTGTCTTCGATAGCCAATTGTGTTTCACCACTCCAAAAGCGGCTGAACTGGTAAGCAACTCGTCCTGAGCGACCACCACGTTCAGAGGCCCAACGTAGCGCATCTTTTCTGATCTTATCAGGCATAGACTGACTTGCTAAAATGTCCTTAGCATCATTATCCATATCAGCTGAGATTTTTTGCTGCTCTAAATTCAGATAATGCTGAACGATATGCAGATAAGTCTGCTGATCCATAGGATGGAAGGTGAGGGACAAACCGAATCGATCTGATAATGACACGGTTTCATCAATGGCCTCATAGGGATTGACTTCATCCGTCTGCCCATTATAGATATCGACATTGTCTTTCATCATCTGCGGTAGCAAGCGACGGCGATTACTGGTGGCGTAGACCAGTAGTTTGTCTTGCTCAGAGTCTAGCGAGCCATCGAGCACGCTCTTTAGCGCACGATAGCTTTCGTCTTGACCATTAAAAGCGAGGTCATCACAGTATACGATATAGCGGCAATGACAATCTGCTGGTAGGGCATTAATAGCAGCACGAATCTTATCCAATACTTGCAGATCATCGCGGGCAACCTCAATAATACGCAAGCCTTCACTATGATGGGCTTGTAGCAAAGCGCGAATCAATGATGATTTACCGGCACCACGTGTACCTGACATCAATACATGGTTGGCAGGGTAACCTTTAATAAACTGACGGGTGTTTTGTACCAGTTTCGACTTTTGTGTATCGATACCATGCAAGTCATCTAAGCTCAAAAACAGGTTGACCGACAAAGGTTGCAGGTGACCAGTGCGTCCACCGACCCAGCGATAAGCAAGCTGGCTTGGATCGATTTCAATAGTTGGTGTGACTCGCTCTTGTAAGTATTGACTGAGTAAGTCTAACAACGGTGCAGGTAGGGCATAAGTAGGTTGGTCAGATGGCATGGTTGGGATATTTGGTTGGGACATAGTGGCTCTAGCAATTAAGGTTGTCTTTAATACCATACCCAAAAATACAATTAACGCTGCTGAAATTTCAGTGCCTACAATCTTAGTACCTAGTAATCGTAGTACTTGTAATCATTATTCGCGCTATTATTATCTTTGGAAATGATACGAATGGGAAGGCAATAATCTCACTATATTATGAGAAACAATACCATGGAAAATAGTGCCAGTAATCCGCCTATTACGCAAGCCTTGCAAGCGCAGGCGATGCAGCTATTGCCTATTATTAACCAAGAACTGGACGCACAAGATTTTAGGGAGATAGTGCATCAACGTATTGCTCAGCAAAGCACAGAACAAACGCAAGATGCCAAAACGCAACATATCGACAATACTTACTTCCAAGGTCTAACGCGCGCCCAGCATCCACAATTTGGTAGCGTGATGATTAAATGGCAGTTGAGTGATGGCGCTTATCCTATCGCTTCTGATTTAACTCATGAAGCGGATATTTTAGCTGCTGTAAATGCTTCATCGAAAATCAAAGATAATGCTATTGCACCGCCACTATTGGCTCATCATTGTGTAAACGTTCAAATACTAGAGCAGCCTCAAAAGCTAATAATTGTTGTTATGCCTTATTACTCTAATGGTAGCTTGGCGAGTCAGCTGACCGCTTCAAAACACCTGTCACTAATAGCGTCACAAAAGCATCATTTCATCATGAAGTCTGCACACTTGATAGCCAATTTGCATCAGGCTGGCTGGCTACATAATGATATTAAACCTAGCAATATTTTGCTTGAAGGTTCTGACGATAATTGGCCAGTAGATACTATGAGTAATAGTCTGACTCCTAGATTGTTACTCACTGATTTTGCTTTATCACAACGTATGATGGTGGATAATAGCCAACCAAATCCTGCTGGCACACCAGCGTATCTCGCACCTGAGCGCTGGCAAGGACAGAGTGCAACTATACAGAGTGATATCTACGCGTTTGGCGTAATGATGGTTGAGATACTAACAGGAAAACGCCCGTTTAAAGTAAGCGCCAATAGCAATGAGAAATCGAAAGCGTGGGCGATTCAGCATTGCCAACAACCCATTCCAACGTTGTCAGCAGAATACAGTCACTATCAATATATGGTCGAAAAAGCATTGGCGAAGCGTGTAGAGAAGCGGTATCAGAAGATGGATAAGATATTGATAGATTTAAAGTTATTAGAAAATAGCTGAATTTATTATTTTATTTTAAAAAGTGATTGTTTGTAGTATTCACATATTACCTAGTCGTTGTTTTTTATGTTTGAATGGATATTCAGGCTCATTTTAAGCGAAGTCGCTATAAACTAATTTGGGTTCCCGTATTTCATTACAGTGTTTTATTACAATACAGTGAGAATATCATGGCTAAAGTACTTATCATTACCGGTGATTTTGTTGAAGACTATGAAAACATGGTTCCGTTCCAAGCGCTACTAGCGATAGGACATGAGGTTGATGCGGTCTGCCCAGATAAGGTTGCAGGTGATAGCATTGCTACCTCAATACACGATTTTGAAGGTGATCAAACTTATACCGAAAAACGCGGTCATAACTTTGTTCTTAATGCGTCTTTTGCTGATATCAATGTAGAAGATTACGATGCTTTGTATTTACCAGGTGGACGTGCGCCAGAATACTTGCGCTTGAATGCTAAGGTCATTGCAATGATTCAGCATTTCGCAAATACTGATAAACCAATTGCATCGGTTTGTCATGGGCCACAAATGCTGACGGCTGCTGGCGTATTGAAGGGTAAAAAAGTATCTGCTTATCCTGCGTGTCAGCCAGAAATAGAAATGGCTGGCGCTGAGTATGTCACGTTACCTATGGATGGCGCTATTACAGACGGCCAACTGGTAACGGCACCTGCATGGCCTGCCCACCCAGCGATGCTAAAGCAGTTTGTTGCCTTGCTATAAGCTTGAATTCGGGGCTGTTGAATATTCAATAGACTCTAGTATCGAGAGAGGATATATATGTGCCAACTTTTTATTAGTGCTGATGACAGCTTGTGGAGCTCTAAAACCAAATCACTTCGAATTCAGGGCGTTGTCACTTCAATTCGTTTAGAAGTATTTTTTTGGGATATATTAGAAGAGTTGTCATTCCGTGATCAAATGACGGTTAATCAACTGATCACTAAGCTATACCTTGAATCTCTCGATGCTGATCATGATATTGGCAATTTTACTTCTTTTTTAAGAGTTTGTTGTTCTCGTTATTTATCCTTAATAGCAGATGGCGATCTTTCTCGCGAAACAAGATTGCCTTTAGAAAAAGTCGATGCGAAAAATATCATTCAACGTGAAGCTCTTCGTAAAAATCAACGTAGTGCATTATTCAATGATAGTGAGGAAAACCTTTCTATTAATTAGTTCTGTCTATGGTAGGTGCATGAAAGCATTGATTCAGAGGGTAGAGTGTCGCTATTAGCGTATGGATGAAGTGTTAAAGGATTTATAAAGGTTAGAAAAGTAGATTAATACTTTTAATAAGATGTTTTATAGTTCTAATACCAAATTTCAGACACAAAAAAACCTGCTAAAAGCAGGTTTTGATATTTGGTCTAAGATGTACTATCCGAAAATGGTGGGGCTGGAGAGACTCGAATTCACTACTCAACCTATATTAATTTTATTTTTTTAAATAATTTATATATATCAATTACTTAATGTTTTATTCGTAGGGAAGTTGTAGCCCATGAATAGCCCATGATAATATTTCATATATAAAAATTTGTTAGTAGATAAGGCATGGTTTTGAAGGTTTTTATAATTTTAGGGGTAATATAAGAATCATGTAATAGATGTAAGGTTATTGATTTTAAAGAAAGTATTTTGTAATTTCTAAGTAAGTTTGAAGTAATTGAATACATGTATAGTATGTAATATTTATATAAGAGATATTGCTAATAGAATCAGATGTTTATGTATATACCATAAGAATTATTACTTCAGATTACTTATAAAAAGTAATCTGAAGTCTCTTATGTTTAAAGAGTTGTAGACTAGCAATTTGAAAAATTACATGGATTACATAATATACAGGGAGTTTCCTAAAAACTGTGTAACTGCTTATAATCCAATAACAGGAGAATAAGCAATGACTACTCAATCTGACATTAAAAAACTGGCCGAGCAAATGGCTGGTAGCATGAAAAGCTTTGATAACATCAAAGACTTCCAAAAGCAGCTCATGCAATCCTTTATCGACACCGCACTTGAAGCCGAGATGGAAGACCATCTCGGCTATCCCAAGCATCAAAAGGCGGATAAGCCTAACAAGCGCAACGGGCACACTAAAAAGACCGTCCGAAGTGACACAGGCGAGCTTGAGATATCCACCCCAAGAGACCGTCATGGTGACTTTGAGCCTGTACTCGTTAGTAAGCATCAAACCCGTATCTCAGGTCTTGATGATAAAATCATATTCCTTTACGCCAAGGGTCAAACCACCACTGAGATCGTAGAGAGCATTAAAGAGCTCTACGATGTCGACATCTCAAGCAGCTTGGTTTCAAGAGTCACCGATAATATCTTAGACGACATCACCGCTTGGCAGAACCGGCCACTGAGCAGTGTTTATCCTATCGTCTATTTGGACTGCATCGTCGTCAAAGTACGTCAAGACAAGCAGATCATCAACAAGGCTATCTATCTGGCGCTAGGCGTGGGGCTTGACGGTAAAAAAGAGCTGCTTGGTATGTGGTTATCAGAGAATGAAGGCGCTAAGTTCTGGCTGGGTGTTCTCACTGAACTACAAAACCGCGGGGTACAAGATATCCTCATTGCCTGTGTCGACGGCTTAAAGGGCTTCCCTGATGCCATCAATACGGTTTATCCCAAAGCCAAGGTTCAGCTGTGTATCGTACACATGGTGCGCTATTCAATGAAGTTTGTACCTTGGACAGATAAGAAGGCCATAGCGGCTGATTTAAAGGCCATCTACGGCGCTGATACGCTTGAGATAGCAGAGGCCAACCTTGAGCATTTTAATGAGGTATGGGGCAAAGAGTATCCGCATGTCATCAAGTCTTGGCGTAATAACTGGGAGGGCTTAACGGTGTTCTTCGAGTATCCTAAAGACATCAGAAAAGTGATTTATACCACCAATGCTATTGAGTCTTTAAACAGCGTGATTCGGACAGCGGTGAATAAGCGTAAGGTGTTCCCATCTGATCAGGCAGCATTCAAAGTGGTGTACTTAGCAACCCAGCAGGCATCCAAAAAGTGGTCGATGCCAATCCGTAACTGGACGTCTGCTCTGAATCGTTTTATGATTATGTTTGATGACCGTATCAGTAAGCATTTAATCTAAATGGCAGTTACACAGAATCTGGGATGGGCTCAATATACATTACATTTATCTGAATAAGATAATTTACTATTCTACATATCCATCTACTTCAAACTTTCTAGTTAGGGTTTTTACTGCGATAACATGATGCAATAATACAGATCCATCAATAAATCTTAGGCACTCATCTTTTTTTATTGAAAAATTATTTTCAATTCCTGTTTTTATCTCATACAAATAAGAGTCAAACTCTCCATTTACATGTTCTTCACAACTAACAATCTCTTTATTACTATATGAAAATAAACTTACCTTGGAATACTCTGGGAACAAAGCAACATTCATACCTTCCATACCGTTCTGCACTGAATTAAATGCAATTCCATGTATGTTTTCACTAAAGTATGTACGAAAATATTCAAATATTACTTGAGTTTCAAGATAGATAGAGTTTTTCCTTTGAGATGCAGGTTTGGAAAGTAAAAATACCAATCTTTGAATGAAGTAAGACTTATGAGATTTGTCTAAAAAATCCTTATCGAAAGGACAAACACTCATCTGACTTACTTTTTTTAACTTACTTAGATCTAAAAGTCTTAGAGTGTTGGTAGCTCTAAATTCAGCAGACATGACTATATCTCCTGTAGTGGCACGTACTTCACTAAAGCAGGTTTCTCGACTGTCTGAAGCATAAAATGCCGAAATCCCTGTAGGTGTCATGCGCTGCTCGCCAGCCAAACTAGCTGGAGCTGCACCAAGTTGACTAGCAGGATTACTATAAATTTCGGTTCTTTCTTTTACTGTATTTGCAATCCTTGCCCTAAATATAGAGATATTTGGATTTAATTCAAAAACCATAGTATCAATAATTTTTCCATTCTCATGTATTAATGAAAACAATGAGTCTAAGAAGGTTTTTGCATTATTATTAAAGAACCTATGCTTATGATGTATTGATCTGATAAAAGCATCCCATTTAGCCTCATATTCATTCCCTTCATCTAATGTGCCGTCATTGTAAACAAATAGATCATCCTCACTACCTAAGATTTTTTCAATCTCGCAGCACAAATCATTTTTGAAGTCTTCTGAACCAAGCTCTAACCAATCCATCATATTAAAAATTTCTGACGGACTTAACTTGTCATCATGAGCAAAAAAATACATTCCTTGTTCATGTTCACTGCATTCAGAAAATGGAACAACAGCTTCTACAAATCTCGATTTCAATAATGTGATTACAATATCCTTATCGATTACTTCTATTTTATTTTTATTACAATAAGAACATAACTTTTTTTCTAAAGAATAAACATCTTCTTTTCTTATAGACTCTATGTTAATACAGCTTGAACATACATAACTCATAACTACCCTTAATTCAATAAAATGAATACGCATCATCATGATGCGTGACTGGTAAACTTCTTTCTTGCTTATTTTGCTTACTCAGACATGGCTACAAAAATTTTATATTAGGCAGACTATATCTTTCTTATATTAATCTAACTATATAAGCGTTTATTGAAAAAGTACAGTTAGCTCAAGAAGACTGTGACATATCATTTAATTATAAAAAGAATATTAAAATGCACATAAGTTCACTATAATACTCACTAACATTAATACAACGTTAGAGATATCTTTATGAAAGAGTTAGGAGTTTTTTGTACTTTAGCTATACTTTTAACAGGTTGCTCTGCAACTAGTACAAACCCTACAGCAAGTATGGGGCAATTCATCTCTTCATCTATGCAAGATATAGGCAAGAGTTTATTGTCTACACCAGTCAAGCATCAAATGGATTCACAAGGATGGGTTACTGCATATGAAGTTCCAAAGAACGCACCTGAGTATCATGTTGATATTAATAAACCATCAATAAAAAAATCAGGCAGTATCGTAAGATATAACAGTAGAGTTGTTTACTTAAAACCAGAACGCCTAGGTCAAGCTGTTTTTTCAGCATTGCGTAATACAGACTATACTTTTACTCCTGGAGATTACATAGCGAGTGAGATAATTGTAAATTGTGCTACAAAAACTTATGGATCGCGCAATAGTGTTTTCTATGATCACAATGATAGAAAATTAATGAACTGCCCATGGGAAGATGTATCAGCAGTTAAAATGAAAACTGCTCAAGCGGGCAGTATTATAGAACACACAGTTAATGCCGCTTGTAAGTGATGATTTTAGTTACTTATAGAAAGAAATAAAAAATTGCTATTAAATGGAATTTAGAATGCTTACGGATCAACATTCTAAATATCTTGAATATTTACTTCCATTGTATTTAGTCTACCTTCACTTCTAGAGGCTTAATAAGCGCTAGTAATGATATTCCAAATAAAAAAGGATACAAGATGCGAGTTCTATCTTTAGTTATAACCACACTATGCTTAGGTTTGTTTAGCGTTGCTAACGCCGACATGATTGAATATGAAAATAAATATTCAGATGAAGTTCCATTTATCGATTTAGGCTCTAGTACACCTTACATACTCTCTTTTTAATACACATATTACATAATAATCTAGTGACATAATCTCAGTTAACATTTATAATAGTCCTTAAGAAAGTCATCAATCAAATATAGGCTTTGATTAACTAAGGAACTAATGTGGCTACGCTTCAACTAATTAACTACCATCCCTTCCGAGTTAACATTCAAAGCAATAAGGTTCATTGGGCTAAATCAAATCATCAAATCATTAAAGGCTTACCTCAAATTATCTGGCAAGACAACACCACTTGGTCAGAAGCTAATCTATGGGCTTTAGAACAAGCTATCTCCTTCAGAAGTAGCATCAAAACAGTTCGATCAAATATGTCTCACCTACTAGCATATGCAAAGTGGCTAGAGTCTGAATCTATGGATTGGTGGCACTTCCCTGACCGTGAAAGTGAAAGGTGTCTAAATCGATTTAGAGGTGCTTTGATACAAGCTAGGAACTCAGGTGAGTTAGCCCCTAGTACGACATCACAAAGAATGGCAGCTGTAATCAGGTTCTACAAATGGGCTAAAAACACAGGATTGATTTCAACTGAGTGGCCGATGTGGAAAGATAAGCTTGTTGGGATCAAACTCACTAATCAGTTTGGACTTGAACATACGCTCAAAGTAGCAAGTACTAATCTTGCTATCCCAAATCGAACTGTAGCTGGACCTATTCAACTAGAAGACGGCTTGCTACCCGTGGCAGTAAAAGCCATGAGAGATATCCTTAGTTTTGCTGATGAAAACGCATCCACAGAACTAGCCCTTATGCTGAGAATAGGTTTTTTTACAGGACTACGCATAGGCTCAATTACAGACCTAAAAGTCTCAACCCTTCAAAATGCCATCACTGTTCCAGAGATAGGAATTAAAACGATTTCTGTTGGCCCAAGTGCACGCCCTCCTGTTGAGACGAAGTTTGATGCCAGCGGTTCTGTCCCAATCCCTAATGAGCTACTCGAAGCATTGTTAGACTATGCCTCAAGTATAAGAAGATTGAAGCGACAAGCTCTGTCGCCTGAAGCTGATCAAGACCTATTATTTCTTACTAGATTCGGCAATAATTACAAAGGAGATAGTAGCAGCGCTATTAATGTTGAGATGTCTCGCCTAAGAAAATTAGGGCTAAAGTCTGGAGTAAAAGCTTTTCGAGGTTTTTACTTTCATAGAACGCGAGCCACATATGCAACAGAGCTTATGAGAGTAGCATTAGACGCCATGTCTGTTAGTGATGCTATAGAGTTCGTAAAAGGATCTTGTCTTCATAAGGACGAGAGCACCACGATGAAATATGTCAAGTTTATCGAGACAAGTAAAACAATGAAGGAGGCATCAGACGCCTTCACTGAGGCGTTTATGGGGTTAAGTAGGAATATCACCAATGATTAATAAAGACCTGACAATCAAAGGCTTAATGATGGGTACTCATGAAACTGCATGGGATTTAAAAGTTCTTTTGTATAAAAATGCCACGTCTGTCAGGCGAGACAAGGTTATGAAACGCATAGATAACGGTGATTTTGGCAATATACTACCAGAAAGAGCTACACTCGTTATGAAGCTTTATGACATGCTAATGGGTCTTTTAATATCAGGCAGCTCTCATAGAACTATAAAGACATATCTAGAGCAAGTTTGGAAATTCTTTGCTGCGATTGATAAAAACAACCTACCTTGTACGGAAGAAGAAATAGTATCATCTTTTAATATCTGGACAGAGTATTTGCTCACTAGAGTAAATCAAAAAAAAGACTTGAGCCACTTCACAGCTTATAAAACAGCATCAATAATTGCAAATATTATTGCTAAAGCACTAAGTCTTCCAGGCTCTAAACCTGGTCATAGTTTAATGCTTAATACAAGATTATCTAGACCTAATAAGAATAAACCTGTATTAGGCACACAAGCTGATAAACAAAATTTAGCTGACACTTTCCAGTTTGGCAGGATCTTGACAACAATTTGCCATAGTCTTGACCTAGCTACTGTACGTGGCCCTGTCCCGATCAAAATCAAAATGAGCGAAGAGCAGGTAATTACAATTGCTGGTAATTTAATGGATCCAGATTTAGATGTGTCTACGGTTGAAAACCCTGCGGTAAAAAGAAGAGCTATTCTTAAAAGACAAGCACTGCCAGAGGGTGTAAGCTTATTTGAGGTTAATAAAAGATCTAATATTCTTAACCTTCGTATCGAAGCTGAGCTTCTTATTTTCCTAGCTCAAACTGGCATGAATTTAGCCCAAGCAGTTTTGCTTAAATCTGAGGACTACAGATGGCAAACCAATGGTGAAGATTATGATGTTTTTCGGGTATACAAAGGACGTAGACAAGGAGAGTCAATCTTTAGTTGTTACAACACATACAGAGAGCATCTTCAAAACTATCTTAAATGGCTTAATGATACTGGATTCAAGAGTCTTGACGACAGGCTTTTTCCACTTCTAAGTAGAGGTATGGTGCGATCCACCGCTTCTCGAACGACACTTAGCTCTGTAAAAAAACTGTTCGAAAAAAACGAGCTTATATTTATAAACCCATCTGAGTTGCGCAACACACGAGTTAACTGGTTAATAAGACATACAGATGACATCTCGCTGACTGCGAGTCAGATGGGGCATACAGCAGATGTTTTAGTACGTGATTACCTACGGCCCCACCACCAACGTGCGACTAGTGAAATAATAAGTTTTCACGATAATTATGACCCTTCTTTAGCTGCTCCAGGACCTGGTGTTTGCGTAGGGAAATCAAGCCCTCAAAGTATTTCTCAAGCCTCTAAAGATGCCCCTGTTCCTGATTGCATCAGTCCTGAAGGATGTATTTTTTGCACGTACCACAAAGATATTATGAGCTATGATTATTGTTGGAAGCTTGCATCGCACCTGAAAATCAAGAAAATTGAGCTTGGAGAATACAAACCCTCCAATAAACACTATACACATCCAGCCTGTTTAGTTATTGATAGACTTAATCTTAAGCTTGAAGCTATAGCTAAAAGCAGTAGCATCAGGGATCAGTGGGTCATTGATGCTCGTGACTCTATCAGGGCTGGGAACTATCATCCGCAGTGGAGTGGGTTTATCAACTTACTTGAGGAGATGAAATGACTTTGCCAAACCTGCCAGGGTTATCTATCTTAGATAGCTCAGCAACCCCTGATGCGCTTAATTTTCGGCCTAATACATGGCCTCCAAAAGATGACTTTCAAGTTGTTATCGACTCGGAAGGAAAAGTTATTTCTAGATATAGCGATGTTAGATGGGACTTTTCAATATGGCATGGAAGCGTGCTAAAAATCTATTTTGGGGATGGACCAGGAAATGGGCACAAAGTAAGTAAAGAAAATGCTGATTTATTAAGACTGGTTATAGCTTGGTGGATATGGGGGCCAGGAATTTCTCTTACTACAAGAACACTAGTAACTAAATTCGCTACTATTAAACCATTTTTCGTAATTTGCTCAAAAAACAACATATGTGTCTCAGAGCTATCAAACCACCCAAAAATCATTAAAGAAATAGCTTTAACTGGTAAATTTAGTCGTACACATGTATTAACATACCTTAACGATGTAAGTTTTAATTCGAATAAGTTGGGTTTTGAAATTCTTGACGAAAATGGAATGAAGGCATTTGCTGAGCACTTAAAACTAAATGAGTCGATTCAAACCGCTTACATACCAGCCAGAATATGGAGCTATCAATTACTTCGATTAAAAGAATGTTTGAATGATTACTTAAAGAATGCAAAAGGTTTTGAAAAATTATTTAAGTACTGTCTATTAGCATATGAATGTAGCCGTTCATCAAAAAAGCAAGAAGACTTTCAGCAGTTTGGTGAGGAGTTTGATTCTATTAAAAGACTTAAACAACCCGTCAAATTCAATCTTGGGGGCATTAAAGATATTGCGATAAAATTCGGGGTTTACCATGTTTTAGAAAAATGGGTGATGTTTACTAAATGCAACTTACACACACTGTCTAATTATATGAATCTTATAAATTTATGTGGTTCTGCATACATAGTCAACTTCTCATTAATGCGTATTAGTGAATGTAGCCGTTTAAGAGCTGACTGCTTAGAGGTTGAAATAGATGAGACAGGTAGTGAGATACATCTTATTAAAGGTGTCACTACTAAAACAATCAGGGATCAACAAGCCAGATGGATTGTCCCCTCGTTAGTCAAGAATGCCGTTGACGCAATGAATAATATCAGCGAACTCAGACTTCTTGCTGCAAAGTATAGCTCAAATTTAAAACTCAAAAAAGAGTTTTTAAAAAACCCTACGCTACAGTGCCATTGTTACGAGCCATGGAGAATAAAGCATCTAGATATTAGTACTGAATATATAACACCCAGAACATACAGAGAAGTATATACAACACACCCCAAACTATTTGATAAAAATACAATGAGGATTACTAAAGAGGATCTTGAGATTGCGCATCGTTTAACTGCTAATTTAGACCCAAAGCTATATGATGAAGGTAAGATCTGGCCTATAGCATGGCATCAATTAAGGCGTACTAGTGCAGTTAATATGCTCGCTAGTGGACTAGTTTCAGAGTTTTCCTTACAGTATCAGTTGAAACACGCTAGCCTTGTTATGAGCAGGTACTATGGACAAAATTATTATAAGCTCAAAGCTCCTCTAAATAGTGAGGCTCGTAATCTATACCTACGAGAAATGTATGAATCCATTGCCAGAGATTTTGGAGAATTACAGTCTGATAACCATATTTCTCCGCATGGCGATAAAAGAAAAGCACAGATACTATCTGAAATAACTGAAAAGGATCACAAGCAGCTTATTGAATCAGCTAAAAAGGGCAAAATAAGCTATCGTGAAACTTTTTTAGGAGGTTGTGCCAATCAAGGTGCTCCGTGTCCCTATGGGGGTATTAGCAATATTAGCTCTTGTATGGGCTTTGACAGTACCTCCCCTTGTGATTCTGTGATTGTAGATAAGAATAAGCTACCTATGATTAATCAGCTTAAAGACAACTTGCAAATACAGTTAATTAATACGGATGATGGGTCGCCGTTATATCAGTCATTAAAAGCACAGCTAGAATCAGCAGAGAGGGCGATAAATGTCATCCATACAGTCCAAATCTAATAAGAAGGACAAACAGCCAGGAAGAGCTGAAATTCGGTTCTTAGAGGCCTTTGAGCGTCTTAAGGTAGGTAAGGCTGAATTATTACCTAAAGGCACACTTGTGACCCAAAATAACGTTGCTAAAGAGGCTGGAGTCAATCCTTCTGCTCTCCGACGATCTCGATACCCTGATTTGGTTGATAAGATTCAATCTTGGATTGATGAAAATAAGGATAATTCGTCTCAACAATCAACTAGACAAAAAAGTCTTGCCAAAACAGCAAAAAATAGAAGCTTAAAACAACAGCTTGACGACATAAAAATGCAAAACGATATAGCCTTATCAAAATTAATGGAAGCTGAAAGAATGATAATAGAGCTGACGCTAGAGAATCAAAGGTTAAAGTCAAGATTGCCAGCCATTGAAGCGACAAAAATGCCATAGCTGGTGAAGATACTTTGCACTCAAAAGTAGTATAGTGAAACGGATTAGCAAAACATTATGAATCTAAGTATTAACAATGAGTATAGAAGACATATGACACATTTAGAAGGCGCTGGTCTTTTTGGTCAAAGCCTCTACAGTCTCAAAGCTAAAGATATATATCAGGATAAAGGAACTAAAGTACGATTTAGTTCTGCTGACATCTCTGAAAATGACATTCGTGAACAGATGCCAGCCATACTTGATACATTATTGATTGATCGCACTACATCAACACCAAAAAAGACAAGGAATATCATCTGGGCAAACGAGAACTATATACAATATGGTAGATACTATACCGTCTCGCATCAAATCAAACCTAAATTGATAACAGGTCACATGGGGCATATCATCATACCTCGTGCTTTAAAGTCCCAATATGTGCAAAAAGAGCGAACCAAATCCAAGGCTGAGGTGTTCACCCCTACATGGGTCGTGAAGAAACAAAATGATGTGATTGATGCTAGTTATTGTGAGGATGGTCTACAAACCTATATCAACCGCAAATGGCTAGAGATTACCTGTGGTGAAGCGCCATATATGGCAACACGCTATGACATGGAGACAGGCAATATAGTGCCCCTATCAGAGCGTGTAGGCTTTGTTGACCGTAAATTATCTCGTATCAATGCTGAGGTGGATGAAAAGTCTGAATGGCAACAGTTGGTAGAGAAAGCCTATAAAGCCAGTTATGGTTTTGAATGGAACGGTGATTCACTGCTGCTAGCACGAGAAAACCTACTCTATACTTACTACGATTATCATGTAGCTAAGTGGCAAGATAAACCAACGTATGAGCACTTTGCCACTATAGCCAATATTATCAGCTATAACCTATTCCAAATGGATGGCTTAAAGTATATTATCCCTTTATCAGATAAGCCGAAAAAAGTCGTTGAAAAACAGTTAACACTCTTTAAAAACAACGATATTATTAAGCCTGAGCCAAAAAAAGCAGGCAAACGTGTAAAAATAATGAACTGGGCGACACAAAAAATGGAATTTTTTGATAAAGGATTAGATAAGTAATGAGCGACAATAAAGTAATCAAGACCACAAAAGGCGTTTACCCTCAAGTTTACGCTTACATTCTGCCGAAGACCCAAGAGAGAAAAGGTTGGGTAAAGATAGGCTATACAGAACGACAAGATGTTAATGACCGCATTAATGAACAAGTTAGAATTTTGGGCATAAGCTATGAACTTTTATGGGACAAAGATGCGAAGTTCCCTGAGACAGACACCTACTTTACAGATAGGTTATTTCATAAATATTTAGAAAAAAACAAAAAGGTTCAACGTGATAAAGGTTTAGAGTGGTTTTTTTATGATAACAATCCTGAACAGTCTCTTACTGACTATCAGGATTTTTTAGGTAATCCCCATGATCAGGTTAATGGCAATGCTAGCTACCAACTCCGAGACGAACAGGCGGCAGCTGTCGAGAAGACTCTTGATTATATAAGCACTCATTATAAAGGTGAGTTTTTATGGAACGCCAAACCTCGATTTGGTAAGACGCTGACAACATATGATTTAGTACGACAATTAGATGCAACTAAAGTTCTTATCGTAACTAACCGCCCAGCCATTGCTAACTCTTGGTTTGATGATTTTGAAAAATTTATTGCTTGGCAAACTGACTTTGCTTTTGTATCCACTAGTGATTCGCTAAAAGAGCGTCCAGTCATGACACGAGAGACTTTTTTATCTCAGACATCTGATGGTAAAAATCGTATGATTGCCTTTATTTCATTACAAGACTTAAAAGGTGCGATCTGCTTTGGCGGGAACTACGACAAACTCAGCTGGGTTGAAGACATGCAATGGGACTTGCTAGTTATCGATGAGGCTCATGAAGGTGTTGATACATTAAAAACAGATTTTGCCTTTGACTATATTGATCGAGAATTTACACTTCACTTATCTGGTACGCCTTTTAAAGCCATAAGCTCAGGCAGATTTGGTGAAAATGAAATATACAATTGGTCTTATGCCGATGAGCAACTTGCCAAGGAAACCTGGGATCACCCAGAATTGCAAAACCCTTATGAGAAGTTACCACGATTGACCATGTTTTCTTATCAGATGAGCCAAATGGTTACTGATAATGTCAATAAAGGTGTTCAAGTTGAGGGACAAAATATTGACTACGCTTTCGACTTAAACGAATTCTTCAAAACTAAAGATAGCGGTAGCTTTGAACACGAAAAAGATATTAAAAAATGGTTAGATTCGTTGACACGCAATACCAAATACCCATTTTCTACTAAAGCACTGCGTGATGAGCTTAAACATACCTTCTGGTTATTAGATCGTGTGGCTAGTGCTAAAGCATTACAAAAGTTGCTAAAAAACCACCCTGTCTTTGAGAATTATCATATTGTATTGGCAGCAGGTGATGGTCGTAACGAAGATGAGCCTGTCATGACAGAGAAATCATTAGATAGGGTCAAAAAGGCAATTAGTAAGCATGAAAAAACTATTACCTTATCAGTAGGACAATTGACTACAGGCGTGACGATACCTGAATGGACAGCGGTATTGATGCTCTCAAACCTAAAGTCCTCTAGTCAGTACATGCAAGCTGCTTTTCGCGCACAAAACCCTTGGATGTACTCAGTTGATGGACAAGCCTACCAAAAGCAAAATGCTTATGTTTTTGATTTTGCGCCTGAACGTACCTTAACCATTTACGATGAGTTTGCTAATAACCTATTTAGCAATACATCTAACGGGCACGGCACCAGTAGTAACCGAAAAGACAACATCCAGCATCTGCTCAACTTCTTCCCTGTTATTGCAGAAGATAGTGAGGGGGAGATGATTGAACTTGATGTTAATCAAGTTTTAACCTTTCCAAAAACGATTAAGGCTCAAGAGGTGGTGCGGCGTGGCTTTATGTCAAACCTACTCTTTCAAAATATCTCAGGTGTTTTTGCTTCAACTGAAGTGCAAGATATTTTAGACAATCTAAACCCTGTCGATACAGGTAAAACCAGCCCTCGTCAAACGGATGATCCAGTGGACACTCAAGACGTAGAAGTTGATGAAGAAGGTA
The DNA here is from genome assembly GCF_002836735.1 of Psychrobacter sp. 4Bb. Lineage (GTDB taxonomy): Bacteria > Pseudomonadota > Gammaproteobacteria > Pseudomonadales > Moraxellaceae > Psychrobacter. The sequence continues at coordinate 98,970 of NZ_PJAS01000072.1, read as the reverse complement.
ACGTACAGATTGATTCAGAAATCGCTATTTCAGAAACTCAAGCCCGCTTTGGCGAAAAGGTTTACGGTCAAATCCAGTCAGCGCTTGAAGACACTAGTGCAGATGACAGTAAGCTATCAAAACACATCGAGCAAAGCTTTAAAGACAATACCACCCAAGCATTCAAGGAGTTAGCTAAAGAAAAAAACCTGACAGCAAAAGAAGCTGAAAGAGCTGTTGATCAATCAGCAAAAGCCATTGCAAGCGCTGTCGATATGGTACAAAAGCAGTCGGACGTTGCGCAAAGAAAAGCAGAAGTTGAATATAATAAAATCATAACTCAACCAGACTTTGATGATAGTAAAATCGCTGAAGCGACTGCTACTTATGAAATCAAGCAAAAAGAAATTGCAGATGACTTAAAAAAACAAGTTGCTGCTACTGTCGATACTAAAACTAAAGAGTTGATGCAAGAAACCACTCAAGCCATCTTAGAAAAGTCTGAAGACAAGAAAAAAAATAATGTTGAAGACGATGTACGTGCTCGCTTACGTGGGTTTTCTTGTACTATTCCATCATTTTTAATGGCTTATGGTGAATCTGACACCGTACTTACAAACTTTGATACACATATCAATAACGGCGTATTCAAAGAGGTAACAGGCATCACTTTAGAGCAGTTTAGAACGCTACGTGATAAGTACAATTTCTTTGATGAAATAGTGTTTGATCAGTCTGTGCAAGAATTTTTGATAAAACGCCATGAGCTTGCCAACTATTTTGATAACAGCCAAGATGAGGATATTTTTGACTATATTCCACTGCAGCAGACCAATCAGATATTTACTCCAAAATCAGTCGTAGAAATGATGATCGATAAGTTAGAGGAAGAAAATCCAGATATTTTTAAAGACCCAAAAAAAACCTTCGCTGATCTTTATGTTAAATCTGGCTTGTACTTGACGGAAATAGTCAAACGCCTATACATCGGATTAGAAGATAAAATTTCAGATGACGATGCTCGTCTAAAGCACATCTTAGAGCATCAGATATATGGGTTTGCCCCTAGCGAAATCATCTATAACATCGCGCGTAACTTTATTTTTGGTTTTGATAACAAAGCAATGATGATTGATAGCTCGCATATCGTTTGTTTAGACACAACCCCTTATGCCAAGGGTGATGCCGACTTTGAAGCTAAATGTGATGAGTTATTTGGAGATAAGAAATAATGAAATTTGATGTTGTTATAGGAAACCCTCCTTATCAAGAGACTTTAAAAGATACCAGTGATGGAGCGATTTATCATCACTTTTACAATTTAGCTGAAAAAGTTGGCTCAAAATACTGTTTAATTTCACCTGCTCGATTTTTATTTAATGCAGGTAATACGGATAAAAGCTGGAACGAACACATGCTTAATGATAAGCATGTAAAAGTTGTGTATTACAATCCAGACGCCCGTCAAGTTTTTCCTCACACAGGATTTAAGGGAGGAGTGGCAGTTCTATACCGTAATGAAGAAAAAGACTTTGGTGCAATTGGGATGTTCACTTCATATAGTCAACTCAATAGTATTGTTCAGAAAGTAGTTAATAAAGAAGATTTTGAAAACATTATTCCATCTATTTACCTGCAAGAAAAATTTGATTTGGAATCTCTGTATGGAGACCACGCCAACCTTAAAGCTAAGATAGGTAGTAAAGGAAAAGAAAAGCGCCTCACTACTTCCATATTCAGTACAGTAGATATTTTTAGTGATGATAAGATATCAGAAGATGATGTCAGTATTTTAGGGCTGATTACAAACCAAAGGTTTTATAAATTTATTAATCGCAATTACTTAGAAAGTCATCCTAACCTAGATAAATGGAAGGTTATCATACCATGTGCTAATGGTTCTGGAAAACTAGGTGAAATATTTAGCTCACCACTTATCGGTGAACCTTCAGTCGGCTTTACACAAAGCTTTTTGTCTATTGGAAAGTTTAATACTAGATTCGAAGCAGAAAATACTTTGAAATATATTAAATCTAAATTTGTACGAGTTATGTTAGGTATCCTAAAAATTACTCAACATAACCCTCCCCCTAAATGGGCTAAAGTACCATTGCAAGACTTTACCTCTAATTCTGATATTGATTGGTCCAAACCCATTCCTGAAATAGATCAACAGTTGTATAAGAAATATAGTCTGAGTGAGTCTGAAATAGACTTCATTGAAACTAAAGTTAAACCTATGGATTAGGCTTAAATCTATACTTTATACAAACCAATTCCTACGGAGTTTATATTAAATTAGCTAATGACATAAAGCATTAAATGTCATCACTTAACTTGATTTAGTGGTGACATTTTTTATTCTCTATACATAAGATTTTTCATAGGTTTATGTCATGTCACCACCTGCCAATGTAATGTGTAGTGTGGTTACGGTAATGTTCTCGATTATGACCAAGAAATGGAAGAGATTTATAGCGATTCACCCGAGGTCAGAAATAATTCCTGGTACACAAAACCCCATACTATTGTAAAAAATAAAGGCAAGGTTAAATATGTATTGGCTGACGTCAGAGGTGCTGGTTATAATTTCGATGAACCTTTTGAAGATCTTGTATTAGTTAATTGCAGTGATCCAAGAAACTCTTATATAGACCGAGGAGACAGGGAGCAGATTTCTTTAAAAGATTCTATGGCTATTGGTCTTAAAGAGAATATGGGACCTTGGAATGAGCAATGGACTGACCATATCCCTAAAGAAGCTGTTAGTAGTCTATTTACTTACTACTGTAAATAAGAATATTCATTTAGCTCTATTTTAGAAGTGTAGCTCAAAATAGAGTTGATATTTCTCTGATGCAGTAGCTCTACCTTTCAAACTAGTTCTTTCAAGATCCAGTATTCTGTCCTATATACAATGGATAGCTTTTTAAATTACTGGCTAAAATACAACTCTATTAGATTATGGTTTAGATATCATAATCAAGAGATTAACGTTATGAAATTCAATATTAAAAACACGTTTAGCGATGTACGACATCTAGCTTTATTAACTTCTCTAATTTCTATTAGCTTGCTTGGTACTGGATGTAAAGAAAAACCAGTGAGTGTGCAAGAAAAATATGAAAACACTGCTGAAGTTGTAGTACCAGTTGAAAAAGAGGTATTAGAAGAAGAAACAGATTCTAGTGTGGAAGCTAGTGAACCCAGTCAAAAATCAGATAAAAATGAAGACAGTTTAAGTAGCGTTGACCCTGAAAATGGCACTGCCAAATCTAGTAATGGCGGTGTCATGGAAATACTCCTTACTGATATTAATGTCATTGATGGCGACACTATTCAAGGGTTAGATGAAAGTGGTAAGAAGGTTAAAGTAAGAATGATTGGTATCGATGCGCCTGAAATTGGTCAGCCAATGAGCACAGAAAGTGCCGAGGAATTACGTAATTGTATTGGGGGTGAGAACAGAGGACTTTTATTCATTGATACGAATATTCCTAAAGATAAATATGGGAGAACTCTAGCAAGAGTTGAGTCAGCAGAAATTGATTGTAATCAACAGCAAATAGAAAAAGGTATGGCGTGGTTCTACGCTGGCTCTGGAGAAGATATAGTTGGCGAGTACAATGATACCTACAACCAAGCTCATGATTACGCTCAGGACAATCAGATGGGTGTTTGGGCTATGGACTTAGAAAAGCCTTGGGATTATCGCGAAAAGAATAAATAAGGTATCGGCAAGACTTTCTTCTTTAAGGTTATGTGCTAACTGTTCGCCATAACGAAAGTTATATATGCTATATAACGGATGCAATTTAAGTAGTGGGCCTCTCGCTTGAGAGCGCTTGTGATAGTCTACTAATAATGTGCTTAGAGTCTTCAGGAATAAATTTCCCATAGTGCTTGTGGATCATGTTTGTATTAGCATGGCCTAGCTGATTGGCTAACCATTCTGCAGTAACGACGCCAGTAGATAATACTTGACTGGCGTATGTATGCCGACCAGTATTAAGCGATCTATATTCGACCTTGCATCTAGAAAGATGAGTTTTCCAACGCTTTTCAAGCTGAGAATAAGTGTAATGGCTAGTTGTGTTAGGATTGGGCCATAAAAAAGTTAATTCTTCACTCCGATACGTACGGTTGTCACGGTCTAATACTTTGAGTCTGACCATCTTATTTTCTTTTATAATACTTATCTGATCGAGAAGTGCATCAGTCACGATGGGAAGTAGTTCAATTTGACGTTTGCGTCGGCGATTTTTGGTGACTCTGTAAGCGCCTTTGACAAAACCTCTTTTTATATAGGCGCACCCCTGCGCTAGATCTAAATCTTCTATAGCTAATGGCATAAGCTCATGAGTGGATAGTCCTGACCAAATCATTACAGTCCAGAGATTGCGTAATATAGGCTGTGTTTCCATAGCTAAAATAGTAGTAATTTCTTGCTTGGTAAAGGGGTTGATGTCATCGCTATCACGTACACCAAGCTTAATATACTGTGTTGGATCATTAGCATTTTTTTGATCACGCGCCCAGTATGTCCAAATAGTCTGAAATAGCCCTAAAATATCTTTTATAGTCTTTGGACTTAGCGACTGCATTAGAGTCTTGTAAACCCAGCGTTCGACATCCTCTGCTTTAATCTTAGCGATTACTTTACGTTGCCAATAAGGCTTGATATGATTTTCAACTTTGCTGACGTATGAACTCCACGATGATGGCGCGACTGTAGATTCTGCTGTATCTAACCAAAGTTGAATATAATATTCAAAATATGAACTTTTCTTTTTTTCCGAATCTGGAAACATCTGATCTCGATCAAAAACCCCCTTCTTTATTTGTTTATCAATAAGATCAGCTATACCTTCAGCATATTCAATGTTAGCGGGAGTAGGTGGAGTGTCTTTTAGCGTCTCACGATAGCGAGTGCCATCAATACGCCACCACACTCTTATGCTAGTCTTTAGTTTTTCGATACCTGCTGACATACTGACTCACTTATTGGTGAAATTTGGTTAGTTAATTGGTTGAGTTTTAGATTGCTCGAACACCCAACATCGGATACTTCGATTGATGTTTTTTGAATCTACAACTTTGTTAGCTGCAATAAATTTATACTCTCTAGACTGTTTTAGAGCTTGTTGCATCTCGTTCTGTGGTGGAAGGTTATATCGCTGCTCATTTGCTAGCCGATATACCTCTGGCATACTGATTGCCAATAGGTCATCTTTTTTACTGTGGTTGAGATGTAATCTGCGTAATATATGATTACCTTCCATTAATTGTGGCGGTGTATTCAGCTTATCTAGAACATCAAAAAACTGAATATTGAGTGGATGCTCGGTATCTAAAGTCCGGTCACGCTCCTTTGCCATACTGAATACTTCTTCTTTTATAGAATCTTCAATAGAGAGAAGACCAGGAAGTAGGTGAGTTTTGAAAGCGTCAAACAGAGCTAATAACTGTGCGTGACAATGTGCCACCCGAAACGTTTTAATCCCTTTATCTTTTAACCAAAGCTCATGTTCAATCTTCGTTTTAAAAAAGGTCTCAAGAATTTTCTCTTCTAGCTTAAGAATATCGACTAAAAAATGACTTACATCTTCAGTTTGTAAGCTTTCAATACGACGTGCTGCTGCTTCCGAATCGAGGGTCTGATGTTCTAATATAAAAAACATATGACAGATACGGCTTAGAACAGCTTTAGATGCCACTACTGGTAAGTTTTGACTGATAACAACCGTGCCACGGAATGGTGGCTCATATACTTCGTTACCTGCGGACTTAACGCCGCGTGTACCGATAGTTCCTCCGTCATATAAGTTCTTTAGTTCATCCCAGTTGAATTGACTATTGCGTCCAGTGCCAGCTCCATCACGGTCAGACTCGATAAATACACTGGGCATATTGGATGTTTGTGACAATGAACGCAGACGACCAGCTTTGGTTGTTTTGTTGGGATCAATGCCTTCATAGCTATCTCGACCAATAAGACGCCAAAAAAAACTGAGCAATGTCGATTTACCGGTACCAGGTTCGCCAACGATCTCTAAAAATGGATAAGACTTTTGACGATGACGGATCTGTTGAGCGAATAGACTTCCCATGAATCCGACTAGACTAATAACTCCTTGAGTACCCCAGCCAGAAATGATATCGGCAATCCAGTTAATCTGTTGTTTTGGGTGCTCTCCAATATTTATATTTGGACTGGCAGCCAATGTTTTTAGACTCTTATTATTTGGTAAGTCAAAATAATCATCGGCATTGAGCGGGTAGCTCTGACCGTGGCGAATGGCGATATCATTAAAAATGTATGTCTGGTGGTCTTTGCTATAACCAATGAAATCGATAGTCTCCACAGACTTAATGCCACTGATCATACGTCCTAACATAATGTCGAGCTGCTTTGAATTGCCCTGATAGATGACACCAGGTGCGACAGATAGTAGGCGTTTTTTAAATTCGCCAGCTGCAGATAGCTGGCTACCAGTAAAGGTGTTTTTGGAGTCGCCCTGCGGTGTACGGATGCGAAAGAAGTACCAGCTTTCATCAGTGACAAGATTCGACTGATAGTAGAGCGCCTGTGGCTGGCAGTTCATGATTTGGGTGACTGTCATACAGGAATGGATTAGGTCGTCATGCCAGAGCTGTATAGCTTCTTTTAATTCCTCTTCAGTATTGAATAGATCCTCAGTCGGTTCGCTTTCAGCGTCCATTTGCTTGGCTTTATCAAAGCTTTCACTGTCTACTTTCACCCAATAGGTGCAGCTATTAAAAAACATATAAAAGCTAGTAGTGCCGTATTGGTTATAAGTGAGCAAGGCCTTGTCTTTTGCAGTATGGGCAATCAGTAGCGCCCCATAGAAACGATAGCGTTCGAAGTCGGCATTGGTAAGTTTGCCAAGCTTATGCAAGTCGTTCCAGTCAGGACCGCCGCTATCCTCGCTTGACTGCGCGGCGCTAGCCTCCCAGCCATCTTGATGGGCACGAGCGACTAACTTATCCGTGTGTTCTTGACCTGCTTTGTCATTATCTAAACCAAAGATTAGCTTTGGATAAGGCTTACCCAGTTCGTCCAGGCGAGCTTTTATCTGGTCTAACGTAGTCTTGGGATAGTTTCCAGCGGTAATATTGCTGATAGCGTGTTTGCCGTTCTCGGTCAATGCCATCGCATCAAAAATGCCTTCATTAACCCAGAGCTCTTTTACATATGCCCAGACACCATGTTGCAAATTCAGCTTCGGCGGTAGCCAAGCAAGTCCTTTGAATTTAAAGCCTGTTTGCACGCGTGCTTTTTTGATGTTGGTAGCAGGTTCGATCAATCGTTCCCAGTAACCTGCTGTCTGACCTTCGCTAGTGATGTTGAAACGTACCGTGGGGCAAGTAAAATCCGAATAAAAGTCTTTGAACACTTCTTGGGTATAGCTGCCTTGCCATTTGACGATATCAAAGCCACGCCCTGATTGTAGGTAAGCGTCAGCAGTGGCGTTTGGGTTGCTGGGAGTTGGCGGGTTTTTCTGCGTCCAATTGGCGAATATATCTGGGTAGATGTCACGAGTGGATGCTTGGTAACTGCACTTATTGGCGCGGCCGCATAGTATCTTCCAAGGTGCATTAGAGTCAGTGAATAACTCATTTTTATTGCATGAAGGGCATTTCCCATAACGTAGATATTGCCCATCTGAGGAAAATTTGAGCGCAAAATCCCCTGTGAGACGAGTTATTAGCTCGTCCCGAACTTGTGAGTTCATAGCTTTCATTTATTTACTCGATAGAAACTGACTTGAAGTGGTTATATAAGAGATTTTCAGCAGTTATATTTATTAATAATCAATTATTAATGCGCTGAGAGTCGTCTGTGTCGTCTTTGTCGCTTATAGCTTTACGTATTACTGCCGCAATAAATTCTGTGACGCTCATATTGTGTTGAGCAGCTTTTTGTTGTAGTAGTTCTTGTTCGTGAGGTGTTGGATATAGATCGACGTTATTTAACATTTTTCACTCCTTTGATGTTTGAATCGCTACTGTTACTATGAATTTCATGACTTAGTAGTTCTTGATTACGACCAAGCAAATAACGTCTCATAGCAATAAAGCTCATGGATCTTTGTTGTATATCCGCTAGATGTTTAAGCTCATTATGGTCATCTACTTGTAGACGAATGGGAACTGAAATCCGCTTAGACTTTTGTAGTTGACCTTTGATAGTAGAAGTTAATGCAGTAGTAAGCATATTGAGATATCCTATAATTGATAGTATGTTGAAATGAAATGTTTTACTCGATTGAGTTCATAATAATACAAATGTGTTACACATACAAGTGTTTCATCAATTAAATAAGTGTCTTTTATGGTAAATGCTAGTTTAGAAGAGATAGGGAAAAGAATTGAGCTTGAAAGGGTACGTTTAAACCTTAAGAGTTTAGATGTATGCTCTAAGTTGGATATACATCCTAATACTTATCGTAACTATGAATCAGGTAAAAGAGATATACCTGCCTCTCTATTGTCTAGGCTCATATATATGGGTTTTGATGTTATGTATATATTGACAGGAGATACATTGCGTGACTGGGCTAATGATCTAGACAGCGTTGTTAGAGGTGACGAAAAACCATCTTTTGGTAGACGTTTATTGCCAAATAGAGACGAAACTCGTTATGACGAAGCTTTAGAAAGATTAATTCGTGTTGAAGACACATTCCAAAAAGCGGGGGCTACAAGTAATGAGGATTACACATTAAAGGATATTGTGCAGATGGCTCTAATTGTATCTACTTCGAAGTAGTCATAACAAAAGGATTAAAATTTACCCTGAATATTTGGCTAACGATTCTCGAAATAAATGCCCATAAATCTACAAGCCGATTAGCTCATTCGCAGTAATATCCTTTAATATTACATTTTTTGGAACTAAGTATGAACAATGTTACACCATCTACTTTGCAAATAATCTTCATTAACTATTGTAAAGTTATCTGAAATCAAAGAGATTAAGGTGCGTTGTTAGAAGAGTTGAGGATATAGCCAGTATTACAGTTGATGAACCGTTAGCTGCAACTAGTGAAAATTGGCAATATACTGTTAATAATGGCATCCGCACCACAGATGCATATGCCGTTGAAAACAATCCAAACGCCACTTTCATTGGGAATAATGTCTAAGCAAGTTTAGTCAAACAGTACGGTAAGGATTACGAGGGTGACCATTTACTGGCTATGATGAACGACGGTGAAGGTAGTACCAGTTATGCACAGCTGCGCCCTTTATTTAATGTAAATGAGCTATCTGATGAACTTGATGATGAAAGTCAGCTTTGGGAGGTGACGGTCGCCAAATATAATGGTCAGGAGTTTTAGATAATAATTCTAGTTATGTACAAAATTAATTTTCATATGTGAAGGAAAATATAACCATGTCATATCAAAATCAACTTTTTAGTAAAATAGACATCATAGAAGCTGAAGCAGAAATAAAAGACAACCAAAAGCAGTTTGATTTTGATATCAGAGAATATCCTATTGAAGTCATATCTGAGAAATTTAATCCATCACAACAAGACCCTGAAATATTTATACCTGATTATCAAAGAGAATTTGTGTGGACTGAAAAGCAAAAATCTTTGTTTATTGAATCTCTACTTATCGGGTTACCCATTCCTTATCTATTCGTTGCCGACATTGATGAAGATGAAGACCCATACACTGAAGGCAATGTAGAAGTAATTGATGGAGCACAAAGAATTCAAACTATTTATGCATATTTAAACGATAATCTAACTTTAGTTGGTATGGAACGTCTTAAAATTTTAGAAGGCAGTATATTTAGTGATCTACCTCCTGTCAGGCAAAAACGTTTCAAGCGTAGTACTGTTAGAATGATTGAACTTCAAAATGTTGATGAAGATGCAAGACGTCTAATGTTTGATAGACTAAACAGTGGCGGTACTAAGCTTACTGATATGGAGAAATGGATTGGCACAAAAGATAGTGATTTTATAGCTTTCATTAGACGGCTTGCTTCAGATGAAAAATTCCTTACTATGACGCCAATGCCAGAATCTAAAGTAAAAAGACGCGAAAGAACAGAGTATGTTTTAAGATTCTTTGCTTATAGAGATAGATATCTAGATTTTGGGAAAAGAAAAGATGGGACAAAAGATAACAGTGTCCTTGGTTTCTTAGATGACTATATTGGCGATATGGATCAGAGATTCGATAGTAATAAAAAAATTGAGTTAGAAAAAGAATTCTCAGATATGTTGGAGTTTGTTCAAAAATATTTTCCTAATGGCTTTAGAAAATCTGCTACTTCAAAATCAGTATCTAGGATTCGTTTTGAAGCTATGTCTGTTGGAACAAGCTTAGCACTTTCGGAGGACTCTAGTATTTCTCCAACTGATAATTACTGGGCGTATGAAGACCCTGATTTTTTAGCAATGATACGTTCAGATGCTAGTAACTCTAGACCAAAAATTAAGAAGCGAATAGAGTTTGTAAAAAATAAGCTGTTGGGTGATGAAGTGAATTTAGAAGATGAGGTGGAGTAGATGCAAATTAGTAATGCGAATCTTCAGTTCGCTTATGAAAATTTCCAAACAAGATTACAGGAAGTAAAAAACTATGTTGTTTTTGTAAAAAAACTAGCTGATATATCTTCTCCAGCGGTATCAGAAGAAAGATACATTGAAAAATATATAGATGATAAATTAAACTTTTCATTTAATTTGAATTCACTTTTTCCTATACAGAGAAGAGTTGTAGATCCTTTACAGCAAAGAACGGAAACAGACAATTTTAATTGGATAAATGTTCTTACCGTTGAACCTCAATCGACTAGAACACCTACAAGAAGTGATTTTGCATGTCATAAGATAGATAGGGAGTTACAAAAGACATTAAGAGCTTCAACATACCTCTTACTCTATAACTTAATGGAGTCAACAATGAGTGAGTCTATTAATGCTATACATGAGACTATACGAGATGAAAATCGTAATTTACTAGAACTTTCAGAAAAATTGCATAAGGTGATTTTACAGTCCTTTAGTAAGGGTTTAACTAATGAAAAGGTTTCAGAGTTTTCTAGAGATAATGCAGATATCCGAGATAGAATATTTGATTTAGGATACGATAAAAAGAAACTTTTTAGTGGAAATATTGACTGTGGAGTAATAGATGAATATTGTAAGAAATATGACATCAGAATTTCACCATATAAGATTGATAGTCAACCTTTACTCTGGAATCCAGATAAAATAGAGGATATCAGGAAAAAGCGTAACTCCCTAGCTCATGGCTCAGAGTCTTTCGCACAATGTGGACAGAATATGCCTATTGACTCTATTGATGATAACTTGCAAAGCGTTGAGGCTGTGCTGATGGGGGTATTCAACGGGTTAAATAACTTTCTAACCCGTCAAAAGTACTTACGCGCTTCTCAATAAACTGATACCAACGACTTCGCCTAACCTGACAGGAACAGCGTTACCAATCATCTTGCCAACTTCTTTGATATAAAACTCACCCTTACAAAATTGGTAGTCTTCTGGAAAGGTCTGGAAGATTGCCGCTTCTCGTAAGGAGATAGCACGATGCTGTGATGGATGCCCAAAACGACCATTACCAAAGCCATAGCATTGAGTAGTCATAGTTGGGGCGGGTTTATCCCACTCCATACGACCATAAACACCGCTATAAGATTTACCTGATTCTTTTCTATGGCAAGCAGCTAATAATTCTTCAGGCCAGTCTCTCCATGTCCCACCTGGTCTAGAAGCTTTAATACGTTTCATATTTAGCTCATTTAATTTTGGGCATATATGTAGAAAGTCTTTTTGGTTTCGTTGGCCAGAAGATAAAATGGGCAAGCTTTCAATTACGTCTCTCACCGTTACAGGCTTATCGTGTGTTGGTGGGATGAGTTCAATATTTTTAGATATTAAACTAGCCAATAAAACATGACGCTTACGCGTTTGTGGTATTCCATACTGTACACAATCAACTTTATTAGCAGATACGGTATATCCTAGTTCCTCAAGTTTTGATACAAAATCATGGTACACTTTATGCTTGGTAACATCAGGCACATTTTCCATTGTTACAAGCTCAGGACGAACTTCTTCGATCAGCCTCATAAAATGATAAAGCAACGGCCATTTTTTATCTAAAGTAGTATCCTTCCCTTGATTATAGGTAGAAAAAGGTTGGCATGGTGCGCAGCCAGCTAGTAGGCGAATAGCGCCCTCAGAATACCAGTCGTTAATTTCATCCGCTGTTACATCAGCGACGTCTTTGAGAATAAAGGTAGCTTTATTATTATATTCGTACCCATACTGACAAGAAGGCTCTATGTCGTAGCCAGCTTTTACCGTAACACCAGATTTAATGAGACCTGCTGTGAGACCGCCGATACCACAGAATAAGTCAACCGCTTCAATGTTCATTTCATATCTCCTCTACGTTAGAATGATACACTAACTCTTCGATAAACTCGAGTAGAGGTACAAATTTTTTTTGAATTTAAATCCCAGCCTCACACTTAATGCCAGTACTGTAACCACTACCTGATAGGTCATGTATCACTTCTACGACTGTCCATTGATGTTGATCGATATAAGGTCTAAAGCCTCGCACTGTCGCAGGGCTATCAGCAATAATATCAGGACGCGCTACTGCTAACGTCAAATCAAAGCTCGCCACTTGGCGGGCTTTTTTGTTGTCGCTCGCTTTTGCTTTGGATACCGCCTCATTTTTTGACTTGGCCGGTTTGGTCAGTAGATGAGATTTATCATTGGGTAGAGCATTCAGTGGTTTAGATTTACCGTCTTTGACACTGATATGCTTAGTCTTACCAGTTTTATCATCATGATAGCTAGATGTCGTCTCATCATAGTCACTGGTGCGATCAGCACGACTATAGCGATGGCTGTCACCAGACTGACGAGTGATACTGACTGCTCCCAATGCCGCCCCTGAAGGTGATTTGGTATTACCAATTGGCTTGATGATCAGCGGTCCTGCCTTAATCGTACACATCAAATCATGGTCATCACAAAGCCTGGTCAATAGATTGATATCACTCTCACGGTGCTGATCGACATGATCTATCATCATCGCTACTACCGTCGCATCAATTGATAATATCAGGTCATGACGTTTGGCCACACTCGAAGCTATTTCACCAAGCTTGTGCTGATGATATCTGTCACTGCGCTTTACCTTCAATGATGACTTAAAATCGGCTGAATTGGCACGGATCTGCAACTGGTCAGGTGTGTCGCTGTGCTCTGCTTGGTCAATAGTAAAGGTGCCTTTGTCTATCATGTCGCCAGTTTCAGGCATTGTGAGCCATAGCCTTATTTCGTTACTATTGATAGGCAAGGGTAGCGCGGCATCATGATCAGATAGCGTCAGTGATAGCTCATCCGCTCCAATACCACGCTTGTCTGTAATCGATAGCCTAATCAGGCGCTTCTCAACCTGCGCTGTGCGATCAATGCCTTCAATCGTAAGTTTGAATAGGTTCATGTTAGCTTTTCCATGCAATGATAAGTTCTGGTAGTTGCCATAAAATAATCAACAACGATATGAAAAAAGCGATACCTAAGAGCGTTTTAGGTAAGCCATAGTGTTCGACACAAAGATGCATAATTTCCAGTCCAAGAGTAAATAAATCTGTCATAACTTAAGTTCCTATCAAAGATTAGATAAGACTAGGTTAAATCAGCTTTAAAACGTCTCTTAGGGGGTGTTCCACCTCTATCTTCTTACATTGTTTACGTGGAACAGGGGTCTATACGTTATTTGAATGTGTGTTATACGTCTGCTCAATCCTGGTCTAAAATGGCCACTTGCTCACGCTCGCTATCATCTGCCAACTTGAGTGCTAAGCTAAAGCTAATTTTACGAGCAGTACCGTCTGACAATAAGTGTGATTGAGTCTCACTGATGTCAGTGATATAGCACATGCCGTAATAGTAAACCTTGCCATTCATGAGCGCGTAAGTCTTACCAGTCGCTGCCATGTCTCGCAACTCATCTAATGAGACAATACCATTGGTTATCTCTGGATAGAGCGTGCCAGACAGTGATATGTCATCATTATCTTGACTGATATACTGCATATGTAGTCTGGTACCGACAGCATTGCCAGATAGAAGGTCTTTGTTAATAGCTAGAAACTAGGTTTGTCAGTTTAGAAAAAGATAGAGTGAGGAAAAAGCACAAAATATAAGTAACATACATTGTTAACAATATAAATTTGTAGAACGTCAAAATAGGATAGGTAGCAAACAGAGGCACTAAAGTGCAGTGCAAAGGGTTTTTATGACAGTAGTATATGGTCATTCGTATATTGATTTTGAATTGGTCTATTCGTAGGAATAACTTCGAATATCTTACATTCATCTAAACGTTATCAGTTGCAAGTACACTTACTATCGGTATTGGAAACGACCATAACAGCAACAAGCAAGAATACAGAAACTTCATTAATCACATGCTCTATCATCACTATATCAAATATAAACAATGCTTTAGAAACATAAGTAATACAAATAATCTTAAGTTTTATACACTCTCTTTGAACATATAAAGCGTATAAATATTTTCATTTATATGCCGATGTTTGGAAGGTATAAAGCGATGTCTGCTTGCTATAAGTGTCTGTCCAAAGCCTATCTTTTATATCCCACGCATTATATATTCTATTCTCTTAGCATCAATAGCAAGCACAGACAGCGCCCCCTCTCCACTCCGTTATGAGGTTGCACTGTCGTCTTGTAAGGGGAAACCCCTTAACCCCAAAAGCAAAGAAATTAACTATTTTTAATAGAAGGAATAACTTATGAATAATATAGTGCGATTAGACGACTTAGGTACAACCACAATAATCAATCCAACAGATAATTATATGACAAAATTAACAAACAACCTTACTAAAGGACTTATCTAAAACCTGTTAAGTATTACCTTTGAACATGTTTCTGCTAATCAAGAGTTTTATGGTTTAGATGGAGTTACAACACTCGATAAAGCTGGTATTAACCGAAAAATAACATCAACTACAATGCTGGAGCTTATCAAATCTTCTTTACAGCTTATTAGTGCTCATATCGCTAATAAAGCCTCAACTAAAGAATTTCTAAATAGTCTGTCTAATGAAGAGCAATTAGAATTACTTTTATTTGCTGAGTATATTTTTTCTGGTATAGCTGGTGTTCGCCAAAACGACTTAATGCGAGAGTGGGAGAGACAAAAAGATGCAAGTGATGATATGAGAAAAGAAATACTAAAAGTAATTGCTAACATAAGAGGATCATTAACATGTATGAGTTAACCGAGAAAGAATTAAAAGATCGTTATGATTATGAAAATCAGGATTTCATGCTGCCTTGTTATAACTGTGGCCACATGGTTAGTGTCACTCAGCAGAAATATGAATGTGGTGATGTACCTACAGGATGTGCAGGTCTTGATGGTAGAGGCTGCCACAGATAGTCGAGTAACTTTAAAATGGCTAAATTGATTGGAACTAAAACATCGATAAGAGAAAAATCAATAAAAATACGTGTTACTAGTGATGAACTTTTAAAATTAAAACAGAGGGCAGACGGCAAACCGCTTGCCCCTTTTATGCGTGACTTTTGCATTAATGCAAATATACTCAAGAGTAGAAAATTGACTCCAAAAGTCGATCCGGAATTTATGCGAGCTTTTGCTGGCGCTTGCAACAACATCAATCAGCTTACAAAGCAGATTAACACCTACGGTTTTGGTGTGTCACAAGAAGTGTTGAGGCAAGAAGTAGTCTTGCTGCGTGAGGAAATTGAGAAGGTAAAAAACTATGCTAGTCAGTTTTAATCGAAGAGGAGGAACTAAGGATAACCGAAAATCTAGCGGTGGACGAGCTGTTAGAGATTATTTACTAGGCAAAGATAATAATAGAAGATACGCGCGTGTTCTGAAAGGCGAGCCTGAAGTCACAACTGAAGTTATCAACGGATTAAATTTTGCAAAGATATATACAAGTGGTGTCCTAGCATTTGACTATGGTGAAGGAGACAAACTCAATGATAAAAAAAAGCTCGAGATTATAGATAGCTTTGAGCAGACACTATTCCCAAATCTTGCCGTAAATCAGTATACAGGCTACTGGGTAGAGCATACGGATAAGGTGTTAATCGATCAAGACAATAATCCGATCCTTGATGAAGAGGGTAAGAAACAAAGACGATTGGAACTAAATTTCGTTTTTGCTAATGTTGAGCTGACGAGTGGTAAAGCACTCCCTGTTTACTTTCACAGAAACGATGTCAATTTAGTTGATTCATGGCGTGATGTAATAAATGCCACTTATAGTCTAGCCGATCCGAATCACCCTAAACGGAGAAGAGTATTAGCAACTGTTTCCGATTTGCCAAAAAGTACTGCTGAAGTTCGTGAAGATATACATGACTTTATCATCTCTGGAATCGAGAAAGGCTATATAACAAATCGTCATGGTATTTTAAAGGCTTTTGCCAGTTTAGGGTTAGTAGTTGCAAGAGAAACTAAGACTAGTATCAGTATCGAAAATCCTGATGGGAAGAATAATATTAGGTTTAAGGGCGAGATTTATGAGCGAGAATTTGAAGTCGAAAAATTTAGCAGAGCGTATAGCAAAAGCGAAAGCTCAGAGCTACGAGAAAACACTATTGACCTTAAAAGAGCAAGAGAGCGACTTCTCAGCACAGTTGCAAACCGTAGCTCAAGAATATCAAAGCGCTTTGATAACACAACAGCAATTAGTAGCCCAAGGACAGGCACCTTCAATTTTAGCTCACTTAAAATTGATCACGATATCAATAATGATCCTATCCCTGGTAGCAACCATGTCATTAATAAGCGTATTAATCTCTCTCTCATGGAGGCAGTTAGGCCTGTCGCTGTTGATAACAATGATTCTAGCAACATTGATGTTTCTACTGATAGTTTGGAGGATGAGCATCGAAAGAGACTAGATAGAGCAATATTGACTTTCATCAAAATTTTTACAGACGAGTCTATAAGTGTCAGAAGTGATTGGTTAGGTAACGGCAGTACGGGAACACTAGTTCCTAATGAGACTAAAGCTAAGTTTGATAGTCGTCAATTAGGTATCATAAAAAATATAGAAGAGCTACACTCATACTCTAGTGAGAAAAGAGTGCGTGAAGTACTTTCTAAGCCTAAAAATAACTCTATCGTTGCGCTCTTAATTGACCCAATAGTTGAACGTGAGCAATACGAGATACGACAGCTCACTAAAAAAAATAACAACATACCTGCAATAACTCAAGAAGCTGAAGCATCACCAAGTCCAAAATCTATTATAAAAAGTCCCGTTTTAGAATCACAATATCCCAAATATACTCCGTAATTTTTCTTATGAGTTTAGTGACTATAAAATCGTCAACGTGGATCATTAGCATTGAGCTTTCTGCTTAAAATATCTCATGCTAGTTTCTACAGTTTTTTCAGCGTAGCTCAATCAATCAACCATTTTTCTAACGTCCGATTGTCATAGCAATCCTCGTAACCATAGCGACTATTTAAATCTGTTAATCTATTAGCAACTGTGATATTTGCACCACCTGCACTACCACCTTTTCCTGCAGCACCCCAATTTATTTCATAACGTATAAAGACTGGCTGATCTTTTGCTCTAGTAAAATAATAAGTGGCATCTCTCTCGTTAGGGTGATTGCTATCACAAGATGATGCAATTTTAGTTACCTTACCAGAACCAAAAAGCTTATTTACTTCACTTTTAGAAGGACTCTCTCCTTCATTCTGAATCATTATTTCAATAGCTGTCATGAAAGTCCTAGCACCAGTGATAGTAACTTCAGTATAACCTATATTAGGATTTTTACTGCTGCCTACCTTGGTTGTTCCTTCCATCGTACTATCATGAGCGCCTGATTCGTAATACGGCCATTTCCATTTAACACCTTTAATTTCATCTGCGTTCTCCCAGCCACTTACATTGTTTAGAGAATTTTTAGGTATTGCCATTGCATCAATAATAGAAGAAAACTGTGCGGAATAAGCAGAAGCTGAGAATGTAAAAGCTAAAGTAGCCAAAGTTAATGATATCGCTTTGTTCATCTTAATAATCCTTTTTTGATGGTATTAGATTAAGCTCAGAGAACAAAAAATACAACTCTCAGTAGTTAGTCTCTAGACCAGCACATTATACTAAAATGGTAATAAGTAGATGCATCCTATAATGAAAAAGCCCTATAGGCTACTAACTTATAGGGCTATTTAATTATACGAAATATAGTGAAATACTCTTTGTAAGATTTACTTGGGCAAACATAGATAAGAACTGATTATAGCCCACGGAAGAATATGGGCTATATCTACAAAAAACTCTCCAAACACTTACGATTTAAGGCTTATAGAAGGATAGTACAGTTGATACTGTTCCACAGTTCAGCCCACGGAAGATATTCATACCAAATTCCACACATAAAAAAACCTGCCCGAAGGCAGGTTTAGTATAGGTTTGAGACAATTTATTCACTATCCGAAAATGGTGGGGCTGGAGAGACTCGAACTCTCACACCTTGCGGCGCCAGAACCTAAATCTGGTGCGTCTACCAATTCCGCCACAGCCCCATTTTCGTTACTCTATCATCAAAAACGATTAAACTCAAACGCTATCTAGACAGTTAACTGATTCGGTAGTGCGTCTCAGTGGTTGGCTATTATATAGAGTTTTAATTGTTTGGCAACCCCTATTTGCAATTATTTTTAATTATTTATCATTTATTTTTGATATTAATTTTAAGTAATTGATATTAATAATAATTTAATATCATGCTTTATACGTTTTTTATTCTTTAGTTGGTACTCTCGGGGCAGAGATATCCAGTTGCTGCAATTTGCGTGTCAGAGTATTGCGTCCCCAACCAAGTAAGCTCGCGGCTTCTATCTTTTTACCGCCACTATGATTGAGTGCTGCTGTTAATAAAACGCGCTCAAACTCAGGGGTTGCTGTTTGCAAAATATCAGTTTCACCCGTGCTTAACGACTGCTCAGCCCAATCAGCCAATGCTTGCTGCCAACTTTGGTTTTTAGGCAACGGGCTACTTCGCTCATTTTGATGACTGTTTAATGATCTACCATTTAACACATTGCCATTTTGTGCCAAATGCTCTTGAGCGTCTCCCTCTGTTGGGCCGTGCTCTTCATAAAGCACCGTATTAGGTGAGATGTTTTCAAGTAGCTCTGGTGGCAAGTCTGTCGCCATCACAGTGTCACCAGTAGCCATGACCGTGAGCCACAAACAGACGTTTTCTAATTGACGTACGTTACCGCGCCAGTCAAACGTCTGCATAATTTGCAATGCGGCAGGATGTAAATGCTTTGGAGTGGTATTCATTTGCTCTGCGGCAGACTGCATAAAGTAGAGGGCTAATGCAGGAATGTCTTCAGGGCGTGTACGTAGTGGCGGTAGGGGTAATCGAATGACATTGAGGCGATAAAATAAGTCTTCGCGGAATCGGCTTTGTTTTACCAGCTCTTCTAAGTTTTGGTGGGTGGCTGCGATGATACGTACATCGACCTTTATTGGCTGCTGACCACCAACACGATAAAACTCACCATTGGCCAGTACGCGTAACAGCCTTGTCTGAGTGCTAAAAGGCATGTCACCGATTTCATCTAAAAATAGAGTACCACCGTCTGCCTGCTCAAAACGGCCTTGACGCATCGTCGTTGCACCAGTAAACGCACCTTTTTCGTGACCAAATAGCTCAGACTCGATCAAGTCATGCGGTATGGCTGCCATATTAAGCGCAATAAATGGTTGTTGCTTACGCGGGGAGTGCTGATGTAGAGCACTGGCTACCAACTCTTTACCTGTTCCAGACTCGCCAGTGATTAAGACGGAAATGGGGGATTGAGCCAGTCTGCCAATAGCACGAAACACCGTTTGCATGGCTGGTGACTGTCCAATGATGCCGCTAGGGTTCCCATTACTTTTGCCTTCGACGGCACCTTTGTTCTTATTGTCTTTGGTTGTCTTACTGGCAGGTGCTGCTTTAGATTTCATCAGGTCTTCGGTGGAAGTGTCAGACGTTGTATTGGTATTGGATTCATCTAAAAGGGAAACAGTTGTTGTTTCTAAGTTGGGCTGATAATTGATGGCTTTATAAATCGTTGCAACCGCGTCATCTAAGTCAAAAGGCTTGGGCAAGTATTCAAAAGCCCCTGTCTGATAGCTATTGATAGCAGAGGTTAGGTCTGAGTGTGCCGTCATAATTACGATTGGCATTTTAGGGAAGTACTGATGGACCCAGTCGCTAAAAGACAATCCATCCATCATTGGCATACGAATATCGGTTAGTATGACGTCTGGTAATTGCTCGGCTGACTCTTGCT
The DNA here is from genome assembly GCF_002836735.1 of Psychrobacter sp. 4Bb. Lineage (GTDB taxonomy): Bacteria > Pseudomonadota > Gammaproteobacteria > Pseudomonadales > Moraxellaceae > Psychrobacter. The sequence continues at coordinate 78,571 of NZ_PJAS01000072.1, read as the reverse complement.
GTTTTAACACATCGTTAAGGCGAGTCCATGCTGCTTGTGCTTGGGTAAAACTGATAACGGTCAATCCAGCATCTTCAAACGTGTCTGCCAACACCATACGTAGGGCTGCATCGTCATCGATTAACCACAATGTTGCAGGGTGGTCGCTGGGTGCATTATTCACAGTTACTATTTGTGATTGTGTTGATTGATCATCGCTTTTAGGTTGGAGGTCGTCGCTATATTCAGTCATGTATTGGGCCTAATCAGCAATTATTGATAGTAAGTTGGGGATTGGGAGTTGGGCATTAGGAAACTTAGCAGCCTTTAATTCATAAATTCATAATTTGTTTTATGTCTCAGTGATGGGTTGAGTAAATGGTAGGTATAGCGTAAATCGGGTTTGCTTGTCCTCTTGTTCTTTTGTCGAGCTCACATCAATCATACCATGATGATGACTGATAATATCTTGGACGATGGATAATCCAAGACCTGTACCAGCTGCACGGCTAGTGACCATTGGGAAAAATATCTGACCGATCAATGCTGGATCAATACCTGAGCCATTATCGGTAATGGTAATTTGCATCACTTGCTTGTGCTGCTGCCCGACGATCGTATGCTGAAAGGCAACCCGCGTTTGAATATGCAATGTCGGTTGATAGTCAGAATTACTCTTTTGCATGGTAGCTTGTGGTGATTCTTGAGACTCTGAGATTTTATTCTGTTGTAGCGTTTGTTCGAACTCAGTCATCGACTCACAAGCATTATTAATGAGGTTTAAAAACACTTGAATCAGTTGATCCTTATCAGCGCACAACTCTGGCAATGATAAATCATAATCACGCTGTAACACTACCTGTGGATACTGATTGGTCACTAAGGTTAAGACATGCTCTAAAGGCTCATGGATATTGAGCGTTTGCCAGTTTGGCAGTTGATTGGAACCCAGAAGCTGCCCAATAAGATGAGTCAATCGATCAGTCTCTGAAATAATAATGTCCGTATAGTTGCGCAGTTTTTGATTCATTTTTTGCAAATCATGCTGCGTGTCAGCGTTGGTAGTTGTCAAAGCATTATCAGCGCTAGAGGTGTTAGTAGTAGATGCGTCGCTGAATTTAATGAATTGCCGTTGCAACAGTTGTGCTGCCCCGCGAATACCAGCAAGAGGGTTTTTTATTTCGTGTGCCACCGAGCGTAACATATGACGGGCCACTGTATACTGCTGCTGTTGACGCTGCTCCTCAGAGATACGACTTTGCCGATCTTTACCCCACATCTCGATAATAAAATAAGGCTGCTGTTCATAGATGACTGGCGTGACGCTATAGTCGACTGACAATGATAAATTACCATTTAGTGGTGTTTTTATGATGTGGTCATGATCGATAAAAGGCTGTTGGTAGTTCTGAGCTTGCACAAAACGCTCGGTCAAAGAGTAAGCTGGCTCGCTCGAAGACTCATTTTCATTTATATCATTATCGATAAATGCAGTATCTTTAGTCTTTAACTCATCAGGTGCGAGCAGAGTCAAGATGGATTGATTGATTAGTCTGCCGCTACTAATGGCAAGTAGCTGCTCGGCTTGAGCATTCAACCGTGTGATTGATAGCTCATCGTTGACCCATAAAATAGCGGTGAATAAATGCTGAGATATAAATGCGAGGTCAGGGGTTGTTTTGGCGGTTATAAAATCAGCGTTCATCGGTAGGGCCCAAAAAAGTCAGATGCTTGAGATAATATTTAACCACAAATCAAGACTATAGAGCGGCAAAACTGGTGATTTTTGCAAAAAAAACGTACAATGCGCTCAGCCAATTTATCTCTAGCAAGGTCAGCCATGTCCAAAACTTCTACCGAGTCAGTGAATACGACAGCAACAGCTCCTCTATCTGCCGTAAAAGACACTGCCACTATCTTCAATCCTGCCGCGCCTACCATAGTACAAGCGCAGAGTCAGGCAGATGCCAGTCAAACAGACACTAAACAACCTTACCATCATAAAGCCAACCATAACCAAAACCGTAGTGTAGCCCAAAGCAGCGATGTTACGACTGCCAATGCGACTGCTACGATGCCAGTTAGTGCAGCGCCAAAGATTGGTTTTGTATCACTAGGTTGTCCAAAAGCATTGGTAGATAGTGAGCGTATTATCACTGAGCTAAGCCGTGACGGCTATCAAGTAGCCAGTGATTATGATGGTGCTGACTTGGTCGTGGTAAATACTTGCGGCTTTATTGAGTCAGCGGTACAAGAGTCACTTGATGCGATCGGCGAGGCCATTAGCAAAAATGGTAAAGTGATTGTTACTGGTTGCTTAGGTAAAGAGGCGGACAAAATCCGTGAGATGCATCCAGCTGTACTAGCAGTGACGGGCGCACATGCCTATGATGAAGTGATTACGGCAGTAGCGCAGCATGTGCCTAAGCCAAATCGCAGTCAGGACGCCAACTATGATCCAAAAATAGATTTGATTAATGAAGCGGGTATCAAACTGACCCCAAGCCATTATGCTTATCTAAAAATATCAGAAGGCTGTAATCACCGTTGTACGTTCTGTATTATTCCAAGCTTGCGCGGTGATTTGGTATCGCGCCCGATTGATAATGTTATGAATGAAGCACTGGCGCTCAAAAAAGCTGGCGTGAAAGAGTTGCTTATCATCTCGCAAGATACCTCGGCATATGGCCTTGACCTAAAGTATAAAACCAGCTTTTGGAATGGTATGCCGCTCAAGTCTAAGTTTTATGACTTATGCCAAGCATTGAACGATTTGGGCATTTGGGTTCGCTTGCATTATGTCTATCCGTATCCACATGTAGACAAAGTCGTTGAGTTGATGGGTGAGAAGAAACTGCTTCCTTATCTGGATATTCCGTTCCAGCATGCCAGTCATCGCATCTTAAAAGCGATGAAACGTCCTGCGCATAGCGAAAACACCTTGGCACGTATCAAAGCGTGGCGTGATATCTGTCCTGATATCGTGATTCGCTCGACTTTTGTGGTTGGCTTCCCTGGCGAGACAGAAGAAGATTTTCAGTGCTTGCTTGATTGGCTAGTTGAAGCACGTCTTGATCGCGTGGGTGCATTCACTTATTCAGAAGTAGAAGGCGCAGTGGCCAATGACTTGCCTGACCATATCCCTGAAGACGTCAAGCAGTCTCGCTATGAGCGTTTAATGGCGCTACAGCAAGATATTTCAGCGCAAAAGCTACAAGAAAAAGTCGGCAAAACCTTAACGGTATTGGTCGATGAAATTGACAGCGATGAAAAGATTGCTATCTGCCGTAGCTATGCTGATGCACCTGAAATTGATGGTCATGTCTATGTTGATGATATCAACGCTCAAGTTAAAGTAGGGCAGTTCTTAACCGTGACTATTGATGATGCTAGCGAATACGATCTATTCGCCAGTTATCAAGGCTAGATATCCAATAAGATATGCGAGTGAAAATTGCCCAATGGCGGGCAGTTTTTGCTACAATTAGCGCAATTTAGCCTTTTTAATACGCTTAGCTGTAAGTGTGGCGTTGTGGGCAAACTCGATTTGTATTTTACCGATAATTTTCTTTATAATTTCATGATAACAAGGTGACCTCATGTCTGACAAAAACCCGCGTTACGCTCGTATCTTGCTGAAACTCTCCGGTGAAGCCTTAGCTGGTAGTAAAGACATGGGTATCGATACCGAAGTGCTTGATAAAATGAGCTTGTCTATCGCTCACTTGCGTGGACTTGGTGTCCAAGTGGGTATCGTAGTTGGCGGTGGTAACTTATATCGCGGTGCACAGTTACAAAAAGAAGGTCTCGTTGGCCGCGTTACTGGTGATCAGATGGGCATGTTAGCAACCGTTATGAACGGACTGGCAATGCGTGATGCGCTTGAGCGTCGCAACATAAAAACGCGCTTGATGTCAGCGTTACCGATTGGTGAAGTCACCGAAAGCTATAGCAGTCGTAATGCCATTCGTTATCTCAAAAACGGCGAAGTTTGTATCTTTGTTGCAGGTACGGGTAACCCATTCTTTACCACTGACACTGCTGCTTGTTTGCGCGGTATCGAGATCGAAGCCGGTTTGATTTTAAAAGCGACTAAGGTCGATGGCGTTTATGACAAAGACCCAAGCCTACATGATGATGCAGTCAAATATGACGGTCTGACTTTTGATGAAGTATTAGAGCAAAAGCTAGGCGTCATGGATTTAACGGCTATCGCGTTATGCCGTGAGCATAACGTACCGCTACAAGTGTTTGATATGACAAAACCTAATGCATTATTGAATGTCATCATGGGTGAAAATGAAGGCACACGAGTTTTTCATTAATTGATGCGATACTGGCAACTAACGTCAGTAAATAGCTAACGATTAGCAACAAATAGTTAATATCCCAATAGCAAATAAAAAATTTGTCGGTAACGATAAATAAGGATACACAATGATTAAAGAGATTAAGCAAGACGGTGAAGCACGCATGCAAAAAACGTTGGAAGCGCTTGAAAGCACTTTCAGTAAAGTTCGTACTGGTCGTGCGCATCCAGGTATGTTGTCAGGTGTGATGGTTAGCTACTATGGTTCTGATACACCATTGAACCAAGTGGCAAGCGTAAACGTTGAGGACTCGCGTACCTTACTGGTTCAACCATTTGACCGTACTATGGTACAAGCAGTAGACAAGGCCATTCGTGAAGCAGATTTGGGCCTAAACCCAATGTCTGCTGATGTGATTCGTGTGCCAATGCCCGCATTAACAGAAGATACTCGTCGCGATATGCAAAAACTTGCACGTGGTGAAGCTGAGAGCAGCCGAGTGTCTATCCGTAATATTCGCCGTGACATGATGAATGATATCAAAGACTTGGCAAAAGAAAAAGAAATCTCAGAAGATGATGAGCGCCGCGCGAGTGATGACATTCAAAAAATCACTGACAAATACATTGAAACGATCGATGCTCGCTTAAGCAAAAAAGAAAGCGATTTGATGGAAGTTTAAGACTAATATATTTGGTATTTATAGCAAGAATCAGTTCGGTAGATTATCTGTAATTTAGCAGCCAATACTTTGTAGCTATTGGCTGTTTATTATTGTGTAGACTGATATAGTTAATCCTCTATAAAAGAGTCGCAGCGTTAACCTCGATTGAAGTATCGCATATACATCTGAACTCGGTTGCTGGTCTCTCTTTTAAACTGAATCAACTATATGCAGCCATATCTAGAACATGCCAAAAACGCGATTGATTAGACTTTGTTCATCGCATTCTGAGCATTAAAAATTCACAATATAATTATGATAAGTTAGTGAATTATATAAATGGCACTTTTTATTCGCCGTTGCACACGTTATTATTATTTTACCTTAACAATAAGCAAGTTCGCCTATGTCCACTTCAGCCGTTTTGGCGCCCGCTATTCTTCCTCGTCATATCGCCATCATTATGGATGGTAATAATCGCTATGGTAAGGCCAATAATTTAGGCCAAGGTCAAGGTCATATAGCGGGTAAAAATGCACTAGATCCCCTTGTTGATTATTGTGTCAATACAGGCATTAAAGTGCTGACCGTTTTTGCGTTTTCTAGCGAAAATTGGCAGAGACCGCCTAGTGAAGTGGCACTATTGATGCAGCTACTCACATCGACGATTCATGAGCAAATGCCGCGCATGAATGAGTATCGTATTCGCTTGCGTTTCATCGGTGACCGTAGTCAGCTTAGTGAGTCATTACAAATGTTAATGGCTGACGCAGAAGAAAAGACGGTAGAGTTTGACGCAATGACGCTGGTGATTGCAATTAGCTACGGTGGACAGTGGGATATCGCAAACGCAGCACAACAGCTGGCTCAGCAAGTGCAAGATGGCGAATTAAAAGCTGAAGATGTCAGCGAAGAGCTGTTAGGTAACTACGTACAATTAGCCGACACGCCAGCAGTAGATATGCTAGTGCGTACGGGCGGCGAGTATCGTATTTCTAATTTCTTATTGTGGCAATCCGCTTATGCTGAGCTGTTTTTCACTCCCACATTGTGGCCGAATTTTACAGCAGAAGAGCTGGCTTTGATGATCGCAGAGTTTGCAAAACGTCAACGCCGCTTTGGTAAAACCAGCGAGCAGGTAGTAATAGAGCAGCAAGGGCACTGAGCAATGAGTTGATAGGTAAGTTCAGTCGGTTCAGTTCAGTTAGTATTGTATAACTGGTCAATAGGGTTGGTTTATGCAATGATAAATGGCTTGAATGAGTATTGAATGCTATCACTAGGCCATCGTTAGTTAGCTGCTATAATGCATTTTTTGACCATCTGTTCTTCATTATTATAAGGCTCGATAAGTATGTGGCAACGAATTAAGACGGCAATTGTTCTCGTTATTATCGTTGGTATTGCAATGTTTGCGAGCCAAACGCCTATTTTATTTGCACCACTGTTGGCCATTGGGGTCATTATCGCCGCTCATGAGTGGGCCAAATTGATGCCTAAGTGGCGCCAACCTGCTGTATTCGTTCTAATTATTTTAGCGCTCACTATATTCTCGCTGATGTTCAAGGTGACTTGGCTGTTTTGGTGGGTGGCGTCACTCATTATATGGCTGATGGCGCTGTCTTGGGTTCGAGTCTTTCCAACACAGACGAGATGGTACGGCAACCAGCTGGCAATGATGGGCGCGGTTATTCTGACGGCATCTATCACGGCGATGTTCTATCTCTGGCAACTGTCGGCATGGTGGCTGCTATATGTGTTCTTATTAGTATGGTGTGCAGATAGCGGTGCATATTTCGTTGGACGCAAGCTTGGTCGCCGAAAAATGGCACCCAATGTTTCGCCCAATAAGAGCATGGAAGGATTGGCTGGTGGCCTCGTTACAGGGCTGTTAGTTGTGGTAGCCATTAGCGTCTTTAAATTACAGCTGACCGGTGTACCGTTAATCGCATTTGTAGCGTTATCGGCCATCACTATTCTTGCCTCTGTACTTGGAGATTTGTTTGAGTCGATGCTCAAACGTCGTGCTGATGTAAAAGATTCAGGTACTATCTTGCCAGGTCACGGTGGTATCCTTGATCGTATTGATTCGCTACTGTCTGCCACACCAATATTTGCCCTTGGTTTTTGGGCGATACAGCAGCTTGGCTTGATAGTGGTATAAGGTTATATAGCAGCATTTTTCTATTTGAACCTGCTCTATGGTTTATTCTCATTAATACTAATATAAGTGAGCCGAACACAAGTAATACATTAGTATGACAAACACGGTTATCAGAACAGTGGTTTTATAGTTAACAGACGATATTCTATTTTTATTATTTTTAAGTATCATGGGCATTGATGGTTATGACGCAACGCATCGCCGTACTAGGCGCGACAGGCTCGATTGGCGATAGCACCTTAGCAATATTAGCGGCACAACCGCATACCTACGAAGTCTATGCTTTGTCAGGCTATCATCGCTTAGATAAGCTATTTGCACTCTGTCAGCAGTTTTTGCCGAAACGCGTCAGTGTGCCGACGTCAGCCGTAGATGATTTTGCTCACAGGCTTAAAGCCGCGGGGATTGATAGTGAGGTCGTAGGGGGTGAGGCAGGATTGGTAGATATTGCCACTGACTCACAGACTGATACGGTTGTAGCGGCGATTGTAGGGGCGGCAGGGTTGCCGTCTACATTAGCAGCAGCACGTGTAGGTAAGCGTATCTTATTGGCCAATAAAGAAGCCTTAGTGATGGCAGGTAAAGTTATGATTGATGCGGTCAAGACACACAAAGCCACTTTGCTGCCACTCGACTCCGAACACAATGCCATTTTTCAATGCTTGCCACTCGCTATTCAGCAAGACAATACGCAAATCCATCAGTCAAATCATGGTGTTCGTAAACTATGGTTGACAGCCTCTGGTGGGCCATTTTTGCAGCAGTCGTTTGAGCAGATGCAGCAGGCAAGCGTCGCAGAAGCGGTCAAACACCCGAATTGGTCAATGGGTCAAAAGATATCTGTCGATTCGGCCACGATGATGAACAAGGGGCTTGAGCTGATAGAAGCCTGTCACTTATTTGATTTGCCTGAAGATAAGATAAATGTGGTTATTCATCCACAAAGTATCATTCACTCGATGGTAGAATATAGCGATGGTAGCTTCTTGGCGCAGCTGGGCAGTCCAGACATGAAAACCCCCATTGCGCACGCGCTTAGCTACCCTGATCGGATGGATAGTGGCTCGCAGCCGTTAGACTTATTTGCACTTAGTGGTTTGGAGTTTATTGAACCTGACTTGCAAAAGTTTGCCTGTTTGCGTTTGGCCCGCCAAGCTATGCAAGCCGGAACGCAAGCCACAATTGTGCTTAATGCTGCAAACGAAATTGCAGTAGCAGCGTTCCTCGATGGTAAAATACGTTTGACGGATATTGCTGATATTAACGAACAAGCCTTAAATGACATACAGCTGCCTCCATTGAACGAAACCGCTGACATAGAAGACATATTGGCAATCGATAAGATTGCACGCCATCTGACTGATAAGTTGGTAGCAAAGCTAACATAATCGTAGCAAGCGTCTCTTAGCTGATATATGACATTGATAAACGAGATTAGCGAAGATGTTAATAAAAATGCTGAGAGACAATACTGAGAAAAAATCATGACGTTTTTACTAACACTTCTTGCCGCCATATTTGTCTTAGGTCCGCTTATTGCCTTACACGAGTGGGGACATTATATTGTGGCGCGGCTTTGCGGTGTCAAAGTGTTAACGTACTCTATCGGTTTTGGTCCTAAAGTTTTTGGTTGGACCAGCAAAAAGAGCGGTATCGACTATCGTATCTCAGCATTGCCACTTGGCGGTTATGTAAAAATGCTAGATGAGCGTGAAGGTAATGTCGCAAAAGATGAGCAGCACCTTGCGTTTAATCGACAGCATCCGCTCAAGAAAATTGCTATCGTTGCAGCTGGTCCTATCATGAATTTTGTTATCGCTATCGCGCTATTTTGGGTACTATTTATGACCCCATCTGAGCAGTTGGCGACTAAGATTGGACAGGTACTACCAGATACGCCTGCTGCAATGGCACAGCTGCCAGTCGGCGATAAGATTGTGGCGATTGATGGACATGATGTGCAGACATGGGAAGGTATTAACTATCGCCTTGCAGGACGTATGGGTGAGACGGATAATGTTAGCATTACCTTGCAGTCAGACGCCCAAACCGATCAGTCGACTAAAACCTATCAAGCACCCGTCACACAGTTTATGCAAGGTGAGGCTCAAGGCAAAGACGCACTGACCAGCTTTGGTATGTTGCCATGGCAGCCGCAGATTGCGCCGATTGTAGGCGGTTTGGCTCCCGATGGTGCCGCTAGCCGCCAAGGTCTAAAGGTTGGTGACCGCATTACTGCTATTAATAATGAGTCAATCGAAGATTGGATTACTGCGACACGTATCATCCGTGATAATCCTGAAACGCTATTGAACTTTACGGTGTTGCGTGATGACAAGTCTGTACAGTTGCAGATTATGCCTCAAGGTAAAAAAGACAACTTGGGTAATGATTACGGACAGATTGGTGCGATGGTGGATCAGACTGAGATTGTTATCCCTGATGATTACAAGACTACCGTGGTCTATGGTCCTAGTGAGTCGTTAGTTAAGTCGTTTGAAAAGACTGAGCAGCTCGCAGTAATGACCGTAAGCTCAATGGGAAAAATGCTATCCGGTATGATTGGCTTAGACAACTTATCAGGGCCAATTACCATTGCCAAAGTCGCCAAACAAAGCTTTGATATCAGTTGGCAGATGGTATTATCGACAGCGGCGCTAATTAGCCTGAGTCTTGCCGTCTTAAACCTTTTGCCGATTCCAGTATTAGATGGTGGGCATATTGTCTATCATTTTATCGAGCTGATTCGCGGTAAGCCATTGTCTGAAGGTGTGCAAATGGTCGGTCTAAATATCGGTTTACTCTTGCTGGCAGGTTTCATGGTGTTAGCAATTGGTAATGACATCAGCCGGCTATTTTGATCGGCGGATGAGCAATATGGCTGATAAAGCACGATATACTAATGGTTTTACGCCTATTATAGGCTGATTATTGTTATGATAGGCATGCTACTCTGTGTCGCAGCCTCTGTACTAATCGTAATTTTTAGTTTATTTTGTGATGCAATTTATATAAAGTGTTCTGAGTTACCCTTGCATGGGTTTATAACCTTATGCGCACGGGTTAGACAATACGTGCCTTTTAACTTAACTTAAGCAATTTTTTTATTGACGGATAGTGTTTATGCGTACGCCTTTAATTATGAGCGCGGCTGGGTTGCCGTTAGTTGTAGCGATGATGAGTATGCCAGTACAGGCTGCAGAATTTGTAGTAACTGACATCGGTTTTAATGGCTTACAACGCTTAACCCCTGATAGCCTCTATCCGGTCTTACCTGTTACGGTAGGCGATACGGTGAATGATAGTAGCTTAGCTGCCAGTATTAAGGCGCTATATGCAACTGAGAACTTTGCTGATATTCAAAGCCGTGTCGAAGGTGGCAAGCTAAGATTTGACGTCATTGAGCGTCCAACGATCGCTGAAGTAACCTTTGAAGGTAACAAGCTTATTCCTAAAGAAGGGCTTGAGCAGGGATTGAAGAATGCTGGCCTTTCTGCTGGTGACGTGCTCAAGCAGTCTACTTTGCAAGGTGTGGCCAATGAGCTACAACAGCAATATATTAGCCAAGGCTACTACAATAGTAATATCGAAGTAGATCAAACGGTACTTGATGGTAACCGCGTAAAACTTGATGTGCGCTTTGTAGAAGGCAAGCCTGCTAAAGTTGTCGATATCAATATCATTGGTAACAAGCACTTTAGTGATGAAGAGATTAAAGACGTTTTCGCGGTAAAAGAATCTTCATGGACGCGTCTATTATCTAAATCTGATCGTTACGCTCAAGAAAAACTGGCCGCCAGTTTAGAGAGTTTAAAGGCGCTATATCAGAACGATGGTTATGTGCGTTTTTCAGTTGATAATGCCGTATTGAACATTAGCGAAGACAAGAGTAGCGTGTTTATCGAAGTTAGCCTAAGTGAAGGCGAGCAATACCAGTTTGGCGAAGTGAACTTTCTAGGTAAACCTACCTTTGAGAATAGTGAGCTAAAAGAGCTAGTGAGCTTTGCATCTAATGAAAAGTACTCGCAAGCAAAACTAGACGAAACCACTGCTTCTCTCAAAAGACGCTATGGTAACGAAGGCTATTATCTAGCTCAAATCAGACCAGTACCACGTATCAATGACGATACTAAAATGGTCGATGTCGATTACTATATCGATCCTGCACGTCCTATCTACGTTCGCCGTATCAACTTTACGGGTAATATCAAAACGCAAGACGAAGTATTACGTCGTGAGATGCGTCAGTTAGAAGGTGCGCTGTCGTCCAATGACAAAATTCAGCTGTCACGCACGCGTTTAATGCGTACTGGCTTCTTTAAAAATGTCACTGTCGATGTTAAGCCAGTACCTAACCAGCCCGATCAAGTCGATGTAAACTATGTGGTTGAAGAGCAGCCTTCTGGTAGCTCAACGATTGCAGCAGGTTACTCACAAAGTGGTGGTGTGACTTTCCAATTGGATCTGACTCAAAACAACTTTATGGGTACCGGTAACCGTGTAAAGGCTGCGCTTTCTCGTTCAGAAACACGCGACTCTTATAGCCTAGGTTATACCGATCCGTACTTTACAGAAAACGGTGTCTCTCAAGGTATCAGCGGTTATTATCGCAAAACTAAATATGACGATGATAACGTTAGTAACTATGTGACCGATTCATATGGTGCGACGCTGAACTATAGTTATCCTATTGACGAAACCAAACGTCTTAGTGCTGGTCTAAATGTAGACAACACAAAGGTTCGTGGTGGTCGTTATCTGGGTATATCTAATGTCCAAGAAATTCTAGACGAGGGCGGTACGAAAACGCCGGAAGTCGAGACTGATGGTGTTGCTAGCTTCAAGAATGACTATCAGACTTACAACCTATTGTTTGGTTGGGACTACAGCACTTTAGACCGTCCAGTATTTCCTACCAAAGGGATGAGCCATGCGGTTGATGCAACCATCGGTCTTGGTGATGCCAATTACCAAAAGCTAACTTATAGCGGCAATATATATTATCCTCTTTATAAAGATGTGATCGCGCGTGGTTATACTAAGCTTGGTTATGGTAATGATTTACCGTTCTATGAGAACTTCTATGCTGGTGGTTATGGCTCAGTACGTGGCTATGAATCATCTACTCTGGGACCTAAATCACAAGTTTATCTTGATGCGGTTAATGCTGATCGAAGATTTACAGATGAAGATATTGGTGGTAATGCACTAGCAACGTTTGGTGCAGAATTAATTTTGCCAATGCCGTTTAAAGGTGATTGGGCAGATCAAGTACGCCCAGTATTGTTTGCTGAAGGTGGTCAGGTCTTTGACACCTCTGATAAAGAAGATCGCACTTTTATCAATCCTAATACTGGTGATCCTGCTCTAAATGACGACGGTAGTGAAATTAAGCTACTGACTCAAGATAATGACTTCCGCTATAGTGCTGGTGCTGGTATCACTTGGTATACGCCAATTGGTCCAATCTCACTGAGCTACGCGGTACCATTTGGTGACAAAGAGGGCGATGAGACTGAAAAAGTCCAGTTCCAGATTGGTAATACATTCTAAATTAATGACATCATTCTCATCTATTTGAGCAGTTTCGAAGATTGTCTCAAATAGACGGAAATATCATTAGAGCTTAGTAGGTCGTCAAAACGCATTGTTATTTTGGCGACCGTTTCATTTATAAACACATTTTATTAATAGTCATTATGATAACGATTGAGCAACTCATTACTCGAATTGAGCAGCGTCAGCCTATTATTAATAAGGCTGAGATTAACACTGAGCAATTGTGTCAACCATTCAGTAGCGTCGGTAGTTTGACGACGGCCAATCAGCAGCAGTTGAGCTTTTTGGCAGATCCTCACTATATCTCTAGCTTGGCTAGCAGTGACGCCGGTGCTGTGTTGGTGACGGAAGCATATCGTGACCAAGTGCCTACCTCAGCGATAGCGCTAGTCGTCTCAAATCCATATTTGGCTTATGCCAGTGCCAGTCAGCTGTTTGCACGTCATTCTTTATCTAACGGGATTCATCCTAGTGCTGTGATTGCAGACAGTGCTGTTATTGGCGAGCAAGTCAATATCGGCCCTTTTTGTGTGATTGGTGACAATGTGCAAATAGGGGCACGTAGCTCACTCGATGCTCATGTCGTGGTTGAAGCCAATACCAGTATTGGCACCGATTGTGTGATTAAGTCGCAAGTCGTTGTCGGGCCTGAGTGTGTCATTGGCAATCACGTTAGATTGCATGCAGGGGTAAGTATCGGATCTGAAGGGTTCGGGTTTGCGCCTACTAAAGATCCTAGTAACACAGGTTGGGAGCGTATTGCCCAGTTAGGCCGTGTCATTATTGGTAATCATGTAAGAGTTGGTAGCCAGACGTGTATCGATCGTGGCGCTATCGATGATACTGTTATTGGTAATCACGTGATTATTGATAATTTGGTACAAGTTGCCCATAACGTCCGTATCGGTGACGGCACTGCTATTGCTGCTCAAACGGGTATTGCGGGTAGTACTACGATAGGTAAGCGCTGTATAATAGGCGGCGCTGTCGGTATCACAGGGCATATCGAGATTACAGACGATGTTGTTTTGTCTGGCATGACCATGGTAACCAAATCCATTAAAACCGCTGGCTCATATTCATCTGGTACTGCTGCAATGCCAACTGCTAATTGGCGACGTGCTGCTGTACGTTTTCGTCAGCTAGGCAATAACTAATGCAAACACAAACAAATAATAGATATTCAAAACACAGCAAGGAAGCGTCATTATGAGCAATAACAATATAGATATCCCAACTGATGAAGAAGTTAAAAGCTTGGCTGAGCAAGGTCTTACGCTACCGTTAACGTATCATACGATTAAGCATTATTTACCGCATCGCTATCCTTTTATGCTGGTAGATCGTATTGTAGCTTGTACGCCAGGTGAGTGTATTACTGGTATCAAAAACGTGACTATTAATGAAGAGTTTTTTAACGGCCACTTTCCTGATGAGCCGATTATGCCAGGGGTATTGATGGTGGAGTCAATGGCACAGGTGTCAGGGGTTCTCGGTTTTATCAGTGCAGGACTGACAGCAGAAGACGGTTACCTCTATCTATTTGCAGGTGTGGATAAAGTCCGTTTTAAACGCCGTGTGATTCCTGGTGATCAGCTTATCATTCGTGCAAAGACCGTGATGCAAAGACACGGTATCTATAAATTTGATTGTACTGTTCATGTCGAAGATGAACTGGCTGCTAGTGCTCAAATCATGATTGCACGTCAAGAGCAGCAAAAACCTGCTAACACGAAGGGTGCTTAAGTTTTCAATAAGCCATACTGTACAAAGAGCGATATTGAAATCGCTCACTATCACTGCAATAAACAGCTATATGTAAACTCAACAACATAACTGGTATTAGCTTCGTTAGTAACACTGAAATAGCGATACTTTTTTATTATTTACTCGCATCAAATGATACAAGGGCCCATCTTATGAGTCAGATTCATCCTACAGCACTCATCTCACCGTCCGCGCAGATTGACGAGACTGCTATCATCGGGCCCTATTGTATCGTTGGTGATGAAGTATCAATTGGTGCGCATACGGTTTTGCATAGACATGTCGTTGTGACTAAACTGACTCGTATTGGCCAACACAATGAGTTTTATCAATTTGCGAGTATTGGTGAAGATCCTCAAGACTTGAAATATGCAGGTGAGCGCACTTGGCTTGAAATCGGCGATCACAATACGATTCGTGAAGCCTGTAGCTTACACCGTGGTACAGCGCAAGACGGCGAGCTGACTAAAATCGGCAGTCATAATCTACTGATGGTAAACACCCATGTCGCACATGATTGTGTCATTGGCGATCATAACGTACTGGCTAACAATGTCGGTGTAGCGGGGCATGTGACTATTGGCGACCATACCATCATCGGTGGTAACTCAGGCATACATCAGTTTTGTACAGTAGATGACTATAGCTTGATTGGTGGAGCAAGCCTCATTCTAAAAGATGTGGCTGCATTTACGATGGTATCTGGCAATCCAGCAAAGGCTCATGGACTCAATATCGAAGGTATGCGCCGTAAAGGTTGGTCAAAAGAAACCATTAATGTATTACGTCAAGCGTACCGTACGATTTTCAGATCAGGTTTGACCACTGCACAAGCGTTGGAAGTCTTACATAGTGAACTATTGGCTAAAGAGCCAAAAATTCAGCTACTTATTGATTCATTACAAAATAGCAGTCGCGGTGTTGTGCGCTAAAGAAAGCATAACTCGATTAATGATGAGTTCGATACTTTTAATCAGCTAAATTCTTGTGGGATGAAGGCGAATTACGTAGAAGCCATAACTATTTGTTATGGCTTTTTATATTTATGAGCACTTGACTTTTTTGGTCGCTTAGCAGAAACTGAGCGTTTACAATATTGTAATCAATTCTTTCTTAATGTTGCTGGGCGTTTCACATAGAAGCGTTTACTAAATAATCCAATGGTAAAGCCGACTATTTATGTTGATCAAGGAAGATTATCAGTAACGTTAATTGAAGCACGAGGACGGAAAAAATGGCTATCAATAAACAAGAACATGCCCAATGGAGCTCAAGCTTTGGCTTCGTATTGGCAGCAGTAGGCTCAGCAGTTGGTTTAGGAAACATATGGAAATTTCCATACATGGTTGGCGAAAGCGGTGGTTCAGCTTTCGTTATTGCCTATTTGTTCTGTATCGCGCTGGTCGGTTTTCCGATATTAGTTGCTGAATGGTTAATTGGTCGACGTGGTCAAAAAAACCCAGTCAATACTTTTTCAGACGTAGCAGCGACTGAAGGTAAGTCACGTAGTTGGGGCATCGTTGGTGCTACTGGTATCTTAGGTGGCTTCTTAATTCTATCGTTCTATAGTGTGATCGGTGGTTGGGCGCTTAACTATATCACTAAAGTAGCAACAGGTAGTTTTGCTGGTCAAGACAGTGATTCTGTTGCTGCAACCTTTGATGCTATGCTTGCATCAGCTGGTACATTGACGATCTGGCATACGGTATTTATGATTTTAACCGCTGTCATCGTTGGTATTGGTGTGACAAGTGGTATCGAAAAAACAGCTAAGATTTTGATGCCATTATTGGGTGTGATTCTGTTCGTTATCGTCGGTTATAACATGATGAACGGTGGGTTTGGTGAAGCAGTTGCTTACCTATTTACGCCAGATCTTAGCAAACTAACGGCTGATGTTATGCTTGCAGCATTAGGTCATGCCTTCTTCACCCTATCAATTGGTATGGGTATCATGGTCGCTTATGGCTCGTACTTGGGCCGTGAAGTGAACTTACTAAAAACAGCACGTACTGTTGTTATTTTAGATACGGTTATTGCGTTGGCTGCTGGTCTTGCTATCTTCCCAATCATCTTTAGCAATGGTCTAGATCCTGCATCAGGTCCTGGTCTTATCTTTGTAAGCTTGCCAATTGCTTTTGGTAGCATGGGTGCAGGTACTATCATTGGTGCATTGTTCTTCTTACTTATTACCTTTGCTGCTATCACCTCATCTATCTCGTTACTTGAGCCAACCGTTGAGTTGTTAGAAGAGCGTACGTCGATGAGTCGTACTGTATCGACTATCGTGGCAAGTACAGTAATCTGGTTGTTAGGTATTGCAGCATTGCTATCGTTCAACCTATGGTCTGACTTTACTATCATGGGTAATGGTATCTTTGATGCATTAGATAAGCTTACTAGTAAGTTCCTACTGCCTCTAACAGGTCTGGCTGCAATTGTATTTGTTGGTTGGAAAATGGATCAACGTAACATTCAGCAAGAGCTTGGTTTATCTAATGGTACATGGCAGCTGTGGCAAATCGTTGCGAAATTCATCGCGCCAATCGCTGTTATTGTAGTATTTGTGACGTCATTGATGGGATAGTAGTCAAAGGACACTATTCGAATCATTAAATGATAAAAGCAGCATAGAAAAAGGGCTTAAGATTATTCTTAAGCCCTTTTTTATTTCAACAGATATCGTTATACGGTCGTGAATGTTAAACAGGATTAACGCAAGTTTAACTCAGGAACTGTTTGACTGCGTTTGGCATAAAACTCGCTGACAAACTCATCAAATTTGTCTTGCTCGATAGCATCTCTGATACCTTGCATCAAATGTTGGTAATAGCGTAAATTATGAATGGTCGCTAACTGAGCACCTAGCATCTCTTTGCACTTATTAAGATGGTACAGATAAGCACGGCTAAAGTTCTGGCAAGTATAGCAGTCACATTCAGGATCTAGTGGGCCTTCATCATTGCGATATTGGCTATTACGAATACGTACCACGCCAGCATTGTCTGCATCGCCCGTCACAAAGTAATGGCCATTACGCGCGTTACGCGTTGGCATCACACAGTCGAACATATCCACGCCGCGGCGTACACCTTCAACTAAATCCTCAGGCTTACCAACACCCATAAGGTAGCGTGGCTTATCTGCTGGCATATCGTCAGGCAGGTAGTCTAGGACATCTATCATCTCTTCTTTAGGCTCGCCAACCGAAAGACCACCAATAGCATAACCATCGAAGCCAATCTCTAACAGACCTTCAAGTGATTGCTGACGCAAATCAGGATACATGCTGCCTTGTACGATACCGAATAATGCGTTGGTACTGCCCAGTCTGTTGTGCTCATCGATACAGCGCTGTCCCCAACGTAGCGATAGCTCTAACGACTTTTTCGCTTCATCATGAGTGGCTGGATAAGGCGTACACTCATCGAACTGCATGACGATGTCTGAGTTCAAGCTGTACTGAATTTGCATAGATTTTTCTGGTGAGAGAAATACCTTTGCGCCATCGATAGGAGATTTAAAATTGACGCCTTCTTCGGTGATTTTACGCATTGCGCCGAGGCTAAATACTTGGAAACCGCCTGAATCGGTCAAGATAGGCTTGTCCCAATGCATAAACTTATGTAAGCCACCGAATTTATCAATGACTTCAGTACCCGGACGTAACCAGAGATGGAAGGTATTGCCCAAAATAATATCAGCACCGATGGCTTCGATATCACGTGGAAGCATGCCTTTGACCGTACCATAAGTACCAACAGGCATAAAAGCAGGCGTTTGCACGTCGCCATGATTGAGATGAACCGTACCACGGCGTGCACGCGTTGCACCGCTGGCCGTTTTATGTAAGACAAATTGCATATGATAACCGCTATTTAAGCTATGAAAATGGCGCTAATTATAGCATTGTTAGCGGTTTTTTTGGACATGGATATTTAGTGGTATCGATACATAGTTAATATGTTCTTTAGGGATTTTATTTGACATCCCTTTTTCATAACCAAAAATACAGATAGCACGCCAAAAGACACAGACAGTGCTAGAGGTCTATTGATACAGTAGAAGTTATACAGGTGAGGTAATAATCATTGCCACACCATGCTTTTAGATGCTGGAGACATGACATGAAAAAGACAGCTTACTTATTATTGAGTGGTTTATTATTGATATCAGGAGGGGCTATGGCTACTGAAGAGCCGAAATATACGGTGTTGACCCAAGTAGATGACTTTGAGCTGCGTCGTTATGATGAGCAGCTAGTAGCGCAAACGTGGGTGAGTGGTGACCAAGACTCAGCAAGTCGTGAAGGGTTTAAGGTTTTAGCGGACTATAATTTTGGTAATAACACAGCACCATATGGAGACAGTAGTAAAATCAGTATGACGGCACCTGTCACGATGCAAGCTAATAACAAAGAAAGTGATAATGAGCCACAAAAAATTGCCATGACAGCACCAGTCAGTATGCAACAAGACGATGGTAAGTGGCGCGTGCAATTTACGATGCCTAGTAAATATACAATGCAAACGTTGCCTAAACCAAATAATTCAAACGTTGAGATTATAGAAGTACCTGCACAGACGTACGGTGTGATTAAGTTCTCTTGGCTCGCAGGAGAAGATAAAGTAGCGGAAAAAACCGAAGCGCTGCAAACATGGATGCAAGACCAGAATTTGACGCCTACAGGCGAGCCTGAATTGGCACGTTATAACCCGCCTTGGACGCTACCATTCTTACGTCGCAATGAGGTAATGATTGCGTACCAACCTGAATAATAATCAGCCCATAAAAAAAGACAGCAATCGCTGTCTTTTTTGTGCTTCATTTAAGGTATCTGAGTTAGACGTTTTGCTCACGGATGATATTAAGCATGCGACGTAATGGTTCTGCTGCACCCCACAACAATTGATCACCAACGGTAAATGCACCTAGATACTCAGGGCCCATATTAAGCTTACGTAAGCGACCTAGGGCAACAGTTAAGGTGCCAGTCACTGCTACTGGCGTTAGGCGGTTCATGGTAGCTTCTTTGTCATCTTCGACCAAGTCCAACCATTCGTTACCACTGTTTTTGAGTGCAGCTTCGATTTCTTCTAGCGGAATGTCTTTTTTTAGCTTGATCGTTAGGCCTTGCGCATGACAACGCATAGCGCCGACGCGTACACACATACCATCAATAGGAATCGTACTGGTTTCATCATTACCCAAGATCTTATTGGTCTCGACGCCGCCTTTCCATTCCTCTTTTGACTGTTTGTTTTCTAGCTGCACATCAATATAAGGAATCAAGCTACCTGCCAGTGGTACACCGAAGTATTGTGTAGGGAAGTCTGCTGAACGCTGAGTTTGAGCGATTTTTTTATCAATCTCAAGAATAGCACTAGCTGGGTCAGCCAATTCGTCTTGAACGGCATCACGTAACACACCCATACCGTTGATGAGTTCGCGCATGTTGTTTGCGCCAGAGCCACTAGCAGCTTGATACGTCATCGCGCTGACCCATTCGACCCAACCTTTATTAAACAGCTCACCGATAGCCATTAGCATCAATGATACGGTACAGTTACCACCGATAAAGTCTTTTTTGCCGTTGGCTAGGGCACTATCAATAACGTTACGGTTGACTGGATCAAGAACGATGATGCTGTCATCTTTCATACGTAAGGTACTTGCCGCATCAACCCAATAGCCGTTCCAACCACTATCACGCAATGGTTGATGGACTTTTGACGTATAGTCACCACCTTGGCAAGTAATAACGACATTACAAGCAGCAAGTGCGTCAATATCATGAGCGTCTTTTAGTTGGCCGGTTTCAATACCATCGAATTTTGGTGCATCACCACCAGCATTACTGGTAGAAAAAAACACGGGTGTGATACCGTTGAAGTCATTTTCTTCCTGCATACGTTGTATCAATACTGACCCTACCATACCGCGCCAGCCTACCAAACCTACTGTTAAATCACTCATGAAGTTCAATCCTATTTACAATTATTTGTTGCATCGTCAACCGATAACAATGCCGTGAATGGCGCGAAAAAGCAAGGCGTTTTGGCTATTATTTGGTCGTTTTCTATACACTATTAACTATGTCGACTATAACTTTAAGTTATTACTATTGAAGAGATACTTGGCTATCTGACGACCTCAAAAATATAATGTTTAATAAAGCACTCATTATATTGAATGAGCCAATATTGTAACGTTTTATGATAGTTGTCGCATAATTGAGACTCACCAGTAGGCGAGAATCTTCTGAAGTGCTAAAGTAAGTCTCAAACACAATTACTCGACGTCAGTTATTTGATGTCAGGCGGGTTACAAACACGATATTTCTTATCAAACAAAAGCTTAACCAATATACATCATCGGCTCTATCGACACTTTAATCAACGGTTAGTACCTACTTATGGATCTCTCACTATTATATTACGCCTTACAAGGTCTAGCAGGATTCATCGCCTTTGTCACAATCTGGGGCTGGTTGCCGCTAGATAACTGGTGGGTGCGTGGTGTTGAGTTTCCACGTATTCAAATAATGGTGCTTGGTATTATCGCTTGGTTTGGCATGTTAGTGTTTTTCTCAGAGTGGGAGTTATGGCAGTGGATATTGTTTGTTGTATTGAGCGGTACGTTAGCATTTCAGCTGAGAATGGTACTGCCATATACTAAGCTGTGGAAAAAAGAAGTTCAAAAGGCAAAAGATAAGCCAGAAGGGCAAGCGCATCAAATAAAAATCATGGTATCAAACGTATTGACGCCCAATGACGAAACGCAAAAGCTGGTTGATTTGGTTAAGCAAAAGCAGCCGGATATCTTAATTACATTAGAGAGTGATAAGAAATGGGAGCAAGCCTTACAGCAAGTCGAGTCTGACTATCCCTACACCGTGAAAGTGCCACTAGATAATCTATATGGTATGCACTTGTATTCTAAGCTTGAGCTAATTGATCCTGAAGTTAAGTATTTGATGATAGATGATATACCGTCTATTCATACACAGTTGCGTTTGCAAGGAGGCCGCGTCATTTGGTTATATTGCTTACATCCCATGCCGCCTAGCCCAACTGAAGCTGATAAGTCCACCACACGTGATGCTGAGCTGCTCATGGTAGGTAAACACATTAAAGAAAACGACCAAACGGCGATACTGGCAGGTGATCTCAATGATGTCGCTTGGTCAAAAACCACACGTCGTTTCCAACGTATCTCTGGCCTGCTAGATCCTCGCATTGGTCGACATTTTATTAATACCTTTCATGTTAAATATCCATTTCTGCGTTGGGCTCTAGACCATATATTTCATAGTGCCTGTTTTACGGTAGTTGATATTCAGCGTATGCCATCCGTAGGATCTGATCATTTTCCTGTGATGACTACCTTGCAATATGAGCCAGAAGAGGCAAGTAAGCAAGAAGGCAATGCGCCTACTGCACAAGCAGAAGATATCCAAGAGACTGATAATAAAATCGAAGAAGGCAAGAAAGAAGGCGAAAAAGTGTCAGAAGAGCACAGACAAGAGCAGCGCAGTTTTGGTTAATAAAAGAGGCTGTTTATTAACGGTAATACATAGAGATAATGTAAGCATATGCTTACGCAAAATAGAGTCTTTAGCTTCTATCGGCACCAAATTCATTGGCCTATAATACATCCATCAACACAAGGATACGCATGGATGTAGTGTTGAGACAGTATCAATAAAAGCACAGGTCAGCCCGCTGTCTTATATTGATACCGTTAAATGACTTAGGATGAGTCAGCACGGAAGAGAGATAATAACAATAACACGAAGTATTGAAACCCTGAACCAATCGCCCTAGGTTCGGGGTTTTTCTTTGCATATAGATTTTGGTTTATCTAGATTTAAACTATTTAACTTTGGGATTTTCTCATCAAAGCTTCCAGTTAAATATCTAACTGCGCGAAACAAAGAAGGGTATATGCAATGGCATATACCCTTCTTTGTTTAAATCGTTTCAATATTCTAGCTAACTTAATACTATTAGCTTATTACAACACATTAGCCAAGTATCTGAATATAAGCGCCAGCACGTAGCTCTTGTAACCAGTCTTCTTGAGCTTGTGGTGCCAGGCGTTGATACAATGCTTGACGTGCCATATTGCGACGATATTGCTCGCTAATATCTTGATCGCGCTTACCGTCGACTTTTAGGATATGCCAACCAAATTGCGTCTTAAATGGTGCAGAGTAGTCGCCAACAGCCGTATTCTTCATTGTGGCTTCAAATGGACCAACCATATCTTCTTCGCTAACCCAATCAAGATCACCGCCACGTCCAGCAGAACCTGGATCGTCTGAATACGTTGAGGCTAAACTAGCAAAGTCAGCGCCGCCACGAAGCTGCTCGTATAGATCATTGATTTTTTGTTCAGCAAGCGCGTCAGTCTGTAGATCATCGACTTTGACTAGGATATGGCGAGTATGCCACTGTGGTATCAGCATCGTATTGCTGGCTTTTTTATCAGCAAGTTTGATGATGTCAATCCCTTCAGGAGTCAATAATGGCTCGCTTACAGTACCAACGTCTAGCTTGGTAATTTTGCTAGACAGCTCTGTTGGTAAAGAAGCGGCCTTGTGAAAGCCCATATCTCCACCTTGCAATGGAATCGGATAGCTTCCTTGGCTAGCAGCAACGGCTTCAGCGACGTTGACATTTGGCTCAAGCAAACGCGTGCGTAATGCTTGCGCGACTTTTAATGCTTCTTCACGTTGAGCGGCCGATAGGCGACTATAGTCATCTATATAAGGCACACGTACGTGAATGGTTTGATATTCGCTTTGATTCAGACGTTTGGCTTCAGGTGAGGCCAAAAATGCATCAATATCTTGCTCGCTAATACGTACTCGGCGAGTAATTTGACGCTGCTGTAGCGCTTGGATAGAAGCCTCTTCGATCAATTTGGCACGTAGATTGGCATAACTACCAGGTTGTGCTGCATCTAGACGTTGCTGCAATGCTGCGATGCTATTAAGGCCTTCAGCTTGAGCGATTTGACCAAGACGTTGATTGATCTCTGCTTCATCAGCAGACAGTCCCGCGCGTTTGACCATAGACAGTTGTAGTTCACGCAAAATAAGCGCGTTTAGCACTTCAGACTGTAGTTGTGCTGAGTTTGCGATAGGCTCTCCAGCAGCTTTTGCACGTGCTTGAGTTTGCTCGATAGCATCAACCAGTTCGCTTTTTAAGATAGCATTTTCATTGACTAGGGCAATAATACCGTCTGTGCTATTGGCTGGCGTCAAGCGATCAACTGAGCTTTGCGCAGCAGAAGCTTGAGCTGCTGCAGGTTTGACAGTAGCAGCGTTGGCACTTAGCGTAAGCGTAAGGCCTGCCATAGATAGCAATACTGCTCTGCTAGTCTGACGTAAAGAAAAAAATCTCATGATGCTCCTCATCAATGTCATTGCATCGGATGGTAGTCGGTCAACTCTATCCAATACTCTTAATAATAAAATATTCGACAGCGTTTCCCATAATAGGGATTCAAATAGTGTCTTATAAATATTTACGTAAATAATTCTAATCTAGCAAAAAACTGGTTAGTCTTTCCATGCCGTCTGTACAGGTTCAAAGCCCAAAATCTTATCAGCAAGCAATCGTGTCAAGCGGCTACTACCGCTGCCAAGACCATTTAATCTAACTTCTGCCATAATAGCTTGTGTTGGCTCGTCTTTTACGTTTAGGTCATTGTAATAGCGGCGACCATAAACAGCAAAGCCGAAACAGCAGTCTTCATAATCAACGCCAATGAGTGAATCAAGCATTCTGTCGCTGTTCAGGTCATATTGACCTTGAGCCAATATTCGCCAGCTGTTATTGATAGGGAAAACAGCGGAAGCTGTAAACGCGGATAGTGGCAACTGCTCGGTATTGTCATCACGCTGACGTTTGACATAGCCCACATTAAATAAACTATTATTTGATGGTTGATAACGTAGTTCAGTCGTAATGTAGTTCAAATCATAATTACTGGTTAGGGCACCGCTAACATCAACCCAAAAATTATTATAAGGCTGAGTGCTGGTTTCCCATACCATACCTGAAGAAGACGAGGTAAAAACGGGCTGATCGTCATCAAGTGTTACACGTCCATCATCTAGATAGAATTGTTCTGCAATGCTACCATCAAAACGTGTCACACCCGTTGCATCGATGTAACGATAATTGACGCCAGGCGTAATAGAATGCAAATCCTGCAAACGATCATGACCTAAAAACCAACTGTCTGAAAATAGCTGCTCATAGTTAATAGAGGCAATACGCGTATTAAAGTTAGGAATGTCGTTTTGGTTTTTATACGGTGAATACGTATATTTTACGCGTGGACTAAGTAAACGATAGCCGCCCATCGTATCGTCAAACGCACCAAATGGTGAGCCCGCTTGATAGAAGTGTAGACCTGCATCGATACTGGCTTGCGGAACAAACACCGATTGACTGCCATCTTCTTCACTGAGTTGGTTCGCGATTAAGCTATCTTCATCATATGACGTATATAGATGCTGCAAGCTAAGCTTAGGTTTGATATAACCCCAAGAGGTTTCCATCGGATAAGTAGCACTCAATTTATTGTAAATACGTGCACCACTTTTTTCGTTTTCAGAGCCATCATCAATAGATTTTTTAAAGTATGCAGAATCATGAATACCAGTGATATCGAAGCGCTCAGCCCAAGGCAGGCGATAATTTAATTTGAGCTGTGGCAAGCGTGAGTACGGTTTGTCTTTGTCTTCTAATGCTTCACCACTATCAGTAAATGCATTTAGAGTCTGGAAAGTTTCTACTTTTAGTTCACCATCGACATAATCATTGTAGTAATTGACGCGGGCACGACGTGGCAAGTTTATGGTGCTGTCCGATAGTCCCAATGTATCAAAATCATTAAGGTAATCGGCATCCGATACATAGTTATATTCGGCATCAGCACTTAATCGTGGAATGCTTTTCGACGACCAAGTGTGGTCATAAAACAAGCTGGTACGATCTTCGTCGTCATACTCTTTATCATTTGGTAAGTATGAACCGTTTAAAATACCTTCCCCATAACTCTCAGTCAGATAACGGAACTCACCTGATAGCATAGGGTTACGGTCAGTATAAATATGCGTGTTAAGGGTGGCATCGTAGTTAGGTGCTAAGTTGAAATAATAAGGAATATCAACTTCAAGACCGCTTTCACTGCTGACACTGGCACTTGGTAATAAAAATCCACTACTACGGCGACTGTCTATCGGGAAATTAAAGTAGGGGAGATAAAATACGGGTATGTCAGCAACACGGAAAGTGGTGTTATACGCTTCGCCGCGCCCTGTATCGGTATTTAGATCGATACTTTTGGCTTCAAACTGCCATTTGCGATTGGTAGGTGGACAGGTACTAAACATAACCTGATCCAGCTCGTATTCACTCTCGTTAGGTTTGTTTAAGCGTTTGGCATAGCCGTGCGCTTGTAGACCGACACTGGCAAACGCCACATCATTGGCCGTTGATTGACCAGTCTCAGTATTGTAATTCAAGCTGTCTGCAACGCCAATTAGGCCGCCTTGTGCCGCTCTATCATTAAAGCTGGCTTGGCCGTTATTCGTAGCTGCATTGTTTGTAGAGACGTTGCTTGTACGCTGTCCAGTCGCATTATCTGTAAACATGACTTTGCCTTGAGCAGCTGCAACGCCATTGCTCAAGTCAATCATGACTTTTTCTGCTTCGATATGCTGAGTGCCTTGGTCAATTTTTACATTGCCTGAGAGCTCAGCGTAATTCACGTTATTGTAATAACCGTAATCAGACTCGGTAAATAAAGGGGCTTGATTGTTCGGAACGCTAGCCACATTTGGTGCTGGTTGTCCGTTTGCCGTACCAGCTTCGTTTACAGCGCGTTGATAATTGGGGTTACTCTGCGGATATACCCATTGACCTTCACAGCGCTGGGCACTGTCCACGGCATTTGGCAACAGACGCAAATCTCTACCGACCTTTGGAATCGTCTGTGCAGCAGGCATCGCATTATTATGAGTATTGTTCGCTTCAGTGCTGATAGCCTCATTGTTTAATGTTGAAGCATCGGTATCTGGCGTTAGCTCATAAAACTCTGCTAAGCGCATTAGACTGGCTTGAATACTCTCATCATTAAGATCTAGCTTGCCATTGTCAGTTGTTATCGCTTTAGGAACAAAGGCACTGCTATCTGGTGTATCAATGCTTGCTTGGTTGTTAGTTTCTGTATTTAAATTAGCAGTATTAGAAACTTCGTTGCTAAAAGCTTCAGAGTCAGCAGCCTCATTAATATCTGTGATATCTAGGTCATTGTTCTCAGAGAATCTGCTATCTAACGCAGTATCATTTAATAAAGTAGCGTTGTTCGTATTAGCAGAATTAGCATCGTCTGGATAGCTATCATTTAGAATATCTGCTTCTTGATAGCCCTCATTACTTTGAGTACGACTAATACTATTGGCGTCAGTCGCCACACTATTAGACGCATAGCTGCCTGTACTGTCCGTAGTGAGTGGTTCAGTTTTTTGCGTATTGGCATCACCAATGGCAGCACTGACAGTTAGGCTAGATAAACCTAAGGCACCAAATAAGATCAAGCGGATGCTTTGGTAAAGCGGAGAATATAACAAGGGCACACCTATGATTGCAGAGCTTATTGGATTGCATGACTGAGTTTAGTAGCGGTATCACCGAACGACATAAAGCAGTGAACGAGCGACTAAAATATGACTAATGTATTCTCAAAAATTTGGATGTTTTACATATAATGACGACTAATCATAGTCAAAAAAAACCAAATCAGCTACACTATTTACCAAAATTTATAATATAGCCATGCTGATTTTTAAGTAGCGATAGCGATTCTATCTGACATTAAGTATCGAATGATATAGCAATACGTTTGTGGCAGCTTGTATAGCACCGCCGCATATCGCTATTTTAGCAAGTATTTGTCAGACTTATCACTACTTTAATTATTTATGACTTATATTTAACCAGCGATGCCCAATATGACTGACAAAACGACTTTAGAGACTGATATGATCGATGAAAATAACAATCGCCAACAGCAATTAGAACAATGGTTACAGCAAGTATTTTTAGATCAAACATTTAGTCTAGATAGCTTACCTGGTGACGCTAGTGCCCGCCGATATCATCGTATCGAACTATCAGAGACAGACAATAGTGCCAATAAACATTATATCGTCATGGACTCCGCTGACGAGCAAGATGCGATGCTGCAGTTTATCAATGTCGCTAAGCTGATGGCACCTGCTGTCAACGTGCCGACTCTGACTGCACAAAATGTAGAAAAAGGATTTTTGGTATTACAAGATTTTGGCACAGTAGAGTTTGCCCATTTGCTTGTCGATGCCACCTCAGACCAAATCAATGACTACTATCAGCTAGCAATGCAGACATTAGTCGCGCTACAAACGGTACCAGTAGAAACGGCAAAGTCGCAACATCAGCTGCCAGATTATGACACAGCACTATTAGACCGTGAGATGGATTTATTTAGCGAATGGTTTATGCCTTATATTGGTGTCGCGCTAAATGAGCAGGTTTGGGGAAACCTAAAAACAGCATTAATGAATGAGATTTTGCGACAGCCACAAGTGGTGGTCCATCGTGATTATCACAGCCGCAACCTTATGCAAGATCAAGCAGACCAATCAAAGTTGGGCGTGATTGATTTTCAAGATGCCGTCATTGGCTCGTATGCTTATGATTTAGTGTCGTTAGTCCGCGATGCTTATGTTGAATGGCCAGAGAGCCAAATAGCTGCATGGATTGATGACTTTTGGCAGATACAAAAACAAAAATCACTAACCACTGCTGACAGCGCGGTGCAGTTTGAAAACGATGTGAATGTCATAGGCGTACAACGTCATCTAAAGGTATTAGGGATTTTTATTCGTTTGTCTGAACGCGATGGCAAGGACCGCTATTTGGCGGATATCCCTAAAGTTATGCGCGATTTGATTATTGAATTAAACTGGCTTGCCGAATATGGCAATGATGAACTAAAGCAATCAATTATATCGTTTAATCAATGGCTACAAGAGGCAGTGCTACCTGCTTATAAAGAGAAGTTTGCTTCAGCGTAGATGATGCTCAGCTAAATTAATTTAAATAATAAAGATAGGAGCGCAGATGTCTACCTCTACGATTACACAAGCCATGATTTTGGCAGCGGGCAAGGGCACACGCCTACGTCCATTAACGCTTGAGACGCCCAAGCCTTTGGTTAAAGTCGCAGGTCAACCGCTTATAGTTTGGCATATTAGAGCACTACAAGCAGCAGGCGTTACTGATATCACGGTCAATGCCTCATGGTTAGCGGACAAGCTAATGGACGCCTTAGGGGACGGTTCACAATATGGCGTAAAGCTGCATTGGTCAGTCGAAGACGATGAACCACTTGAAACTGCAGGTGGCATTTTTCAGGCATTACAATCAGGTAAACTAAAGGATGAGCCATTTATTCTGGTCAATTCTGACGTTTGGACTACTTATGATTTCTCTCGATTAACAGACTATACATTGGGAGCGGATCAGCACGCGCATTTGTTATTGATTGATAATCCAGAACACAATAATGGCGGCGATTTCGCCATCAATAACGGTCTTGCTAGTGAGCAGCCGGTGGGCGATGCAGATAAGTATACCTTTGCGGGTATTAGCGTAATGTCACCCAAATTGGTAGAAGGTCTGGTGTCAGGACAGCCTGCTGCATTAGCACCACTACTAAAGCAAGCAATGATAAAGTTTCAGATTACCGCTGAAGTGACGACAGATAATTGGATAGACGTGGGGACCCCAGAGCGTCTGACACAGGTTAATGAGTTTATCGAACAGCATGATATCGAGCATGCAGGTAAACTAAGCTGATAAATTTAAGATAAATAAAAAGCAGCGTCGATTATTCAACGCTACTTTTTTTATGCATATAGAATTATTTTTTACGACATGTCTAAAAGGTATATTGGTAAGACAAAAATGCAAGTTTAGCATCTAGCAAGCTATTTATTAGCTAACTAACTAGCACTCAATCGTATGATTAGGCGATTACGCTAAACACCCATGGCTAGTTTAATTAGCTGAGCAATGGTAAACACCACTAAAAACCCTGCTAAATATAGACCCACGAACCATGCCCATTGCGATTGTTTTTTACTGAACTTTTTCATAGAGATCTCCTGATTAGCGTATGAAGTGTGACTACCATCTATAAACGATTATAGCCATCCTTTTTAGCTGATCCGTTGCCCGCCGCGATTAGCGACTAATACATCGGATTGTGATCAGATTTACCTTTGAAGGTATAGTAAGCAAATGCCGTATAGCTCAAGATAATCGGCAACATGATACAGGCGCCAATCAGCATGAATGATAACGAAGTATCGGCAGCAGCAGCTTCATAAATCGTCATTTGATACGGTACGATATAAGGGAACAGGGCGAAACAAACCCCAATATAACCCATTAAAAATAAGGCAACCGTTAGTAAAAATGGACGATACTCACGCTCAGTTTTCAAATCTTTACGCATGATAAAGAATAAAAGCATGACAATGATAGGCATAGGAGCAAGATACAATAAATCTGGGAAACTAAACCATCCCTCTAACGCATCGATGTCTGAGAAGTACATAAACGCTGTGACCACAACCATCGCCACTAGTAATGCAGTAAGCATCCATCTAGAAACTTGGCGCGCCCATACTTGTAATGTGTGTTCTGTTTTTATGATAAGCCACGTAGAGCCAAGTAAGGCATAGCCGATAATCATGGCAAATCCGCACACAATCGAGAATGGTGTGAGCCAATCAAATGGCCCGCCCGTGTACAAGCGATTGCTTGCCTCTAATCCTTGCACCAATGCCCCAAGCATAATGCCTTGAGAGAAAGTGGCAACGACTGAGCCGACAAAGAAAAAGGTATCCCACACATGCCGACGTGAAGAGGATTTAAAGCGAAATTCAAACGCCACACCGCGCATGATAAGACCGAACAACATGGCAGTCACCGGTAAATAAAGACCTGTCATGATAATGCCATAAGCAACAGGGAATGCTGCGAATAGACCACCACCGCCTAGCACTAGCCACGTCTCGTTACCGTCCCAAAATGGGGCGATAGAGTTCATCATGCGGCTACGGTTTTTATCTGATCCTGCAAATGGGAACAAGATACCGCAGCCCAAATCAAAGCCATCAAGCAGTACATAGACAAAGACAGACAAAGCAATTAAACCGCCCCAAATAAGAGGTAAATCTAATACATCACCGAAGTTAAACATTAGCGTAATCCTCCATCATCGACATCATTTGCAGGCTCATCTAAGCCTTCTTCAGTACCTTTGGCAGGATTAATATCACCACTTAATGCGCGGCCTTGGCTCTCAGTTACTGAATGCTCGTAGAAATTATCTTCTGCAGGATCTGTATAAGGTTTCGGCCCTTGAGCAATTAAGCGCAAGATATAAAAACTGCCTGCACCAAAGACAAATATGTATAGCACGATGAAGCCAATCAATGTCGTCGCTACTTGCTGTGCTGCAAGCGGAGACATACTTTCAGCAGTACGAATAACCCCATAAACTGTCCAAGGCTGACGTCCTGTCTCGGTTACGAACCAACCTGATAATAAAGCGATAAAACCAAGCGGAGTCATCATCATCCAAGCACGGTGGAACCATACACTGTCAGTATTGAACTGCTGTTTTTTGAAGTATTTGTATAGACTGAATAGGCCAACCAGTACCATAAGCATGCCAATACCAACCATGATACGAAACGCCCAAAACACAATAATGACAGGTGGTTGATCTTCAGGCGCCCAGTTTTTGAGCCCTTTAACTTCACCATCTAACGAATGGGTTAAGATTAAACCGGTCACATAAGGAATTTTTACTTCGTACTTATTGGTCTGATTTTCTTGGTCAGGAATCGCGAATAAACGTAGTGCGGCACCGCGCTCATCTTCCCAGAGCCCTTCCATCGCAGCTACTTTAGCAGGTTGATGCTCAAGGGTATTTAGACCATGCTCATCACCAATCAATACCTGCGCAGGCGCAACGAAGATGGCCATAATCATCGCCATACCTAGCATCACACGACCATGCGCGCGGTGCTCGACGTGCTTTTTGGATTGAATATAATATGCGCCGATACCACCAATGACAAAGGCAGTGGTTAGAAAGGCTGCGGTCATCATATGAGCGTAGCGGTAAGGGAATGAAGGGTTGAAGATAATTTCAAGCCAGTCGGTAGGATAGAGCAGGCCATCTGCACCCATCATAAAACCTTGAGGAGTCTGCATAAAGCTGTTGGCGGCCAATATCCAAAAACCTGAAATCAAGGTACCAATAGCAACGATGGCGGTTGAAGCAAAATGCATGCGTTTGCTCACGCGGCCCCACCCAAATAGCATAATACCTAAGAAGGACGCTTCTAAGAAGAACGCTGTCAATACTTCGTAGGCGAGTAATGGGCCTAAAACGTTACCGGCTTTATCAGAGAACACTGCCCAGTTGGTACCGAACTGGTAGGACATCACCACGCCTGATACCACGCCTAAACCAAAGACGACAGCAAATATTTTGACCCAATGCTTGTAGACTTCAGCATAGATAGGTTCACCAGTTCTCAACCAGCGGAATTCAAGCACCGCAAGCCAGCTGGCAAGTCCGATAGAAAAGGCAGGGAAGACGATATGAAACGAGATAACAAAAGCGAATTGGATACGCGCAAGCATCAGCGCATCGAGCTGGTCAATCATAAATGTAGCGAACATAAACGGTTACTCTCATCTGTTAGCTGAATAGCGCTGACTTCCATACAACGCTCAAGTAACTGTCCGTAACTATCCATCGATCAAGGTGACAATGATTACGGGCAATGGCTCTTAGTGATACAAAATCTTAGCAACATTAGGTATAAATTGTGGCTAATTTTGCGATTCACTGTTTAGCTGAATTGAATAATTTATGTCCTTATAAATTTACATATTACTGTCATGTGCTATAGATATATTATGCGCTCACCTAGATATACACGCAAGCAACCCAATCTGTCAGTTGCAGACCTAAGAGTCATCAAAATAACATAATTCAAACATTGAAAAATAAAATTAATATTATTAAAAACAAAGTAGTACGCGTGAACATACTGCTTATTTGAAACCTAGAACTAATATTTAAAGGTTACGATTTATACGCCAAAAACCTCGTGAAATAACAAAAATCTACATCATTCTTGTAGCTGCTTGTGCAAAATTCTTCGCAACGTCAAAATGGTCTGTGGATTGGTCTGGATACTATGACCACCATTGATAATTGTCTCAGATGCGGCACCATCGAGATGGGCACTATTATAAGGAACGATACCATCTGATAAACGCTCAGTCAGTGCTTGACTGATATCATCATTGACCGTTACAGCAGCAACAAGCGGCTCAGGTGGTAGCTGTGATGTCTCAGTATTATCGCTCACATCAACGCTCGCCGTTTCATTTCCAGCATTGTCTTCTACCGCTTGCGACAAATCAATTTTGGCACCATTTGGTTGTGTTTGTGCCAACCCTTTAGTGATATCGGCATCGTTATTGGCAATGATTGAATGATAAGTGATACGCTCATTAATAGTGATGTCTTTGGTTAACTCTATAAAAGAAGACTTATCACTTAACTGGCTGGCACCATTCTGCAAATACAATGCTCCTAGTGGGTTTTGCGCCAAATCGCCTTGTGTGGCAATAGTCGCTAAGTTATCCGTGAATGTCTTGACCAGACCTACAGGTAAGTAAACGATGCGGCGTAGTGCACGGGTAAACCAACGATCTGCATAATCGGTACCACGGAAAGGTGCAGATAGAAAAACAGCAGTGTCTACTTGCGGCAACGCCTGTAGCTCAAAACGCTCCTTTAATTCATCTTCGCCAAAAGAAGTCTTGAGCGCGTTACGGATTTGCTGTTTCTCATTGCTAGAGAGGATGTCTTTGTCGTTAAGTTTATCTAAATCATCGACTAAATTTTCATCAGATAGCATCATGCGAGCGATAATGGCACCCATACTATGACTGATAATCACACTGTTTTGACTGGCACGATTTTGTCCATTGGGATCAGTCTGCTGGTAGGTGCTGTTGATTAACTGCTGAATCTGATAACGATTTTCTAAAATAGGCAGATTGGTTGGATAAAATATTTGCCAAACTTGGTAATTATCACGCAGCTTGTCATCATTAAGAATATCGTTGGTCAGATTGACCCAAGTGGCCGGACTAGAGGCTAGCCCATGCAACATAATCAATACGCGCTTATCAGGATCATAAGGCTCAAGCATGAAGAGTTTGGGCAGCTGAGCGTCTGGCTGGCGAGTAATTAAGTTTAAATAACCCACACCATCTAACTGATTTTCTGATAGCCATAAGCCATATCCCGCCGAAAAGTTGGCTGCCAGTGGGTAGTCATCATTGAGAATATCGACGGATTCGGTTTGGTACGGATTGTATAAATGAATATCAAGCTTACGACTGCCTAGCGCATCTAATACGCTATCGCCATCTGGCTTAATCAATCCAGTTAGTAAAAGATGTCCCGTCGGATAAATACGAGAGCTTGGCTCGCTATCGTCGGTGTTTTTATTCTCATTTGTTAGTCGACCAGATAAGGAGGCGACCAGTAACTGACGGATTGTGGTGGTATAGCGATCATCCAATGACGCTACCAAACTGATGCCCAAACCAGGGCGCTTACTCACGGAATTGAGACCGGAGAGTCGTAGCTCATAAGTGGATGATAAGTCTGCCAAAGCGGAAGCTTGTTTATGAGCGTTTTGCAGATAGTTGTTTTCGTTGGGCAAATAAATATCAAGGTTATAGTCATTTACGGTCACTTTCATGACTTTGACTTGGTCTGTCGCTTTGCCCTTTAGTGGAGGTCGATTGGCAATCGCTGCTTCATCCGTGTTGTCACGCTTGGTAGAGGTTATTGGCAAATACTCTACTGTCGTATCACCCATCAATTTATTGGCGTTTTCAGTCGATTGATAAATTTGAGTAATAACGTCATTGCTAGCAGCGTTATAAATATCTTGGGTTTGGATATCATTGTCATTCGGAATACGGTTTTGCGCACGATGGCTATTGCTATTTTGCTCTGCACCTTCAAAGTCATGGGTCAAACTGTCATAAAACAGATAGGTGTAGCTGTATTTGACGGCATCAAACAACCTTGCTTGATAATCGGTTAAGCACAGGTCAGTCTCTTTTTGCTGCGTTTTGGCGTCATCATCACTTAAAGGCGCATTGGCGTAATACGGATCAAGTGGCGGGCGTGCCAGTGCATTACGACAGTTTTTCGAATCAGATAGTTGACGCGCTTTTGCATAGTGCAGTTCTGCAAAAATAGCCAAAGCAGGGCGATAGTGCCTGTTAAGCATACTGTCAGAGAGCTGAGTCAAGCATAAGTCAAATTGCTGCATACAGGCTTGCTCATTCAGTCCTGCTGATAATAAAGCAGATGCTGTGTCGCTGCTTAGCGCATTGTCAGTGACGATATTGCCGCGCTGCGCTGAGATAGTCTTGGCCGAGGCTTGTTTATCGACCGTCACTGTACTACACGCTGGTAGCAATACTGTTGCCGCCAAAAGCATAAGTGAAGTAATGGGCAGGTTTTTTTTATTAGTATGCATTACTGTCTGTTTGCTAAAGCCAGCGAAAGTCATAAGTCAGTCCAATAAACGGTAGTTATGAGAATATCAATAATGAAAGTAGCAGTTGATAATGAGTGTAGCGCAACTTTTGGCGTTAGACTATTCATTTGCAGTTCTACAAAGGTGTGTTTTAAAACGAAAGGGTTTCTGCTAGTCGAAAAAAACGCTTTTGTCTTATATATAAAACAAAAGCGCTTGGTATGTGAAGCTTAGATTATTTATTAAAGATTTATCTATTGAGGGTCTTATTAAACAAATATCTTATGAATCAACCCCTCAATAGCTAATCTCAACAAGTACAGAATATCTATGCACCTGGTTTTACACTGATGTCAGGGGCAGGAATATCCCAAATGTAGAACTTACCTTCTTCAACGAGTTTGATTTGTTGAGGAATGACAGTGTTGTTAGGGTATTGCCCTTCAAGACGACGTAAGCGTTCTAACGCATTAGCACGGCGGTCACTAAGTAAATCTGACTGTGCTAAGCTTTGTTCTGCTTCGGTGTACCCTAAAGCGACAGCTCGGTCTAGATATTTTTGACCTTCTTTGAAGCCGCCACCTTCTGATAGCATCATGCCGTATAGGAAGTTAGCCTCACCACTATCAGGTTGCAGCTTGATAGCGCGATCGACATACTGACCACCACGTACCGTGTAGTCTGAACCCAAATCTAGATTGCGACCCATGCCGTTTAGCTTAGCAGCACGAAGCAACACATCATAAGAAGCATTTGGCGACTTAGCATATGGCTCGATCCAATCAGCTAATACTTTGATTTTCTCACGTGTGTAATGGCGCTGTGAGCGGTTAGGGAAGTTTGGTGGATAGTGACGCGCGTTAGGGGATACGTCAGCGATGAAGTCATCTAATAAACTGACATCAAGCTTATCAGTACCTAGCCCTTTTTGTTGTGGAATTAGTACAGTTTTGACAAAGCTCATATCTGATAATTGTACTTGCGGTGTAGGAATATTCGGAAGTTGTCCGCTACGCAAGTCGATACCGGTAGCTGTCATTGGACCAGGCTCGTAAACGCGAGTAGTGCCGTTCATGACAGGTGCAGCAGCAGGCGACATCATTTGCGGTGTTTGAGGCTGAGCAGTGCTAACAGAGGCATTGTTTTGCAGAGTGCCGCTTAGTTGCATGTTAGTTGTTTGCGCATTAGTCGGCTGGCTGTTGCTTGTAGGTGTTGCTGGCAAGCTTGTTTGTGCGGCATTGGCTTGAGCAGGACTGATAGTTGCATTAGGACGAGCAAGACGAATCACACGTTTGCTTGAGTCCATCGCACTAGGTACAGCTGTTGCAGTGGCATCAGTTTCTGCTGCATTCACAGGTGCAGATAATAGCATGGCACAGGTTGCAGCCATGACGGTCAACGTTGCAAACTTTGGTGACTTAATAGAGTGGCTACTAGAGAGAATCGCTTTCATAAAAATCGTTACCTTGTTTAATTTATTTGGTTGTTATTCATTGATTGGACGGTAATATAAATAGCGTATTGCTGCAAAATCGTACAAATTTTTAATACCGTAGCAAATTAAGCTTTACGCTATCTGTGGTAGGATTGTTAATCGCTAGAATTAAGCAAACTTACGTAAATCTGTGCAGACGTTGATGAGTAACAAAGTCAATAGCAGCAACTAACCACAGTACCTGTAACCATAAGCTATAAATGATAAGCGGTATCTTTCATGCGATTTGCCATCCATCGCATGGTCCGACGTACTGGGGGAGACAGGGCAGCGCCGCCACTTGCAAGTGCTAGCTCACGATGGTGCAGCTCCTCTTTATCCATTTGTGCCAGTATTTCTTTTGAGCGCTGATCATGTTCAGGTAATTGCTTGATATGATCCTGTAGATGCTCGCTGACCTGAGCTTCTGTCTCCGCTACAAACCCTAGACTAAACTCGTTTGAGATCGCGCCTGCGACTGCACCGAGTCCAAAAGACATACCGTACCAAAGCGGCGTAAATACGCTAGCATGGCTACCAAGTTCGCTTAGACGAGTCTCGCACCAGACCAAATGATCGACTTCTTCTTCGGCCGATTGTTGCATGGCTTGTTTGACACCACTATCTTTTGCGGCAAACGCTTGGCCATGGTATAGACCTTGCGCACATACTTCACCTGTATGATTGATACGCATAAGACCTGAGACGTGCCGCGCCTCTGTGATGGTCAGCTCAGGAATCTCATCGCTACTGACGGGCAACGGCCGCGTGCTTGGATTGGAATGTGGCACGACAGCTCGTAATGCCTTATCGACCCCAAGTAACAACTGGTCAATTTTAGATAAAGGACGCAGGGTCATAACTCACTCCTGATGGTGTTAAAAACTGTCAATAAAATAAAATGTATTACCGTTTAAACGCAACGGCATGATGCGTATTACTATAACAAACAATCCAAATTATCGGCTCGAATATTATTGTCTAGATAGCTTATAAATAACCTATAGATAGTTCGTAGGTTGCTATAGCAATAAAAGCAACGAAGTCATCAGCCCAACATTAGACTGTATCTATGGAACTGAACTTATTTACGGCGCTAACCATATTTACGGTGCTATACCATCGTTAGTTTGGATAACGGCATGCTTAATATGTTTATTGAGTTTGATGTATAAAAATGCACCAAACACGATATTCAATAGCCCTGTCACCAAAAATAGCTGCGGCAGCGTAAACCCTAAAACATTCAAGATAACAATCGCAAAAATTGCTGAAGTAACCATAAATATCGCGTTAAAAATGTTGTTTGCGCCAACAATACGTGCTCGATGACTCTTAGGTGCGTAGGCTTGCATAGAAGCATATAGCGGTACGATATACAAACCACCGCTAAATCCTAATAAGAACAAATCCGCGAACACTCGCCAGCTACCACTTATGTTAAACAAATCACCGATGCCAAGTAATGTGTCATTATTCACATTTATATCTAAACCTGAAAGTGAAAAATACAAATCAATAGCAAAGATACTTAATCCAGCAATACCGAATGGTAATAGACGCAAGCTAACTTTATTTTTGGTCAATGTTTTGCACAGTACCGAACCGATTGACACACCAACAGAAAACAATGTGAGTAAGAAAATAACAACTGACTCATCACCAAGCAAAATCACCTTACTGAACTCTGGCACTTGGGTCAAAAACGTCGCCCCATAAAACCAAAACCAGCTGTTGCCAAGAATGATAAAGAACAAAAAAGGCAAGGAGTATAAGTAACGTACAGTGGCTAAGCTGGTGGTAATGATATTCCAGTTAATCTTTAGGTCAGGCTGCATCGCTGGCATAGTAGGGATATAGCGCGCAGCTAGATATCCTAAAACAGCGACAACCAACACTGTGGCACTAATCCAATACAGGGATTGTGATAGTTGAGTCAAAATACCAGCGACAATCATCCCGACTAAAATAGCCAGCGACGTACCCATCTGAAAAAGGCCGTTGGCGCCGACCAGTTCATCTTCTTTCATCGCTTGCGGCAGATAAGCGTATTTAATCGGTCCAAAGAAAGTCGAATGTGTACCCATCAAAAATAACGCGACAAATAGCAGTGCATACCATTCAAAGACAAAGCCGACTGCGGCAACCGCCATGATGACCAGCTCAAGAAGTTTGATAAACTGCGTGAGCTTTGACTTTTCATACTTATCAGCAATCTGTCCTGCCAAAGCAGAAAACAAAAAATAGGGCAGGATGAATAACATGGCGGCCAAGTTATTAAGGATGCTGACCTCTACGCCTAATTTACTGGCGGCAGTATAAGTGAGCACCAGTATGAGCGCCTGCTTAAAAATATTGTCATTGAATGCGCCCAAAAACTGGGTGAAAAACATAGCGCTAAAACGACGGCGCTTGAATAACTGAAACTGGTTGGACATGGACATTCCTACAGATAAATCGCGACTGATAGAGAAAATAGCGGCGCTGAACGACAATTTTTTTATGATAATAATCGTCAATTTTATTAAAAACTATATCAAGATATAGCATAGGTTTTATCAATATTAAGCCGTATAATAGCAAGGCTTCGGTGAAAATACATGCAGTCAATGCTATGATTCGATATTTAACTAAGTTATGATTTATAAATTTTATGTGATTGCGTTTTAGGGTATAAATAGTAGTGAAAACAAAGGCTACTACTCATCAACACTATCTATAAACTAGTAGCCTTCTCTAAACTAGTAGGCCTACAAGGCGATAGACATACAGTGCTAAAGTCGACACTATAGATAACCAGTCACGAAATGAAAGTAGTAAACCATTAATTGCAGATAACTGCTATAAGTTTATTCACCGGTCAGACTTGACGATCGTTATCGTTGATAAGATTGTGCCGCGTGAGCTGATAGGACGTAAAGATGATAAAGCAGCCTTCAACTCGAGCATGCAAGGGTCTAATGATGCAGCGTGACACAGCCATAATCCAAAACGATAGTAATAGTTTGAGTACATATCCAGCAGCGCCGCGTAAAAATTTCAGACGTTCGGCATTGTGCACTGCGCTTGCGACCAGTTTGTTCGGTATGGCACCTGCGGCAATGGCAGATACCATTAATAATGCAAATAATACGGCTATCACCAACTCATCTGCTGCTGAGCAAATTGATAGCAGTCAAATGGCTAGTAACCAGACTAACAATAGTCAAAGTGCGAATGATCAAGCATCTATCAAGCAATCAACTACATTGTCAGATGACGATACTCAGCTAGATATGGCTCTAGATGCGCTACGTCTAAAAAAAGCAGTAGAACAAGGCATCATCGATCAGTCAGTATTGGACGACTATAGCGAACAGAGCTTGGGCATTAAGAAACCTAACTCGACAAAGTCAGGATCTAAAAACTCGTCCACGCAAAATGCCAATGCTCAAAACGCAACTTCTCAAAACAACAACACTCAAAATCTAGAAACTTTCACTGATAGTCCAAGTACTTCATATAATCCAAATAACGCTCAATCAATCGCTTCTAATGATGACTTGCTGCAACAAGCAACCGAGATACAGCAGCAGGGTTATCAAATGATGACCCCTGAGCAGATCGATCGTGAGCTAGCGGCAATGGATGCGCAGAATGCTCAAGATATTAATAGTATTAATATTAGCAATAACGACAGTGACTTTGATGCGCCAATCGCTACGTTAGATGACACAACATCGCCAATTGGTCTCGATGTAGAGCTAGATGCGACAAACTTGCCAGCGCCTAGCAATCTTGATACGTTGGGTAGAAATGAAACAACGCAAGAGCAGGCGAGTACAGCTGAAGGGATGTCACGTCCGATTGAGGTGAGTGGCGCTGTTAGCAATGAAGATGTCGTTAGTAATGAAGCTATTGTTAAGAATGAAAATGGCCTGACGACTGATGATCGTAGTGATGAGCTGATAGCTGGTACGAATGTGCCTGCCAATGTAGAAGGTACGACAACAGATATTATCAATCCGAATGACTATCTACCAGATTATCAGAATGATACTCAGGCCGTTGATCAAAGTATCGAACAAGCCAATAGACCACGGCCACGCGCGCGTAATAGAGGCAATATCGTGACGCGTCTTTACAATCGCTTTTTTAATGACGGTGGCGTGGTAGCTTTGCCAAATGTAGAAACCGCTATTTATCTAGAGCAAGTATCTGCTGAAGACTCTCCTAATGGTAAGGCTCAGCTGATTGAGGCTGATAATGATATTCAGCCAATGAAAAACATCAAAGCAGCACTAGATGATACTTCCGTTCAGTCGGTTATTGACTTTACTGCAG
Source organism: Psychrobacter sp. 4Bb (assembly GCF_002836735.1). GTDB lineage: Bacteria > Pseudomonadota > Gammaproteobacteria > Pseudomonadales > Moraxellaceae > Psychrobacter. The sequence continues at coordinate 37,603 of NZ_PJAS01000072.1, read as the reverse complement.
CATTGCCACGTTTGCGCGAAACAGCACAGAATGCTGCTAAAGCCGTTGGTTACTACGAGGTTGAGCTGCGTCTGACCCAACCTGATCGTGACACAGTTAATGTTGTGATTGAAGAGCTGGGCGAGCCGGTACTGGTAGATAGCCGTATTATTGAGATTCGCGGTGAGGGCAGTGAGCAGGAAGAGTTTGCATCGCTTGAGGCAGACTTGCCGCCGCAAGAAGGTGATATTTTTAATCACCGGGTCTATAAGAGCAGTAAAGCGGCTTTAGAGTCCTTGAGCAATACCTATGGCTACTTTGACCAGTACTGGCTGAACAAATCTGTTGATATCATCTTGCCGGACAATAAAGCAGATGTCTCGTTGGTTTACAACACGGGTGATCGTTACGAGTTTGACGATGTGGTGTTTTTTACCTACGACAAAGAAACCAATACGCTGACCCAAGACCCCGACAAGCTACCAGTAGAGCTTTCATTGTTACAACAGCTCTATGGCTTTACGCCGGGTGAGCCGTTTTATCGTCCAGCAGTCACGAAGTTCAGTAATGACCTATCGGCAACTCGTTACTTTAATACGGTCAACGTCGAGTCGATACTACCACCAACTGATAGTAGTGAAGCTGGTACCTTGGCGTTTGACAATGCTGCTACCGAGGGTAACGGCACATTAGATGACGATATTAATAATGTGGACAATGATGGCGTCGCAGATCTGAGTAGCAATGATGGTGCAGCCGCCTCAAATGTGACTGCTAGTAAAGAAGATACGGTCAATGATAATAGCGACATAGGTGCAGAGAGCGATAATGCTCTGAGTGCTAACAGTGGCGAAACGGTCAATGAAGCGGATATCGCTGCTATTGATTTTGAGGCTGATGAAGCCACCCTTGATAAGCTGCAAGCCATCAGACAAAAAGCAGAACGATTAAGCCGCTTGCCGAATGATCGCGTGCTTGATGAAAAAGATCAGGAGGCTGATAACCTATTGGGTAAAATCAGTGACTCAATCAGTAATGTTGCACAAAAGATATTCCCTGATGAAAAGAGTCTAATCGCTGATGAAAACTTTGTACCGCCAACGCTAGCAGGACGTAAAACGCCGCAAGACGTTGCAGAAAGCAAAAAAGTACCTTTATATGTGTTTGTATACGCGGATAAACCACGTGATGCTCAAGTTGGTCTGGGTTATGGAACAGATACAGGCGTTCGCGCCACTGCAAAAATAGACTATAACTTGCTCAATCGCCAAGGCTATCAAGCAGGTGCAGAAACAGAAGTATCGAGAATCAGTAAAAACGTGGCTGTGTATGCCAGTCGACCATGGAAGCATCCGCTCAATGATAAGCTAGATGCACGTCTTACTTATGAAGAGGAAGTGATTGACCAAGGTGAAGGTAACTTTGATCTATCAACCACAACGCTGAAGGCAGCTTTGGCACGTAACATCCGTAGTGATACTGGATGGAACCGTAGCTACTCTGTGCGTTACCGCTTGGATGAGCTTGAGACGGGGGTTGATGGAGCAGCACTAGATGATCTGCCTATCCGCTTTACCTCTTCAAATCCGAAACAGCGCGCGCTGCTATTTGGCTATGGTATGAATAAAACAGATACTGATAACGCTACCAATCCAACGCAAGGTATGCGCCAGTACTACTCAATCGAGGCTGGCACTGATAGCGCATTCAGTGATACCGATATGGCGATTATTCGCGCAGGCGTTAGTGGTATCTATAGCTTTGGCGAAGACAAAAAGCATCAAGTATTAGGTAGTGCCAATGCCGGTTATATTTGGGCGGATGATTTTTACGATGTGCCTTATAAATTGCGTTTCTTTGCAGGTGGCGATCAGAGTATCCGCGGTTATGACTATGAGAGCTTGTCACCATTAGATAAGGGCTATCTGACGGGTGGGCAGGTACTAGCGGTCGGTAGTGCTGAGTATAACTATGAATTTAAACCAGGTTTCCGTGGCGCATTCTTCACAGATGTCGGTAATGCCTATGACAAAGATTTTGACACTGAGACAAAGGTCGGCGTTGGTGTCGGTATCCGTTGGGCGTCGCCTGTAGGAATGGTGCGTGTCGATGTGGCTGCTGGCGTGACCGAGGAAAGTATTCCAGTACGACTGCACTTCTTTATTGGGTCACCGTTATAAACGCTTAATGCAGTAGCTCTAAATTTTTAGTAGTTCCAAATGTTCTAATTATCACTTATCGTACCGATTGCTGGTCTTCATTTTTTAACGTAGTTGAGTGTCATGCTGACAGAAAATACCCCGCCTAATAATGCTCCAGATGAAGATCCAGCACAGCGTGATGCCCGTGCCGTTAGGCGTTGGTATCCGTTGTCATTTCTGCTCAAACTGCTGGTATTGGTGCTTATCGTACTGGCGATTATGTTTGCCATATTCTTTTATGCGGCTGGTACGGACGCTGGTACGAAGTTTATATTAGAAAAAATTAGTGTTGAAACAGGTATTGATTTCAAATATGGACGCGGTAACTTGCGCGATGGTATTTGGGTCACTGATATCGATATTGAAGCGACTGAAGATCTTGAGATATTAGTAGATAAGGCCTACGTCAAAATAGGCTGGCGTGCAGTATTTGCAAAAGAAGTGCATTTAAGCGATGCAGACATTCAGACTATAGAAATTATCAATAAAAAACCACCTACTGGTGAACCGTTCGATTATAAAACCTTAAAGTTGCCAGTAAATTTGCGTTTTGACCAAGCAAAAATTAAGAAAATCACTTATAAGCAAGTAACCAAAGATCCTATCGTTATTCAAGATATTACGGCGCGTGACCTGACGTGGGTAGGTAGTACGGTGACCGTTGACCGTGGTGTCTTGCAGTACGCTGATATCGTAAAAATCAGTGCCTTACAAGGCGAGATCGACCTACAGGGCGACTATCCACTAGATTTGAGTGCGATTGCGGATGTCAGCGCTCTTGAAAAAGCCTATATCGACCCGTTAAATATATCTGCAACGGGAACGCTTAAACGTACTGTCGGTAAAGTACGTAGTCGTTATAACGATAGCGATGTGAAAGGCGACTTTGTAGTACAGGGGCTAGATGCGGGTGCGCCGTTTGATGCAAAACTACAGTGGGATGATATTCTTATCCCTTACGCTGACAGCCAAAACATTCGCCTACAAAGCGGTACAGCCACAGCTTCTGGTGTCATCTCTGAGATACGATTACGTATCAATACTGAATTGACGGCCAAAGACATTCCATCAGGTCATTATCAAGGCCGTGCCGTTATTGCCAACAGTCAGCTACGTATAGATCGCCTAGATGCTGACGTGCCAGCGGGACGTTTGGCGTTACAAGGTATTTTAGATTGGAAAGACAGTTTTGAAGCCACGGTGCGTGCGACGGGTAGCAACTTTGATATTCGCCAAGCTATTCCAGCCGAATATACTGACTTTAAAGCTTATGCCCCGCAAAATCTAAACGGTAGACTGTCACTGCGTTATCAGCAGCAGAATCCTACTGGTAACACGCAGATTGATGCAGATTTGCGTCAGCGCGATGGTGAGCATATCAATGCCAATATGGTCCGTGGTAAAACCTCTGCCAAATCTAAGCAAGTCGCGCCTTGGTATATTGATGCTAACTGGAAAAACCTAACCCGCCGTAACGTACCCAATATTGGCAATATCGACAGTCCTAGTGGTCAGGCGGACGTCATCGTTCGTGGTTCGACTCTATCAGTCGATGCCAATGCCGTTATCAATGAGCTAAATGCTGCCCCCAAAGGCAACTATGATCTACGTATACGTAAGGCTGGTGATGTCATAGATATCAATCGTCTTAATTATAATGGCATCGTAGGAGACTTATCCGGCACAGGACAGATTCAGTTGGCGAGCAAGCAGCGTCCACTGACATGGCAAATTGATGCCAGTACTAAAGGTCTACTCCCTAAGAAATATCGTAGCGATCTACCACTTGAGCGCTTAATAGGTAGTATAAGTGCGCGTGGTCGATTGCTAAACATCACTAAAAATGGTGTCAGCGGACAGCGTCATGTGATTACTTTAAACAATACCGATATGCAAGCGCAGCTCGATGCGTCGCAAGCAGATCGTGCTATCGGTATTACCGGTGCTGGTGATGCCAGTGTCGATATCGTAGGTGGTGAGCTGTCAGTATTTGATGCACGTTTTGATGGTCGGATTGATACGGCAGATGTACCACAAGGTCGTCTGTCTATTGATGCTGCGGGTACGCCAAAGCTGATCAGTATTCGTAAGCTGAACTATAAGGGTGAAGCGGGCGCAGTTGATGCGAAAGGGGTCATCGACTTACGTAAAAATATCGGCTGGAATATAGATGGTCGTTTTGACCAGTTCAACTTGGGTTATTTTCTACCCAATAATCCAGCGATAATCACAGGCGATCTAAAAACCAGTGGCGAGTGGCAAAATGCGCCAAAAAACAGCAAAAACACAGCAGGTACCTTGCAGCGTTTTGCCGTAAATTTCAACGGCATATTAGATGCCGAGCAATTGCCAGCAGGTAAGCTGAACATAGAAGCCAGTGGTGACAGTCAGTTGATCCGTATCAATCGTTTCCGTCATGTGGGTGCGGCAGGTAGTATTGATGCCAGCGGAACCGTTGATGTGCGTCAAGGCGTTGCATGGGATATCAACGCAGTGATGGATCGTTTTAACATTGGCTACTTCCTAAAAGATACCCCAAGCCTTATCACTGGTACGATTGATACAGATGGCCGCTGGAGTGACACGCAGCAGATTGTCAATATTAAACAAGTTAATCTAAATGGCATGCTAAAAGGGCAGCAACTGAGTGCCAAAGGCAGCCTATCAGCGAAAATGCGTTTGCCTAAAGATTTAACAAGTTATTTTAAACAGCTTCAGACCCAAGATGCCCAAGCACAATATAAGCAAGTGAATGCTTTGATCGATAGCCTAAATGCTAATAATCTGGTGCTGCGTTGGGGTGACAACTATGTCACGGCTAACGGCAATGCCAAACAGTTACAAACCAAAATTAATATTACCAGTCTAGATCAGCTGTCTAGCCAACTGGCTGGCAAAGTTACTGGCGGTGCCACGCTGTCTCAACCAACTGGTCAAGCACTGCCTACTATTTATATTGACTTGGTCGGTGAGCGACTCGCGCTACCTGGCTTTATATTGCGTCAAGGCCGTGTACGCGGCAAGTTGGTCAACTTAGCCAATAGCCCAAGTCAGTTAATCGTGACGGCTGAAGGCCTAGATGCTGCTGGTCAGAGTTTCGATAGTGTCAAAGTGTCCTTTAATGGTACCGAAAAATCCCATGTGGTCGATCTCAATGTGGCCAATAAGCAACTCGATGTCGGTGCTAGGCTAAAAGGTGGTTTTGATCGAGACAGGCTAAGCTGGTCAGGTGTCATTGGAAAAGGCCGAATCAAATCTAAATATGCGACTTTGAATCAATTGCAACCTGCACAGCTGATTGTGAATTTACCTTACAATCAAGGTGGTGAGAACCGTGATCTAAAAGTACAGCTTGCTGCTCATTGTTGGCAGGCCACGGATCAAACTGGCAAGCTTTGTCTACGTGAAAAACTAGTAGCATCGCCGGACCAGGGTGAAGTTAATGTAGCGTTGCAGAATTTAGATACGTCGTTATTCTCAGTGTTCTTGCCAGAAGATATTGACTGGAATGGCAAGATTAATGGTAAAGCAATCGTTGGATGGCAACGTGGTCGTCCGCCAACTATCAATACCACGCTATATTCAGATAACGGCAAGATTGGCCTTGTTCAAGATGGCGAGAGCACATCAATGACTTTGCCATACAAACGTGTCTCTCTCATTGCTCTGTCTGTGCCTGAGGGCATCAAGCTGCGCACCGATATCAATACTGGACGCGGGGCGCGTGGCTATGCTGAGGTGATCGTCGATCCTTATAAAGACCCTAAACCAATCTCCGGTGCATTGGTACTGAACGAGCTTGATCTTGCGATATTTAAGCCTTTCTTCCCTGGTATGCGCGTCCTAAGAGGTAACGTCACAATGGCGGGTGGTCTAGGTGGTACCTTAACCAAACCGCAGTTCTATGGTGACGTAAAGCTTTCTGACGGCCGTATAGCCATGCTTGATTTGCCAGTAAATCTGTCCAAAGTAAATGCGACAGCCAAAATACGCGGCACGCAAGCGACCATTGATGGTACATTCAATAGTGGTACAGGTGAAGGCGAATTGTCAGGAACAGTCAACTGGCAACAAAAACTGCAAGCCAAGCTGAGTGTCGTCGGTGAAGGCCTAGTCATTACCCAGCCGCCATTACTGGTCGCTGAGATTGATCCTGATATTGATATTATCGTGCGCCCAGGCGACCGTTATGTTGATATAAAAGGAGCGATTAGTGTGCCGTCTGCGACCATTCGTCCGCCTGAAGCCAGCGAAGATATCATCACTCAAACCGAAGATGCAGTCGTACTAGATCGTCGTTTGATTGGTAATATCGATGAAGTACTGGCTATCTCAAAACCTTGGTCAATCAATGCTGATATCGGTGTTGATTTGGGCGATGATATCAACTTCCGTGGTTTTGGCGCCGTCATTCCATTGGCAGGTGCGATTAATGTGACTCAGAATGGTACAGGTATCATGCGTGCCAGAGGTGTTGTGCAGGTCTCACGCCGTACCAATATCAATGCCTTTGGACAAAGCCTAGAGCTGAATTATGGTCAAGTTCGTTTCAATGGTGACGTGATGAAACCGAGCTTGAGTATTGAAGCGGCCAAAACGATTAATGGCAAAACAGTTGGTCTGCGTGTCCAAGGGACGACTGAAAGCCCCAATATTATCGTCTTTAACAATGCAGGACTGACCCAGCAACAAGCCATGAACGCGTTGGTGACAGGTCGCATCGATAATAAGAGCGCCACACAAATCAGTGAGCAAGGGTTTAAATCGCAAGTGACCAATAATCTGGCTGCCGCTGGACTGAGCTTCGGTCTGAGTGGCACTCGTAGCCTGACCAATCAAATCGGGCAAGCTTTCGGTTTGCAGAGCCTAACAGTCGATGCCTCAGGTAGTAGCGAGGACACCAGTGTCAACGTCACAGGTTATGTAACGCCTGATTTATACATTCGCTATGGCGTAGGTGTTTTCAATGCGCAAAACAGTCTTTCTGTTCGTTATCAATTGACACGCCGTATCTATGTAGAAGCAAGCTCAGCAGCGGAAAATGCAGTGGATGTGGTCTATAGTTGGCAGTTCTAAATCGTGTATTCAGAGGACAACTGCTTTTTGATTAAAGTTGATCGAGTTAGTTTCTAAAGTGATTTTTAAACTATATGACCTATAAAAAAACGCCTCATAATGAAGGCGTTTTTTTATAGAAGTATTGAAAAAGGTGTCACTGAAATAGACGTTACTTGGTTAGAATCAAGCGATTGTTGCGAGTTAGGCGTAGTCGATACTCTTCGCCTTCATGCTCGATACGTACCTCTTTAGTCAGTGCAAATAGATGTTGTGATTGCAAAGTAGGTAAACGGTTTTCACGACAGTTTAAATAACGAGAGATGACCATGCTCATAGTAAATTCCTTTTGAAAAAAAGTGGCTTATAAATTGGCTAACCATAGCGTAATTGTTTTTAACGATAATAATTATCATTTAGATTTGATAAATTTGCAAGGCAATTGATAAAATAAAATGCAGTTATTATGTAAACTTATCTAAGTTTACTGTTATAAACTATCTCGATTAAGCATTTTATTTAAATAAATTAATGAGTTAAGTGCTAAATCCAAATAAATCATCTAGCCTATAAAAACTATTAAATTATCAAAAATAATCAAGGTAAATACCGAAATAAAGGATATAAGTATGTTGAACGGGTCAAATCAACAATCAGAGACCAAGCCGGAAAGTAAGACAGATGGTAAGGCGAAAACTAACAAACCTAGCATTGTAAATGTTGCAGTGGCTGTCATTCATTATAAAGATCAGTATTTACTTGGGTTTCGAGATGCTACTCAGCATCAAGGAAATCGTTATGAGTTTGTCGGGGGAAAGATAGAAGCAGATGAGTCAGCAGCGCAGGCGTTGATAAGAGAAGTGGCTGAAGAGACAGGTATCTTACTTGATGATAATACTATCGTTAAGCTTGGGCGTTTGCATCATGATTATGGCGACAAGCAGGTCAGCTTACAGGTTTATAAGATTGAGCTGACAGCAGAGCAGTACGAGCAGCATAAACATCGTAAGCAGGGTTTAGAAGGGCAGGCATTAACTTGGGTAAGCAAATCACAGCTTTTGGCAGGAGCGTATCATCTGCCCGCTGCTAATAAGACAATCCTTGAATGGTTGAAACTCTCATCGAAGATAGCGATTACTTATCCTTTGGCACATTTTGGCACACACACTGATGCAGCCGCGGCATGGCTACAGTATCACCAAGAAAATCTAGCATTAGAGTCGTGGGTATATATCCGCTTGAAGGACGTAAATTCTAAGCACCTTACTGAACAACTGATAACGGCACGTCCAGATATTTTAGCGATTTTACCTAATGATAATGAGCAGCCTTTGAATGAGCAAGGCTCATTAACCGCTAATGAGACAGAGATTAGCCAGCGAATAGTTGCCAAGCATTTGACACACTCGACACTGATGCAGTGTTTCAATGATGTAGGCAGTTCTACAGCTCTCACGCAGTCGTTATCTAAAGACCATCCGCTTATCGTCAGCTGCCATGACATTGCGAGCATAACGGCAGCCAATCAACTTGCCAGCATGCGCATAGAGAATGCATTACCACCCGTGATTGGTGCTTTCGTATCACCTGTGCTCGCTACCCAAACGCATCCTGATGACACACCGCTTGGATGGGAAGCATGGTCAGAGTTAGCAGAGTTAGCTGATATGCCTGTCATTGGGTTAGGTGGTCTGAAGCCTGCTATGTTCAATCAAGCATTGCAGTATGGCGGTATCAGTGTGGCAGGTATTCGTCAGTTTATATAATCCGCATGACTCAAGAAAGCTATCTACAAGCTATAATTCCATTTGCCTGAATGTGACCCCTATTAGACTTGCGTATTAAGCTTAGTAAGTTCAAATAACTGATTTTTAACTTAGTTATCCAGTAAGTAACTGTGTGGTTATGATGTGTTCAAACAACACTCAAACCCTATAGTTACTTACAAACCGTTGCGTTTTCCTACATTGCACTACTGTTTTAATAGTCCAGTTGTCCTTAATATATATTGCATATCTACGATACGTTGATCTTATTTCTATAGACGAGTGACTGATCAAAAGTGATGTTCAAAATACAATAATAAAAAAGCTTTTGTAGAGTCAAGTTTTGCACGAATAATTTATACCAAAGCAAATGGCTTTTAGAAAACGAGACCAAATAGATGCCGTACATAAAGCGTTTTTAACAATCACTATTTAAGAATGGTACTCCTATGAAAACCAATAAGTTACCTGAGTCAGCATGGACTGATTCACAGGCAGCTGGTTCTCAACTTCAGCAGCCTAAGCAATCGCTCAATGACAATGAATATGGCGATGACACGCAACAGACAAACCAAGCTAGTAACGATGCTAGCTATAATCGTGACAGCTCGAATGGCGAATATTCGCACCATCTGGCAAAAGACACGTCTTCGCAAGACAGCTATTTTGGATACAAAAGCGCCGACAAAAGCCTTAGGGCAAAAGAGTCAGCTATGAGTAACAATGAGATAAGCAAAGATCTAAAAAATAGCAATGAGGACAATCATGACGTGGCTAGTGGCTACAAATCATCTGGCTACAAATCATCTGGCTATAAGTCAGCGCGAAATGAGCAGCCACAAGAGCTAAATGAAGATGAGCCATCAATGTCGGGACTGTTAGAGGATCAAATAGATAATCTAAACAGTAGTTCTGAACACGCCATCGACGCTGAGCAAATTGGTGATGCATCAACAAATAATTCATCCTACAAAGAAATACCGGAGCGCATATTTATGAATGGACTGATCAAACATACAGGCATTGCTTTAGCGATTATTATACCGTTAGCAGCGTTCTCAGCCTATGCGGCCACGCCGCCAGTGAACATGGGGACTAATAACTCGGCAACTAATGGAATGTCTGATGATGCGATGAGTGAGAAGACCACGACTGATGTACTATCGGTTAAGCCAAGCGATATTATTCATAAATCTGCAAGCACCCCAACTACCGTAGATAGCGTAGATCTTAGTACCTATGCAGGTACTTGGTATGAAATCGGCCGTTTGCCGATGTATTTCCAACGTAAATGTGCAGGTGATGTCACCGCCAACTATGCTCAAAAAGATGACGGCTCAGGAATCACGGTTACTAACAAGTGTGTGAGCGAGGACGGCTCAGGTATTGTCGCAGAAGGTTTGGCTAAGCCAGTCGATGAAAGCGGCAGCAAACTAAAAGTGACGTTTTTACCGAAGTGGATTCGCTGGATTCCAGTGGGCCGTGCTGATTATTGGGTGCTAGCACGTGATACAGAGTATAAGACTGTGCTAGTGGGGACACCTGATAAAAAATACTTATGGCTACTAGCACGCTCGCCAAATATCAGTCAGGAAACGTATACCAAATATCGTCAAATTGCTCAGCAGCAAGGTTATGACTTAAAAGAGTTTACATTGACGTCGCAGAGCAACCAAACGGTGAATCTAGCACCATAAGTTTTATAACTGAAATTACTGCTTTAATTAGTTCAGAATTATAGCAATTATCATTTAAATTACGTCTCGATAAGGCAGCATATATGGATGCCTTTATTTTTATTATTAGCTGTATATGAGAATGAAACCTATTATGCACGCTAGCTAATCGGTTACTACTGGCAAAATGAGGCGTTTTAGGCTAAAATCTAGGCGATTCAAATACTCTAGTGTCAATGACCAATATTGATAGTGGTTGATTATCATATTAGAGTCGCCACTTAGAGCATATATAGCCTATCTGTTTTATACTTCTTCATATTTTATTGATCATACATTACTGACCATAAGGATGTTTCTCGTGAGCAACGCTGATACCTTACGCCAATTACATCAAGACCACTTGAACAACTACAACAATCAAGAGCAACAAGCGATTGAGCTTATGGGGCTACTAAACAAGCTCTATAACAAGCAAGACGTACAAGTGACTTTGTTTGGCGAAACGCTAGACTCTACCTCAGTTGGTCAAATACTTGCTTTGCATCAAAAAGTAGCACTACGCGATCATGGTGCCAAAGCTATCGATATCGCTGATACTCTAGCGATGGTAAAAGTTATCTCAGAGAACACTGATATCCAAGCCACTCGTATCGATGTTGGTCAACTGATTGCTAATGATACTGACTTACAAACCGCTCTACAGTCTGTCAACAACGCTGGTGCTGTGAATGGCGCGACGGATGTTGTGCTGTATGGTTTTGGCCGTATCGGTCGTATCTTGACTCGTCTACTATTGTCACAAGCGTCAAGCGCGAAAGGTCTACAACTGAAAGCGATTGTTGTACGTCCAGCCGCTGCTGGTGACTTGGCTAAACGTATCTCATTGCTTGAGCGTGACTCAATCCATGGTAGATTCTTAGGTGGCATTAGCATTGATGATGATAATAACGGCATGATCGTTAATGGTCGTTTTGTACAAGTTATCTATGCCAAAGACCCAAGCGAAATCGACTATACTGCTTATGGTATCGACAATGCTCTTGTTATCGATAACACAGGTATCTGGAAAGACGAAGCAGGCCTTGGTAAGCACTTACAGTCTACTGGTGTGAAAAAAGTGTTGCTAACAGCACCTGCTGGCGGCGATATCAAAAACGTCGTTTATGGCGTGAACAATGATACCGTTGGTGATGATACGATCGTTAGTGCTGCTAGCTGTACGACCAATGCGATTACGCCAACGCTGAATGTATTGAATGATGAGTACGGTATTGTAAATGGTCATGTAGAGACTATTCACTCATTTACCAATGATCAGAACTTGGTTGATAACTATCATAAAGCAGACCGCCGTGGTCGTAGTGCGGTGATGAACATGGTTATTACTAGTACTGGTGCTGCAAAAGCAGTTGGTAAAGCATTGCCAGAACTAAACGGTAAGCTAACGGGTAACGCTATTCGTGTACCAACACCAAACGTCAGCTTAGCAATCTTGAATGTGAATCTGAAAACTGCTCCAGCAAGCGCTGATGCGTTGAATGAGTTCTTGCGTAAAATGGCTAACAGCAGTACTTGGCAGTCGCAGATTGCTTACACAGATTCTACAGAAGCGGTATCAACGGATTTCGTTGGTACGACTCATGTTGGTATTATCGATGCTCAAGCCACTATTTTGACTGACAACCAAGCTATCGTATATGTTTGGTATGACAACGAAGTAGGTTATAGTACTCAGGTATTGCGTTTAGCGACGCAAATGGCCGGAATCAGCTACGCTCAGATTCCAGCATAGATTACTAAATACAGTAGAGCAATAACGTCATACCAAGTATAGTAGCGCTATCGTGTCATAGAAATGGCGCTGTAGCAGATACTACTTTGAATAGCTTGGTAGGACTTTAACTGTCATACTTAAACACCCGATAGTCCGATTGATTATCGGGTGTTATTGTCATAATGGGCACTAAGTAAAAGTAGACTTTATACAGTGTTCATTTTGACGCAACAACATAGCAAAACCCCAAAATACAACCGTTGGTTGTAACCAGTTTATAGACTGGATTGTGAATTAAGGAACGTAAGATGCGATTTATTGATGAAGCCGTCGTAACGGTAAAAGCAGGTGACGGTGGTAACGGAATCGCCAGTTTTCGCCGAGAAAAGTATGTCCCACGTGGTGGACCTGATGGTGGTGATGGCGGCAAGGGCGGAGATGTGTACGTCATTGCAGAAGACAACACCAACACCCTAGTTGACTATCGTTATACGCGTCGTCATGACGCCATGCGTGCTGAGAACGGCCATAGTAGAAACTGCTCAGGTAAAGGGTCTGATGATCTTTATTTACCAGTACCAGTTGGTACGACGGTAGTTGATACCGAAACAGACGAAGTATTGGGCGATTTGATTGAAATTGGCCAGACCCTACTGATTGCCAAAGGTGGCGACGGTGGTCTGGGTAATACCCATTTCAAAAGCTCGACCAACCAAGCACCGCGTAAAGCGACGTCAGGTTTTGAAGGCGAGCTAAAAGTTCTTAAGTTTGAGCTAAAAGTAGTGGCTGATGTTGGTTTGATTGGTTTGCCCAATGCTGGTAAATCGACCTTTATCCGTCAAGTCTCTGCTGCTAGACCAAAAGTAGCTGATTATCCGTTTACCACCCTAGTACCAAACTTGGGTGTGGTCGATATTGGTCGTCATCGTTCATTTGTAATGGCCGATATTCCTGGCCTTATTGAAGGTGCATCAGAAGGCGCAGGACTTGGTATTCGCTTCTTAAAACATGTTGCGCGTACACGTCGTCTGCTACACTTAGTTGATGTCAAGCCTGTTGATGGCAGCGACCCAGTTGAGAATGCTCGTGTTATTTTAAATGAGCTTGAGCGTTTTTCTCCTGAATTGGCTAATTTGCCGCAGATTTTGGTATTAAACAAAATCGATCAAGTCAATGATGAAGATTTGAATGCGCTTTGTACTCATATCGTCGCAGAGCTTGGTTGGACTGGTATGGTCTTCCGTACGGCAACACTAACTGGTGAAGGCGTTGATGCGGTCAAATATCATCTAATGAATGATATCGAACTTGAGCGTGAGCGTGAAATAGAAGATCCTATCTTCGCTGAAGCACAAAAAGAGCGTTTTGAGCGTTTAGAAGCTGAAGTACGTCTTAACACTGAAGCACAGCGTGAAGCATATCGTGCGGCTCGTAAAGCAGCACGTGAAGGCTTGGATGCGTCTGATTTTGACGACGATGATGACGATGGCGTTGAGGTAATGTACGTTCCTTAAGCTAGTATGCTTGAGCAGTTATACTTGAATTGTGAATTTAATCCCTACAATCAATTGATATGAAAAAAAGGAGTTTATATGGCAGATGACATAGCAAACACGATGGAAGAAGCAAGATTTGTTAAGCAAACTCGCAACTTTGATATTCAGCGCGTTATTGTCAAAATTGGTTCATCACTATTAACCAATAACGGTCGAGGGCTGGATCGTACTGCCATATATGAGTGGGCAAAGCAGATTGCTAAGCTGCACAAAAAAGGCGTTGAGGTACTGCTGGTATCATCAGGTGCTGTTGCTGAAGGTGTGGTACGTATGAACCTTGAGGAACGTCCTAAGAAACTAGCAGCACTACAAGCCTGTGCTTCTATTGGTCAAATGGGGTTGATTGAAACATGGTGGTCAGCTTTGATTCAGCATGGCATTCAAAGCTCGCAGCTCCTACTAACTCACGATGATTTATCTAATCGTAGCCGTTATCTTAATACGACGGGGGCGCTGACACAGTTATTAGAATGGCGCGTACTACCTGTTATTAATGAAAACGATACCATCACGATTGATGAAATTAAATTCGGCGATAACGATACCTTGGGTGCGATGGCAGCCGCGATGGTTAATGCTGATCTGTACATTATCTTAACCGATCAAGAAGGTGTCTTCACTGATAACCCACGTGATAATCCTGATGCTAAGATGATTCGTCAAGAGCGTGCAATGGCGGATTATTTATTTGATATTGCAGGAGACGGCGGTAAGCTTGGACGCGGTGGTATGTTGACCAAAATCCGCGCTGGACGTCTGGCTGCAATGGGTGGCTGTCCTACTGTTATCGTTAGCGGTGCTATCGATGACGTTATTACCCGTGTAGTTTCAGGCGAAGCAGTAGGTACCTTGCTGACGACTAATGACGAAGATAAAATCATCGCACGTAAACAGTGGCTAGCTGCTCATCTACGTATGTCAGGTAGCTTGGTCGTCGATGCAGGTGCTGCAAGAGCATTGACTGAGCACAATAGAAGTTTATTGCCAGTGGGTGTTGTGGAAGTGCAAGGCGGGTTTGATGAAGGTGATGTGGTAGAAATCATCCACCAAGATACGGGCGAACGTATTGCCGTTGGGCAGGTAAACTTCTCATCGAATGATGCGCGCCGCGTCGCTCGTGAGCGTACTGAACAGTTCGATAAGATCTTTGGCAGTAGCGAAGAACGTGTCGTCATGGTACATCGCGATAATCTGGCATTAACTGTATAGCGCTTTTATATAACCTTTTTTATTTAACTTATTTTATCCAGCACAATATCCATTGATAAATATGGATATTGTGCTGTTTTGGAGATTTGTACATGAGTGCTTCAGACGGTAGTAACTCGGTTCAGCAACAATTTGCACCTTTAAAAAATGATAGATTGCTACGTGCATTACGTTTTGAGCCCATTGATACCACACCGGTATGGATGATGCGTCAAGCTGGTCGTTATTTACCAGAATATAAAGCCACTCGTGCTGAAGCGGGTGACTTTATGAGCCTGTGCAAAGATACAGCCCGCGCTACTGAAGTGACTCTACAGCCATTGCGCCGTTATGATTTAGATGCTGCTATTTTGTTTAGTGATATTTTAACTATCCCTGATGCGATGGGATTGGGCTTGTATTTCGAAACGGGTGAAGGCCCTAAGTTCAAACATCCTATCCGTGAGCAGGCTGATCTTGATAGATTGCCAGTGCTTGAGCCTAATGATTCTCTTGACTATGTCATGCGTGCTGTAACCAGTATTCGCAAAGCGCTAAATGGTCAAGTGCCATTGTTTGGATTCTCTGGTAGTCCGTGGACGTTGGCTACTTATATGATAGAAGGCGGTAGCTCGAAGGATTATCGTTATACCAAAGGCTTCTTATATAGCAACCCTGATTTTTTACATCAGTTATTAGATAAGCTTGCGACGTCAGTTATTGACTATTTAGATGCCCAAATCGTCGCTGGCGCTCAAATTGTACAGATATTTGATAGTTGGGGTGGGGCGTTAGGCCATCGTCAATTTATCGAATTTTCACACATTTATAATAAACGTATTGTCGCCGAACTAAAGGAACGTCACCCACAAGTACCTGTAGTGCTATTCACTAAAGGTGGTGGGCTGTGGCTTGATATTCAGGCTGACAGCGAAGCAGATGTGTTAGGTCTGGACTGGACGATGCCGATTGATCGTGCGCGTCAAGTATTGACTGAGAGTCAGCGTCAATTGACCAAAAAGCATAAAAAATTGCAAAGCAGCAAAGCCATCCAAGGTAATCTAGATCCAGCGACGTTATATGGCTCGCCTGCAACTATCCGTTCTGAAGTCAATGCGATGCTTGACCGTGCTTACGCTGATGGTGAAAAGACTGGTTACATAGCAAACTTAGGTCACGGTATCACCCAGTGGGTTAACCCTGACAATGCCAAAGTGTTTGTGGATGCAGTACACGATTATAAAATTTAAGAGTCAGAATATTTAGAGACTGATTCTGTCTTTGTTCTGTCTTTGTAGAATTGCACGCATTACAGGCAAACATGGAATCTATCAGTGCATATTTAGTATTTACCAAGAAAAGGGTGTTTTATGATTTCAGCAGCGATTGTCGGTGGTACAGGTTACACAGGTATTGAGCTTATTCGCTTACTATCTGCTCACCCTGAAGTGTCTATTGATTTGCTAACCTCGCGTAGCGAAGCTGGCACTCGCGCTGATGAAATATTCCCAAGCTTACGCGGTATCTCAGATATTGTTTTCAGTGACTTAGGTGATAATACGCTTGCGGCGCTGCAAAAATGTGATGTTGTGTTTTTTGCGACTCCGCATGGTGTTGCGATGAAGCAAGCAGAAGCGCTGACCCAAGCTGGCGTAAAAGTCATCGATTTGGCAGCTGATTTTCGCCTGCAATCATTGACGGAGTTTGAGCACTGGTACAAACAATCTCATGCTTGTCCTGATCTGTTGAAGACAGCAGTTTACGGTTTGCCTGAAATCAATCGTGATAAGCTTGCCAGCGCTTTATTGGTCGGTAACCCTGGCTGCTATCCGACTACTGCGATTTTGGGTCTAAAACCTGTTATCGAAGCACAAAATGAGCAAGCAGAAAGACTGGTTGAGTCTCGCATTGTCATTGACGCCAAATCTGGTGTATCAGGTGCTGGTCGTCAAGCGTCACTGGCACTTAATTATGCGGAAACTACGGATAATTTTAAAGCCTATAGCGTTGAAGGTCATCGCCATTTGCCAGAGATTGAGCAGGGTGTGGCGCAGTTACTAGACAGTCAGTTTACACATCGTATTCGATTTTTGCCGCATTTGGTACCGATGATTCGTGGCATGCTGAGCTCAATTCACATGGAGCTGACTGACGCAGGTGCGGCTATCGATTGGCAGCAAGTGTTTGAGGACAGCTATGCATCAGAAGGTTTTGTTGATGTCATGCCAAAAGGTGTTTATCCAGACACGCGCAGTGTGCGTGCTAGTAATCGTCTACGTATCGCAGTACATCAAGACAACGAGCGTGCTGAGCTAACAGTTATCGTTGTTCAAGATAATTTAGTCAAAGGTGCTGCTGGGCAGGCTGTGCAAAACATGAATGTGATGTTTGGTTTTGATGAGTCAATGGGGCTGAACTTTGCACCGATTGTTCCTTAATATCAACGACTTCATATTCCAATCATTCACATTTACGGTGCTAGGTATTGATTATAAATTCGGCTATAATGACTTGCCCTTACCCTTAAGAGATACTGTCTAAATGCGTGTTCAGCTCGTACTACGCTTTTGCTCACAGCCAGCACGTCAATCGTGCAAAGACTCGGTTACACCTAGCTTGGAGCGCAAACAGCATTCCTTTAGAAATAATAATGTCCCTATAAGTGGTATTGCTAGCTCACAACGCGGCGCTTCTACATTGGTATTAGCACTATTTGTAGTAGCCGTATTAGTGACAGCGGTGGTTGGGCTGGTATTCGGTCATAAGCTTGGCTACCAACGTGGCCTTCATTCGATGGAAACAGAAGCCAAGCAAGCAATCATCGATAGCACTGAAGCGACACAAGCGCTAGAAGATTTGCGCCTTAGCAATAAGATAGCTACTAACCAAGCAGCGACTGCCAAACAAGAACTGGCTATCAGTTTGGCTAATTTAAAAGAACTGCGTGAAAGCCAGCAAGAATTAACAGTGGAAAATAAACAAGTGTCACAGCTCAATGAGCTATATTCAGATGTCATCCGTGAGAAAGGTGGTATGCCTTTACAGGTATTAGGTGCCAAAATTTCTCCTCTACCTGAAAATGCTTTTGAGTATGGTTTTGATATTGGGATGCTCAGTAGCGATGGTCAAGCCAAACGCTTGAGGCCTGTATTGACGCTACTTAACAATGACGATCTTGTAGAAGTACCTCTTGACCCTGCATACCATATGATCGAAGGTATCGTTCGGATACGTGGTCGCTTTGTAATGCCATCAGGCTTTAGACCATTGCAAGCCAAACTGACTTTGCAAGCAGGTGGTCAGAAAGTAGAGCAGTTGTATGACTGGAAGCTCGGTGATAGTGTGGATAACATGCTACCATCGCTTTTAGATTTACCAGAAGTTGATGAAAGTCCTATCGTACCTTAATTACCTCATGTCTTATTGAAACACTCAGTGACGATGCTGTGGTTGAAATCACAGCACAATGGCCCTAATTAGTGGTTGTGCTTTATACCATACCATGCCTTATCGCCTGCCTTAATATTCTCTATCTTAAACTTACCTTATAATTATATTTTGATTATGATGAAAAAAATGATATCACAAGCCACGCCAACGGTTGCTGATTGGCACTTTCCCAATATGCCTGCTCATCGTGCACAAGACGGTGATACCGATGGTGAAACGTCACCGCAAGCAGATGTATTGGTCGCAGAGCCTGAAGTAGCCAAACCGCCTATGTATGCGGTCGTTATGTACAATGACAACTACACGCCGATGGAATTTGTTGTATACATATTGCAGTCAGAATTTCGTCATAGTATGGATTCTGCGGTCGAGATTATGCTGACTATTCATAATAGCAGCAAAGGTATTGCTGGCATTTATCCCAAAGATATCGCCGAGACTAAGGCCAAAAAAGTAAACAGTCTGGCACATCGTGAAGGTTATCCGCTATTGACCCAAATCGAACCACATCAAGGCGAGTAGAGCAATTTATTAATTTCTTATACTGATATATGGCTCTATCAAAGCTTTACCTACTGTTCTCTACTTCTAAGCAATCCATATTAAAGCTCACCTTTATAGTGAGCTTTTTCGACTTTTCAGTCACTCCTCTTATAAATGAACTTTGCCTTTTAAAATATTTTTATTATTCATATAGTATTGATTTCTATGGCAAATAACCCTATCTATTAAACAGCCTGTCCAATAGTTTTAGACTAAGTATCTCCGTTGAATTTGCTAAAACTCTGTCATTTCTAGCTTCTAAAATATCAATCTCTCTTTCTATCTAATCAGTTTTTCAACATTTAATATTCGTTATTAGAGTTGTCGCTACTAGCTTGTAGCACGCTTTGATACATTTTAGTCTGTGTTAATAGATTGACTCCGTTGAAGTATCGTGTTGATATAAAGAAAAGCGGCCATGGATAGTTATGATTACTGTTGGCTGATAGCGAGATTATAGTATTTAATCAATAGTCTACCGCTCACCTCATTTGTTCATGACTTCTAATAATACGAATATAGCCCTTGAACAATTCATCTACCGCCCTGATTTACTTATTAACTCATTCATAAAACTATCAATTATAAAGATAGATATAACCGTAGGAAGTTGTTATGTTAAGTCGTCATCTTGAAGTTTCTCTACGTTTAGCAATGACGCTTGCGCGCCAAAAATCGCATGAGTATCTCACTGTTGAACACTTGCTTTTGGCCTTATTAGAAAACACTCATGCTGCCAATACGTTGACTGCTTGTAATGCTAATGTCTCGGCGTTGCGTACTGAGCTTGAGGTTTATATTAATAAACACACGCCAACCATCGATGCTGATACGGAACAGTCACCGCAGCCGACTCAAAGCTTTGATCGTATTTTGCAGCGTGCTATTTTTCACGTGCAGTCGATTGGTGGTGGTCGTTTGGTGGAAGGGTCTGATATTTTGGTCTCTATGTTTTCAGAACATGATACCTATGCTGTCTACCTGCTTAAAAAACAGGGCATCAGTCGCCTTGAGTTAACCCAGTATTTGTCACACGGCCAAGATAAAGAAGAGCCTTCTGAATCACGCGGTTCTGCAGGTACTGAGCGTCGTAGTGCCTCTGAAAAGACCAGCAAAGATCCATTGGTTGAATTTGCGACCAATCTAAACCAGCGAGCTGCCGAAGGTAAAACCGATCCTTTGATTGGTCGTGCTTCTGAAATTGAACGTGCTGCCCAAGTACTGTGCCGCCGTCGTAAAAACAACCCATTGCTAGTAGGTGAGCCTGGTGTCGGTAAAACCTCTATTGCTGAAGGTTTGGCATGGTTAATTATTAACGACAAAGCACCAAAGCCCCTTAATGGTTGCGTGATTTATAGCCTAGATATTGGCTCACTAATTGCGGGAACTAAGTATCGCGGTGACTTTGAAAAACGCATGAAGTCGTTGCTTGATGCGCTAAAGAAAAAACCAAATGCTATTCTTTTTATTGATGAAATTCATATGATTATTGGTGCTGGTTCATCTATGAGTAGCAATATGGACGTATCGAACCTTATCAAGCCAGCGCTTGCTAACGGTGAGCTGCGTTGTATCGGTTCAACAACCTTTACTGAGTATCGCCAAGTATTCGAAAAAGACCATGCATTGTCACGTCGTTTCCAAAAAATCGATGTCAAAGAACCAAGTGTGGATGATACCATCGATATCCTGCGCGGTCTGAAACCTCGTTATGAAGAATTTCACAATGTTGAGTATACGGATGAAGCGTTGGTTACAGCGGTACAGTTATCAGCCAAGCATATTCATGAGCGTTTTTTACCTGACAAAGCTATTGACGTGATTGACGAAGCAGGTGCGTACAAGCGCTTAGGCGTGGTGCCTGATGTCGATGATATCGAAGCGGAAGAAAGTTTCATTGCTGATTTAGAGCAGGATTTTGATGCGCAGATTGATGCTGATATCGAAGGTATCGATGGTGATACAGATAATGAAATGCAGGATGAAGCAGCGACTGCGAAAGCAAGCGATAGTGCTAAATCGGCAGATGGTGTGAAATTGTCAAAAGGTCAAAAGCCACCGATGAAAATCGATGTTGCTGATATCGAGGCTATTATTGCTAAGTTAGCCCGTATTCCACCCAAATCTGTATCGAGTGATGACAAGAGTATCCTTGAGCACCTAGATCGAGACCTTAAGCACTTGGTGTTTGGTCAAGATGAGGCGATTGCTACGTTGGCTGATGCTATCAAACTATCACGTGCAGGATTAAAAGCACCTGATAAGCCAATCGGTTCATTTATGTTTGCAGGACCAACTGGTGTGGGTAAAACAGAAGTATCACGTCAGCTAGCCAATCTGTTAGGTGTAGAGTTAGTACGCTTTGATATGTCAGAGTATATGGAAGCGCACACGGCATCACGCTTGATCGGTGCGCCTCCAGGTTATGTTGGCTATGATCAAGGTGGCTTGCTTACTGAAAAAATCAATCAGCATCCACATTGTGTGTTGTTGCTTGATGAGATTGAAAAGGCGCATCCAGATGTCTTTAACTTGTTACTACAAGTCATGGATCATGGTACGTTGACCGATAACAATGGTCGTGTAGCAATCTTTAAACAGGTCATCGTTATTATGACAACGAACGTTGGTGCTGATAGTATCAGCCGCTCGTCAATGGGCTTTACTCAACAAGACCATAGCCGTGATAATACAGAGTCGCTGAAACGTGTCTTTACGCCAGAGTTCCGTAATCGCCTAGATGCCATTATTCAGTTCAACCTTCTAGATACGTCAGTTGTTGTATCAGTTGTCGATAAGTTCTTAGTTGAGCTGCAAGTACAGCTTG
Organism: Psychrobacter sp. 4Bb; assembly: GCF_002836735.1. Classification (GTDB taxonomy): domain Bacteria; phylum Pseudomonadota; class Gammaproteobacteria; order Pseudomonadales; family Moraxellaceae; genus Psychrobacter. Next base: position 15,585 of record NZ_PJAS01000072.1, on the reverse strand, counting down.
ATGATAAGCAAGTGACATTAGAGATTGATGATGATGTACGTGATTACCTAGCAGATAAGGGCTATGACCGTCTAATGGGTGCACGTCCGATGCAACGTCTGATTCAAGATGAAATCAAAAAACCATTGGCAAGTATGATTTTGTTTGGTGATTTGGTCAATGGCGGTGTCGTACATCTGACTTTAGAGCCTAAAGTCGATGATTCTCAAGAGAATGATACGATGAAGCCTGATAAGGTGTCAGACAAAGGCTCAGCTGATAGTCGTATTATTCTGACAGTCGTTGAAACTCATGAACCGCATCCTGATTCTGAGTCTCTAGCCAGCTAAGTTTTTTGATATTGACATCATAAAAACGGCTACCGTATTACTGCGGTAGCCGTTTTTTTATTGCTATAATTCATCAACAAAGTGCACACTATTTTTTGTTAGTATGATTATTTATAGTAAGCTGGCTTTAACAAATCTATGGAACTTATAACAAGATAACAAGTATAAAAAGGACACACTATGGAACTGTTTGATGAACCGACGACCAAGACTCCAGAACAAAAACAAGCGATTTTAGACAATGTCCGTTTACCAGAAGATTGGAAAATGGCATTAGCAGATGAATTAACGTCTGAAAATATGGACAATCTACGCGCATTTTTAAAGGAAGCCTATCAGTCAGACGACAGTATCTATCCGCCTGCACCATTAATGTTCAATGCGCTGAACCTCACGCCTTTGTCACAAGTTAAAGTGGTAATCTTGGGCCAAGATCCTTATCATCGTCCAGGTCAGGCTATGGGGTTATCATTTTCTGTTCCTAAAGTCATTCCAAAGCCACCATCGTTAAATAATTTGCTCAAAGAAATGGCAGATGACATTGGCATTCGGCCTTCAGCGCATGGCGATTTGACATACTGGGCACAGCAAGGCGTTCTACTGCTTAATAGCTCACTAACTGTCCGAGAAGGCGAGCCAAACAGTCATCAGAATAAAGGTTGGGAGCAGTTTACTGATGCCGTCATCGATGCCGTCAATGAACAGACAAAGCATACCGTGTTTATTCTATGGGGTAGTAAAGCCCAGAAGAAAGGCAAGTATATCGATACGGATAAGCATTTGATTCTGACAGCGGTACATCCATCACCACTTGCAGCAAATCGTGGCGGCTTCTTTGGCACTAAACCTTTTTCTAAAACAAATGACTACTTGGTGCAGTATGGCCAAACTCCAATTGACTGGCAATTACCACAATAAATGCAAAATATACAGAATATAAGCTTAGTGCCGTATCAATCTTTAAATATTCAGGCCAGCACCTTTTGGTTAGCTGAAGATATTAAATGGATGCAACAAGCAATCCAACTTGCTAAACAAGGTGCTGAGCGAGGAGAGGTGCCGGTAGGTGCGGTATTGGTACATGAGCAGCAAGTTATTGGCCAAGGGTTTAATCAACCTATTAGTAGCCATGATGCTACTGCTCACGCAGAGATAGTTGCATTAAGAGAAGCCTGTACGCGTTTAGAAAACTATCGATTGCCGCTACAGACTACTTTATATGTCACTCTAGAGCCTTGTACGATGTGTATCGGTGCATTAATCCATGCGCGTGTAAACAAGTTGGTGTACGCAGCGAGTGAACCGCGTGCTGGAATGGTTGGTAGTCAAATGGACTTATCATTACAACCTTTCTATAATCACAGTGTTCAAGCCTATAGTGGGTTATGCAGCGAGCATAGCAGTCAAATACTCAAGACGTTTTTTCGTGAGCGTAGGCAAGCGGCAAAAAAGAATAAGGCCACTATGTAAACTCAAAATACTAATAAACAAGATATCAGTCTTGGTGCTAGTGGTCACGATGATTTTTTGCTATAATATTGCCCTATTTGATAGCACCCATGTTAATAGTCTATTAAAGACTTAACATACGAATAAATATCGTTTTATTAATAACATACGATAAGCGATATAAGTAACGCATATTATTGAGTAAGTATTATGACTAGTTCTACACCTGATAATGTTTTACTCAATACAGAGAATAGCCATACCTTATCAGTGCGCTATCCTGTTATTTGTATCGATGGTCCTAGTGGCGCTGGTAAAGGCACTGTCACATGGCGTCTGGCACAAGTACTGGGTTATCAGTTGTTAGACTCTGGTGCGCTTTATAGAATTGTTGGGCTAAAAGCCTTTGAAGCGGGTTTAATCAGCGCAGATGCCAGCCAACCAATTGACGAAGATGCTGTATTAGCATTGACTGAGAGCTTGGAGATAGCGTTTGTACCGAACAATGACTCAGGGCGTGTAGACATCATTGTTAATGGGCAAGCAGTAGGTGAGCAAGTACGCAATGAAACGGTTGGAGGCTATGCATCACAGATAGCTGTCTTTCCACAGGTCCGTCAAGCATTGCTCAAGCTACAACAAGATATGGCCACTCGTTCAGGTTTAGTAGCTGATGGTCGCGATATGGGTACGGTTGTTTTCCCAGATGCTGATGTTAAGGTGTTTTTGACGGCCAGTGCTGAAGCACGTGCAGAGCGCCGTGTGACTCAGTTGTTGAACGCTGGTCACACAGCAGATTTTGAGGCGATTTTAGCGACGATAAAAGAGCGTGATGATCGTGATGAAAATCGCAGTACAGCGCCATCGAAGCCTGCGGCAGATGCATTATTACTTGATAGCTCAGCATTGAATGCTGATGCAGTATATGAGCAGGTCAAAAAGCATTGCCAAGATAAAGGTATGTTTTTTACTAGCTAGTCATTTAATAGCTAGTAAAAACAACATATTAAGTACTAAAAAGTTTCCTATTAATCATTGTTTTAGTATAAAATAATACGGTTAAGTTAAATTTTATTAAAGCGGTAAGAAAAACCTATTTTGTTTAGGGTATTGCAGTCGATATAAGACAGTTGTTGTTAGTCAGTTTTAATTACGATGAGCTCACTATCAACAAACGTTTTTTTATATGATTGTATGGGATATAAAACCAGTATTTCGTTCTATACAATCATAAATTTGATCCGTACTGTGCTGGACAGGATACGGCTATACAAAGGTAGACATAATGGAATCATTTGCTGAACTATTTGAAGCGAGCATTGAAGAGCAGGGCCTAGATATCGAGCGTGGCTCGGTTATTACAGGTGCTGTTGTGGCCATCGATAGCGATTGGATCACAGTAGATACTGGTCTTAAATCTGAAGGTATCGTCGCTCGTGAAGAGTTTTTAAGCGAAGAAGGCGAACTTGAAGTTGAAGTTGGCGATAGCGTTGATGTCGTAGTTGAAGCGGTTGATAACGGCATGGGTCAAACCTTGCTGTCACGTGAGAAAGCTAAACGTGTTGAAACTTGGAACTTCCTTGAAAAAATCGCTGATAACGATGAAATCGTTAAAGGTATTATCTCAAGCAAAGTTAAAGGCGGTTTCACTGTAGATATCGGTTCAGTACGCGCGTTCTTACCAGGTTCATTGGTAGATGTACGTCCTATCCGTGATACAACGCATCTTGAAGGCAAAGAGCTAGAATTCAAAGTCATCAAACTTGACCAGAAACGCAACAACGTTGTTGTTAGCCGTCGTGCAGTTATGGAAGCTGAAAACTCAGCTGAGCGCGAAGAGCTATTGAACAAGCTTGAAGAAGGCATCGAGATCGAAGGTATCGTTAAGAACCTTACTGATTACGGCGCGTTCGTTGATCTAGGTGGTATCGATGGTCTATTGCACATCACTGACATGGCATGGCGCCGTATCAAGCACCCATCTGAAGTTGTTGAAGTTGGCCAAGACCTAAAAGTTAAAGTATTGAAGTTTGACCGTGAACGCAACCGCGTTAGCCTAGGTCTAAAACAACTTGGTACTGATCCTTGGGATAACGTTGGCGGCACTTACCCAGTAGGTAGTGTTGTAAAAGCTCGCGTAACCAACTTGACTGACTATGGTTGTTTCGCTGAGATTTCTGAAGGTATTGAAGGTCTAGTACACGTATCAGAAATGGATCATACCAACAAAAACATCCACCCATCTAAAGTGGTTCAAGTGGGCGATGAAGTTGAAGTAATGATTCTTGATATCGATGAAGAACGTCGTCGTATCAGCCTAGGTATCAAACAAACTCTAGCTAACCCATGGGATGAGTTTGATAAGAAACATGAGCGCGGTGATAAAATCACTGGTACTATCAAATCAATCACTGACTTCGGTATCTTTATCGGTCTAGACGGTGGTATTGATGGTCTTGTTCATCTATCTGATATCTCTTGGAACGAAACTGGCGAAGATGCTATTCGTAACTACAACAAAGGCGACACCGTTGAAGCAATGGTATTGTCTGTAGATGCAGAAGCTAACCGTATCAGCCTAGGCGTGAAGCAGTTAAGCTCTGATCCATTCAACGAATACCTAGTCAACAATGACCGTGGTGCTATCGTTAATGGTAAAGTAAAAGAAGTAGACGCTAAAGGCGCTACTATCGAACTTGCTGACGAAGTTGAAGCTTATCTACGTGCTTCTGAAATCCAACGTGACCGCGTTGAAGATGCAACTAAGCATCTGACTGTTGGTGATGACGTTGAAGCGAAAATCATCAGTGTTGATCGTAAAACACGCAACATCAACTTGTCTATCAAAGCGAAAGACGAAGCTGAAGAGCGTCAAGCGATTAAAGATCTTGGTAGCACGAACACTACTGCTGCTCCAGGTTCTGATGCACAGCCAAAAACTATTGGTGATTTGATCAAAGAGCAAATGCAGTAAGCTGCAAACTATTGATATAAAAGTAATATAAAAAAAGCGACTTCGGTCGCTTTTTTTTTATGATTAGATTTTATTAACACAGTTAGTAATAGAGGTTTTTAGCCAAATGGGCAAACTCTTATTCCCATTTACGCTAATATCCGCTATCATTTGCACCATTGAGTAACGAGATGATAGTTATAAGCTTTTTGTAGTCACAATGTGATTCTGAATCCTAGGTTTCAAAGATTCAGTCTTTATAGTTCAATTATCTAAACGCATTTACGTACTATGAAGCGTTGACTTATCATCAGCTTATCCATCAATCAACAAGGCAAGCGTAATAATGCAGCAAGCGATTAACAAATCCGAATTTATTAGTAATTTGAGTGCAAACTGTGACAACATGGCAGACACCGTGGTTGATGACGCAGTGCGTGAAATCTTAAACTTGATGACCCATACTTTAGCCAATGATGGCCGAGTCGAAGTTCGCGGATTCGGTAGTTTTTGTCTACATCATCGCCGTGCCCGTATGGGACGCAATCCTAAGACAGGTGAAAGCGTACCTGTACCGGCTAAAGCGATTCCACATTTTAAGCCAGGCAAGGCCTTACGCGAAGCAGTAAACGATACGGTAGCAAACGGTTAATTAAACCAGCACTGGCTATCTAACCGTCAAAATTTATCATTCCAAACTGAGGTAACTGTCTCATGCGCTTTTTACTATTTGTATTGCTATTCTTGAGCTTTGCCTATTCACTTGGTTTGGTATTGGCAAATAATACTGAGGTCGGAGTCAACCTACTGTTTTCGCAAGCACCTACGATGAACCTAGGGTTGCTACTTATTTTGTGTTTGATGCTAGGTATTGTTATTGGTATTTTACTGGCATTGCTTATCTTTCGTGTACTACAGAATAAGTGGGAAATCTCACGCCTGCAAAAAGCAAATGCAAACCTGCAAGAGCAATTGACTCAAGCTAATACAGTCATCGATCGTCAAGCAAGCGCGCCAACAGTAGATGAAGCTGTTTATGGTGCTTCTGCTGCCAATGTACAAAGTAGTGACGCAACTAGCCTAACTGAAGGCTCTACTCTGTCTAAGCGTAGACGAGATTAAGTTGTTAGGTGATCTGCTAGGTGATAGCTTAACGATCGCAGTACTGACCTCAAATACAATACTTTGATAACTTCAAAATATATGGTAAAACCATGAATAATGTAATTAACTCTCCAGTTGTCGTCGCTCTAGACAATATGACGGTAGAGGCGTCTCTAGCGTTAGCTGACCAGTTAGATCCATCTCAATGCCGATTAAAAGTCGGTAAAGAGCTGTTTACGCGTTGTGGCCCTGATATCATCAAGGCACTGCATCAACGTGATTTTGAAGTGTTCTTAGACTTAAAATTTCATGACATTCCGAATACCACTGCTCAAGCAGTGTTAGCGGCCGCTGAGCTTGGTGTATGGATGGTGAATGTCCATGCTAGCGCAGGGTTAGAGGCCATGTCGTTGGCAAAACAGCGTTTGCTAGATAGAGATCTTGATACCTTGCTCATCGCAGTTACCGTATTGACCTCTATGGATAGTGAAGCGTTGATGCAAACAGGCATCACTGATAGCTTAGATACCCAAGTAAGCCGATTAGCACAATTGACCAAGCAAGCTGGTCTTGATGGGGTAGTTTGCTCGGCTCAAGAAGCAAAGGCACTCAAAGCATTATGTGGTCAAGACTTCAAACTGGTAACGCCTGGTATTCGCTTAGCTGAAGACAATGCAGATGATCAAAAACGTATCTGTACACCAAGTCAGGCGCTAATAGACGGTTCTGATTATTTAGTCATTGGTCGTTCGATCACTCAAGCTTCAGATCCTGCTGCTAAACTACAGACAATACTTCAAAGTATTTAAGTTTGAATAGACGTTAAGAAAAAGAGACAGCCTAAATGGCTGTCTTTTTACTTTTTGATGGCAAAGAAAAAGCTGCTACACTACTTAAATTTATTCTTACAGTATCTCCAAAATATAATAACTATATTAAAAACGCTCATGTAGCTAAATATTAGTAGTACTGCTATGAGCGTTTATCGCTAATTAGATTTTTAATAATAACGCCACTAAATGATGTTGAATAATATGAAATTACAGATATTGAGTGACTTACATATTGATAGTTATGCACGTCAATCGCACCCCGTTGGACATATTCCTAAAACTGATGCAGATCTAGTATTGGTAGCAGGAGATACTGCTAATAGCGACAAAGGTATGCCGTGGTTGCAAGAACAAGCGGCGCGCTTAGAAGTTCCCCTGATTACTATCGCTGGTAATCATGAATACTTTGATGAAGACGTATTGAGCTTTGACCATAAACTGGCAACTTGGGATAACTATGATACTGTGTCTAAAAAAGGCGTTCGCGTCTTACAATGTCAGCATATCGATATCGGTGATATACGCCTTTTAGGTTGTACGCTTTGGACAGACTATCAGTATCATGCTAATGAAGACACCATGGCCGCTGCTCGTCATTTCATGCGTGATTACAAGCAAATCTATGCAGACAATGGATTGTTTTCACCTGAAGTATCTATTCAAATTCATGCCAAGCATCGTCAGTGGCTACAGCAAGCATTGATCGAATCTCATGAACTAGGTAAAAAAACAGTAGTCATGAGTCATCATAGCGTCAGTGCATTATCGGTGTCTGAAAAATATGCCAATCTACCGAGTAATGCGGCTTTCGTTAGTGACTTGTCAGGATGGATGCACGAAGACTGGGCACCGATGCTATGGGTACACGGACATACTCATGAAGCATTTGATTATAAAATTGGTAATACGCGAGTGATTGTCAATCCACGAGCCTATCCTAATGAGGTCAGTAGTACGGCATTAGAGTTTGCATGGGACAAAGTTATTGATATTGGCTAGGACCGTGTGTAAATAACGGGCAAACCTCCATTTATTTTAGGTATAGACTCTTTTGAATAAAGCGTTTTTCTGAAAGAGTACATAGTATTTATAAGATATATTGCAACTAGATTTGTCTGTGGTTCATTCCTGATAAGAAATCTGCTAGGCTTGCTGTCATGAGTAAATATCTAAATAACACCCTGTCCAAAATATCTGCTGACAAGCTTGCGAGTCACACCCCAAGCGCGCCTGCACCTTCGCACCTACCAGATAGTATGATTTCCTCTGTCAGCCTATTGCCTGAAAACAAGCGACTGATTTTATTTACTAGGCACTCTTTACGCGAGCGTTCTGACGGTAATGGTTTTGCTAGCTATCAGTTGCCGTTGACTCCCAAAGGTCGCATACTGGCAAAGTCTTGGGGTCGGTGGTTATCAGGTCATCTACCATATTCGCTCGACGTCGATAGTATTTCTAGCCCGATTGGGCGTTGTATCGATACCGCGCAGCTGATGCAAGAGGGGGCAGGACTACGGCGTAACATTACGCATCAATCATTGTTGGTTGAGCCTGGCAGTCTCGTCACTGAGCCTGAAATAGCCAATCCTGTGTTCAAAGAAATTGGCGTCCTGAACTTTATTAATCGTTTTTTGCAAGGCAATCTCGAAGGGACTAAAAACACCTATCAAGGCGGTTTGGATATTCTGTCGCTTTTTTACCAGAATCAGCCGCAGCATGGCCATCTGATGCTTGCTGTGAGTCATGATACGTTGCTATCTGCGTTCTTAGCAGTTATGTTCGATGTGGTAGAGATTGATTGGAATGATTGGCCAAAGATGATGGAAGGCGTGTTCTTATGGTTTGATGATAAGCCATTTGATCAAGCGAGCGCGCATTTTATTTGGCGGGGTCAGGTATATACTCGGCCGATTAGTTCATTATTAGACGGTTACCGTGCAGCTGGCTATCATCCTAGCAAGTTGCTATTGCCGCCAGAAGTACAGTGGAATTGATGCTTTGTTCTTAATCGAAAATTGAAATGAGTTGATAGGGAAGCAATTCATTTAATATATTCTAGTAGACATAAAAAAACCTTGCCACGGTATTAGAACCAGTGACAAGGTTTTAGTCATTACGCTATAAAAGCGAAATGCGGTCTAATCAATACAAATCTTAAGCTTGTAGGCCTTTGATTGTTTTGTTTAGGCGGCTCTTACGACGAGCAGCTTTATTCTTATGAATAATACCTTTGTCAGCCATACGATCAAGAACTGGTACCGCTTTTTTGTAAGCTTCGGTAGCCGCGTCATAATCTTTAGCTGCGATAGCCGCATCAACACGTTTTAAGTAAGTACGAACCATAGAGCGTTGTGACGCAGAGTTCTGACGACGTTTGGTGTTTTGACGGGCGCGTTTACGAGCTTGTGCAGTATTAGCCACGCGTATCTCCTTGATAAAGATAGATAAAAATATGAATGTTGATTGCAATAATGGGTTTAACAATCATCGGTGACGAGCAGCCGTCTCGTCAAATATGATGTCGATGTCTGATATTAAAGTATCTAATATGAATAGATCATCGTAAGCGTCAGAGCTGTTTGGAATAATTAAACAGCGTTGACGTGTAAAGCCGATTATCTTAGCAAATTATTGAACTAAGGACAATATATTTGATGATTAATGCTCAAAGAAGTTACGTAATATCATCGAATTTGGGTCATTCTAGTAACTAAATCAATAGTAAGCGCTGATAGACGTAGAGGGTTGATAAAATCTCTTACAATATATCCTATATAATAGCGTCAGTTATTGAGGAATTTAGGTATGATATTCTAACGATAGGCCTTGATATAGGTATTTTCTCATCAATATAGTTCATCTAATGTTATATAAGTGGATAGGGTATGCAGCGAAAAGCAATTGTGATTGGCGCAACGGGGTTAGTAGGGCAGCATTTGGTAAAGCAACTGAGTGAGCTTTATGACACATTGATTGTGATTGCTCGTCGTCCGCCACGCTACATTAATGCCAGCATGCGTTTTTATCAAATCAATGATTTTGATAATCTCTCTGAAGTGTTTGCAAGTGTCGGTGCCGATCGAACCACGGATGCTTTTAGTTGTTTGGGTACGACAAAAAAGCAGGCTGGTAGTGATGAGGCTTTTCGCAAGGTAGATCGAGACTATAACGTAAACTTTGCCAAGCTGTGTCGTGATAAGGGGGTAGAGAATTTCTTTTTACTCTCCTCAATGAATGCGGATATTGATAGTCGTTTTTTGTACAATCGAGTCAAGGCTGAGACAGAGCAGGCTGTTATGGCATTGGAGTTTGGTCAATTGGTCGTCTTCCGTCCGTCATTATTGCTTGGTAAGCATAAAGGTCGTCCACTTGAGAGTATTGGTCAAAAAGCATTTAAACTTATCTCGCCGCTCGTGTCAGAGTCGCTATCGTTACATCCTATTTCTGCTAAACGCGTTGCCAGTGCCATGGCGATGAGTGCTCATGATATCTACCATCGTAGTAAATATCGTACTGAACCTCAAATTAAGCATATCGACATTATCGAAAATAAGCAGATGCTAGCGATGACCCGGGTCAAAAAATAAAGTACATTTTTTCTAGTGACAGATTCAGTCTCAAAACCGGAAATCTATAGATATCGATTTTTAATTGCGTCAGAACAAGATTGCATTAGAACAAGAATACAAGAGTAAAAATATAGTAACTATTATCAAAGCATCAATAAGTATTTCAATAACAGTCAGTTGAATCACTAAAACAAGGAGCAGGAGCAATGTCAGAATCGATACAAATGGATAGAGGGAATTTTGTCACTTGTGATCTATTGGATGCCAATCCTGAGTCGCAAGTATGCTTGCCAAATATCGAAGGTAAGTCATTCCGTCAGTTTGGTGCGAAAGACAAATTCTGCGGTGAAATAGTGACGGTTAAGTGCTTTGAAGACAATAGCCGTGTTAAATCATTATTGAATAGCGATGGCAAAGATAAAGAAGGCAATGGCAAGGTGTTGGTCGTTGATGGTGGCGGCTCTATGCGCTGTGCATTACTAGGCGATATGATTGCACAATCAGCTATCGATAATGGTTGGGCTGGGGTTATTATATATGGCTGTGTCCGCGATGTTGATGACATGGCAGAGATGGATCTTGGTGTGATGGCGCTTGGTTGTATCCCGCGCAAATCAACCCGCCGTGATGAAGGTCAAACGGATATCGAAATCAGCTTTGGTGACTTAACGTTGAACTCGGGTATGTTTGTTTATGCTGATAACAATGGCATCATCGCTAGCGATAAACCACTTATCAGCTGAAGTTTTAGGCTTGGCTTGATTAGTAAAAACGAAAACCTCAGCTGATAAGTTGGGGTTTTTTGTTATGTAACGACAGTTAAAGCGCAATAATCGTTGTTAACCCTTAATCATTAATGAGTAAACTCTTAAGTGACAAACCGTTACGGCATAAGTTTTGGTAATTGCTCAAATATTCGTATAATAGCTTTCTGACTCCTTAACTTTGATTCTACTCTTTATGCCTATTACTGCTCTGACTGACGCGTTTGACCCTATTAACCAGCAGTTGTTTCCTATCCAAAATGCCGAGCGGCGTTGGCTAGCGCCTGTCCATGGGGCGGTCAGCAGTTTATGGTTGGCAAGCTTGCTGCAAACACCTATGTGGAATGTTGCCGAGCGCCTAAAAGTTGTGGTAGCACGTGACCAAAACCAACTCAATCAAATAGAGACTGAGCTGGCATTTTGCGGAGTCGATGCTTATGTGTTCCCTGACTGGGAGACACTGACTTATGATGAGCTATCTCCGCATCAAGACATCGTCAGTGAGCGTATCAATCTATTGACGGATATGCCAAAAACGGGCGTGCTGCTTATTTCGATACAAGCCCTCATGCATCGCGTCGCACCGCCAAGCTGGTTGATTGGACAGCATTTTGATTTGAGTGTCGGCGATCGATTTGATATCAATACCCAACGTGGGCTGTTGGCAAAAGCAGGTTACCGCGCGGTTGAAAATGTCTTTGAACCAGGTGAGTTTGCAGTACGTGGCAGTATTATTGATATTTTTGCCATGGGTCAGCCTTTTCCGCTACGTTTAGACTTGTTCGATGATGAAATCGAAACGATTCGCTTTTTTCATCCTCAGACGCAGCGTACATTGACCCCTGACGATCTTAAAGCGATGTTAACGGGTAACGATACCAGTATGGCAAAAGAGTCATTGTCACTACTGCATAAGATGCCAGATATCTCTAAACCTATCGACCAATTTCAAATCTTGCCCGCCAAAGAGTTTCCGCTTGATGAAGGGCGTGAGACGTTCCGCACGAACTTTGCTGCCATGTTCCCTAATACCAGTAGCCGCAAGTCTGAGCTGCACAAAGACGTGATGGCAGGGATTGCAAGTAGCGGATTAGAGTATTATCAGCCGCTATTTTTTAACTTAAAAGACTGGGAGGCAGAGAGTAGCCTATTTTCCTATTTACCAAGCGATGCATTGTTTATCACCGATGAATTAATCAATGAAAAACAAGCCGATTATTGGTCGCAAATTCAGCGCCGTTACGAAGAGCGTCGCCATGATATTGATAAGCCTATCGTAGAGCCAGCAATGCTGTATCTATTATCTAACGCGCTTAACGAACAGCTAAACCAGTACCCAAGAGTAATATTAAGTGCTCGTGATGAACTGGCTACGATGAATGATGTGGTAGTGCCAGAAAGTATAGATGCCTCACAAATGCCATTGCCATCGAGTGTGACTAAACAACAAGGACTAGTGACATTAAGTGCTCAAGAGCCGCCACAGTTAGCAGTCAATCATCAAAAGTCTGAACCATTATCCGAATTGCTCGACTTCTTGGATACGCAATCAAAGACTTCAACACCCGTATTAATCGTTGCAGAGACTGCAGGCCGTCGCGAGATTCTCATTGAACTGTTCAAAGGCAAGATTGATATCAAGGCGTACGATAGCTTTGAAGCCTTTCTAGCTGCAGATAAAACCAGCGCTATTAATAACAGTCATCTACCACATGTCGGTCTGACCGTAGCGCCAATTGAGCGCGGTGTCTATGTGCCTGAGCGCTTGGTGTTGATTAGTGAGACGCAGCTGTTTGGTCGTCAAGTTTTACAGACACGCCGTCGTCGCCAAAGCGGGGTATCAGAAGAATTCTTGGTTAAGAGCGTCACTGAAATAACAGATGGTAGTCCAGTGGTGCATATTGAGCATGGTATCGGTCGTTATAATGGCTTGATTACCTTAGATGTGGGCGATGGTGAGCAAGAGTTTATCCATTTAAAATATTCTGATGACGCTAGTATCTATGTGCCAGTTGCCAATTTGCAAATGATTAGTCGCTATAGTGGCGGTGATCCAGCGTTAGCACCGCTACATAAGATTGGTAGCGGCAAATGGGATCGAGCCAAGCAAAAAGCATTAGAGCAAATTCATGACGTCGCTGCTGAATTGCTCAATATGCAGGCAAGACGTGAAGCCAAAGTTGGCATTCATTTTAAGATAGACCCATCACAGTATGAGCTATTTGCCAGTCAGTTTGCCTTTGAAGAAACCGCCGACCAAGCCAATGCCATTCATGCCGTAATGGAAGATATGAGACAAAACCAACCGATGGATCGTCTTATTTGTGGCGACGTTGGTTTTGGTAAAACAGAAGTCGCAATGCGAGCCGCCTTTATTGCGGTTAGTGCTGGCTATCAGGTTGCCGTGCTGGTGCCTACCACATTGCTTGCCGGTCAGCATGAAGACAACTTCCGCGATCGTTTTGCAGATTGGCCAGTCCGTATAGAGAGCTTATCGCGCTTTGGTGGCAAAAAACATCAAGAAATGGTATTGGCTGATTTGGCTGCTGGCAAAGTGGACATCGTCATTGGTACCCATAAACTGCTACAACCAGATGTGAAGTTTGCCAACCTTGGATTGATGATTGTTGATGAAGAGCATCGCTTTGGAGTGCGTCATAAGGAGCGTATCAAGGCCATCCAGACTGATGTCGACAGCATGTCTATGACTGCGACTCCGATCCCTAGAACGCTTAATATGGCGCTCTCAGGTATGCGCGATATGTCGATTATCGCCACACCGCCTGCCCGTCGTCTTGCCATCAAAACTTTTGTAATGCAAAAAACAGAAGCATTGATGAAAGAAGCCATATTGCGTGAGCTTCTGCGTGGTGGGCAGGTCTATCTACTACATAATGATGTTGCTAGTATTGAGCGTATGGCAGAGACCATTCGTGACCTAGTGCCAGAAGCACGAGTAGGAGTAGCTCATGGGCAAATGCAAGAGCGTCAGCTTGAGCAAATCATGCAACAGTTCTATCATAAAAAATTCAACGTATTGGTTTGCTCTACCATTATCGAGACGGGTATTGATGTGCCCAATGCTAATACGATTATCATTGAGCGTGCAGATAAGTTTGGACTTGCGCAATTACATCAGCTGCGTGGCCGAGTAGGACGTAGTCATCATCAAGCGTATTGTTACTTACTAGTGCCTTCTTTGAAAGGTCTTAAAGGTGATGCCAAGCGCCGTTTGCATGCGATCGAGCGTGCTAATACTTTAGGTGCAGGCTTTATGCTGGCAAGTGAGGATTTAGAGATTCGCGGTGCAGGGGAGATATTAGGTAAGCAGCAAAGTGGCAATATGCAGGCGATTGGTTTTAGCTTATATATGGATATGCTTGAGCGTGCGACTAAAGCCATCAAAGCTGGCAAAGAGCCTGATTTAAATACACCATTGTCGCTGACCAGTGAAATCAATCTACATAGCTCTGCCCTCATTCCAGAGGAGTATCTACATGACGTGCATCAGCGCTTATTGTTCTACAAGCGTATTAGTAATACCGATGATAAAGAAGCATTGACGGATATTCGCACTGAAATGATAGACCGCTTTGGGGCACTGCCAGATCAAACCAAGCAATTATTCGCCATTCATGCATTACGTTTACAAGCAGAGCCGCTTAAGATCAACAAAATTGATGCCAACAGTAGTAGTATGACGTTGGAGTTTGCGCCAGATACTCCAGTTGATGCGTTAGCGATTATCAAGTTGATCCAATCAAATGGTCAGCATTATCGTATGAATGGCGCATCTGGTATCCGTTATCAAAATAGCGATAAACTGGCCACACCGCAACAGCGTGTGACGGTCATACAAGAGCTGCTGCGCTATTTTAGCGAGCACATGGTGACAGAGCCTGCTTAGTACATGGCTAGATATCAGTAGGCTAGGTAGTCATACTAAGGCAATAAATTATGATGCTATTTTATCAACCCGATAACTGATAAAATAGCCAAACTAACTTTTTAACTTTCTGTATTTTATTTGCATTAAACAACAAGAGAACCGTCATTATGTTCCAACTTCATCATAAACTTGCTGCTGATAGTTTTTTAGTGGGGGATTTTCCATTATCCACTTGTCGTTTAATCAATGACTGCCAATTTCCTTGGCTTATATTAGTGCCACGTGTCTCCGGTATCAAAGAGTTATATGAGCTGTCTGAGGCAGATCAAACACAGTTCTTACGAGAGTCCAGCTGGTTATCGAGCCAGTTAGCCAAAACCTTTCAAGCTGATAAAATGAATGTAGCCGCTCTTGGTAACCAAGTGCCACAGCTTCATTTCCATCATATTGTCCGTTATCAAAATGACATGCAGTGGCCAAACCCAGTATGGGGTGTGCCAGCTGTGCCATATACTAAAGAAGTGTTGGCGCAAATGCAGCAGACATTGATGATGGCGCTACGTGGTCATCACCAAATGCCGTTTGATTGGCAAATGTAATTATCATTCTATTTTGCCTTCAATAAGAATAGCTTGAACCTTAATTTTATATGTAAAAAGAGAGGCCAGATACTTAAATATATCTGGCCTCTCTTT
>NZ_PJAS01000046.1 GCF_002836735.1 Psychrobacter sp. 4Bb | reverse complement strand
GTGAAACCATACTGAGCAGGCGATGCAATAATCTCTTGAGTCAAGCTAAACATATCTAGCGGTATGATATTAGCACCAGTATTTGTTACGCCACTAAGCATAAATTGATTATATAAACTGGCGGCACCATTTGCTGCTCTTTGCGCTGCCAAAGCCTCTACAAGATCTTGACCTTCTAGGTTAGGGTCTGGGACAAATCTAGGCGTCAGACCGATATCAGGAATATTAGGTACTAAAATGTAGTTTGCGCCATTATCTTTCAATGTATTAATTGTTTCGGCCTGGCTCGCTACCGCGCCAAGTATCGTAGCTTGGGCATTAGCAGGATTTTCAGCCGCCGCAAGCAAGTCATTTGCACCTGCCCACACGACATAAAGTCCATTAGGATCTACTTGATTATTATCAATATAATTATTAACTTGGCTATTGGCAGAAGCAATAGGAATACCGCCAGGGAAGACCGCTTCTTCGCCTGCTCTTGCACCACCGATAGCGTAGTTATTACCAATTTGAGGACTACCGAATACAACGGGAACAGCCGTGGTACCTAGCTGCTCAGCGAATGAGGTCGCCCATGTGTTGTCAGGGTTAGTAGTAAACTGAGCAGGACCTGGTACAACTTGACTAAAATAGCCCCCATCGGTCAGGCTATCACCAAAAAAGGTGACACTGTCATAAGCATTTGCGTGAGTAATACCAGCGATAGATAGGCTGATAGCCAGCATGCTTTTAGTAAAAGTTTTAAGAGTGGTATGGCTAATTTTAGAACGTGAGGTATTACGAGGCATAGCGACTTCCTTGTCATCAATGTAATAGTTTGTCAACCGAGTGTAACCACTTTTTAGAAAGCTAGCAATCGTTTTGATTGCAAAGTTGCAAGAATATTGCCTGATTTAAGTAAGTTTTTAGAGCATAAAAAAGGGGGAGCAAGTATTAAAAAATCATAATGTCTCGCTCACATAATATTTTGTTTCCTTCTATGTAATTACGCTGTAAGCACCTGATTTTTATTTAGTTGTCTTTGTTGAAAAGTATAAGAATTATCTATCGATATTGCTTATTTAGTCTAAACAACTGCTTGCTCATGAATAGTATCAAAGCAGCACTCCATAGTAAGATAATCAGGCCAAATGCGCATACAGACGTCACTGGTGGCAAGAGTAAGTATAGCTAGCAGTATCAATATTATAGAGACTGAAATTAAGCTTGTTTTTGTGGACGCAATAACAAGGTAAGTCCAAGCGCTACAAAAGCTGCGATACCAGATATCATATAACTGATACTAAAGTCCCCAGTGATTTCTGCAAGATAACCTGCTGCCACTGGTCCGAGAGCTTGTCCTCCTGAAAAGGCAAAAGTCAGCGCTGCAAGTGCACTTGCCGCCGCTGCAGGACCGAAATAGTCGCCCGCCGAGGCAGCCATAATGACAGGTACACTCCACACCACTAAACCAAACAGAATAATTGACAAATACAGCCCCAAACTCCAATCAGTCAGTCCGACCAACAGATAAGCGATGGCAAGGAAGAAAAAAGCCAATGCTAGACCAAGGCGTCTACCAATATGGTCAGAAATCCAGCCAAACAACATACCTGAGAACATGCTAAGCAGCCCAATCCATGCCCAAACACCACCAGCAGTCGCTTCACTCAGTTGATACGAGCCAACCATACTGGTGACGATAAAGGTGACGTAAACCATATAAGTAGCGCCATAAATAGCAAAGATGACACCTAAATGTACAAGTAGGTTAATATTGCTACGTTCTAGCTTTTTCTTATTTTTAATAGGTAAGGTAGGTGCGCGCCCAAAAGGGCTTTGGCTGACATCGTCTGGATGATTGCGAATCAAAGTAAAGGTAAGCCAAGCTACCGCAATATTAATCACGGCAAAAATTAGCCAACCTGTTTGCCAAGACAATAGAGTAGAGAAGGGTAAGAGTTTGGGTACGACGAAGCCTGATAAAATGATACCAAAGCCGGGTCCCGCCATGACTAATCCTAAAGCGAGCCCGCGGTGCGAAGGAAAAAACCAATGCGACATGACGCTCATCATTGGTAAGACCACGCCGCCGCTACCGATACCAGTCAGCACATAGAGTGCGCAGAGTATTGGAAAACTGGTGGTAAAAGCCATACCGAGCATAGAGACAGCAATGAGGAGGAGACTTGCCGTCGCAGTCGTTCGAGTACCCAACCGAGGTAGAATAAGCGGGCTTAGAAGCACAGCAACGAGATATCCTATTAGGTTGGTAAATCCCAATATACCGCTTTGGGTATAATTTAATCCTAGAGAAGATGACATGGATGGCAGTAACATGCCAAATGCGAATCGTCCTAACCCAAGTCCGCAGAACATTGCTACAGAGCCTGTAGCAGCAACGATCCAAGCATAATGTAACCTGCCTAGCTTAAGAGGAGCGATGTTGCTTTTTCGAAGTATTCTACCGGGCATCACGAATCTCCAACAAGTTGAAAATTCGCAATATATATCGTCACTAAATTTAGATCGTAGGTAATGACTTCCTTGTTTTGAATAGTATCCATTTCACACTCATCCTTTTGTGCTTAATCCCTATCAGTCCTTTATTAAATATACTTATAGCCTAAGCATACTTATGCCCTATAAAATTAGTATAACTGCACCTGAACGTTCGTTCAATGAGTATATAAGCAATCCTCGTAATGATTCATAGGCCACATTGTTGTATTCATACATAAAGAAAATGCCAGCCCATTTATATGGCTGGCATTCTGCTTATTATTTTCTGACGGTTCCTTACTGAATGCTATTTTTTGGCTATTCTTTAATATCGACTTATTATTTAGCCAAGTCGCTTACTCAATTCAGGAAAGCGCTTTATCATAAATAGCATTAAGAGTAACGCCACAACTGCGATAGCAGCACCTGTGTATCCTACGCTAGATAGTGAGATGTGCGTCACGGCATAACCACCGAATAGTGCACCCGTACCAATTCCTAAATTAATAATACCTGAGAACATCGACATCAGCATGTCTTGCGCATTGACATCGACCATAATGACTTTGGCCTGCATGGAGATAATCAGTAGCATGAGCGCCGCGCCCCACAGTAAGGCGATAAAGCTGAGCGCCCATACAGAGGTCACTACTAGCAATAGCGCAAGCATAGACACGAGCATCAGTATGGTCGATATCAGCATCAATCTGGTATTGAACCGATCTCCCCAACGACTGAAAATAACACTGCCTACAATTCCAGCTGCACCGAATAGTAACAGTACAAAAGTCGCAGCGTTTTCACTGATATTACCGACTTGGCGCATGAATGGTTCTATATAAGAATAAGCCGTATAGTGCGCTGTAAAGACCAATAAAATAAGCAAGTATAGACAAACCAATAAAGGGTTTTTAAGGAGTTCTGGAATCTTTCTAAAAGACCCTTCAAACATACTAGGCAACGTGGGCAATAGCCTTGCTTGTAGAATAAATACAATTGAGGCGATGACACCAATACCGCCAAAGGTCGCACGCCAGCCAAACCATTGTCCTACCAAACGACCCAATGGCACACCCAATACCATCGCTAATGACGTACCCGTTGCTAGTACGCTAAGCGCCATGGCTTTTTTGCCTTCAGGTGCGACGCGTATCGCGATTGCAGCTGTAATTGACCAAAATATCGCATGAGATAACGCAATTCCAACTCGGCTAATGAGCAGCACGTCAAAGCTCCACGCAAATACAGACAGTACGTGACTGGCAATAAATACGGCAAAAAGCCCTAAGAGCAAGCGTTTGCGCTCAAATCGACTGGTCAATAGCATTAGTGGCAATGACATCGCAGCGACAATCCAAGCATAGAGTGTCAACATCCAGCCAGTCTCTGCCGTCGTAATGGAGAAGTCTTGGGCAATGTCGCTCAACAGCGCCACAGGGACAAATTCTGTGGTGTTCATTATAAAGGCACTAACGCCCATCAAAAATACTTGAAAATACTGAGTTCGGCGAGCGTTTGAGCTGGCCTCAAGGTTATGTGTCATAAAGTCCAATACAGATGCGAATACTACGTGTGATAGGTCAAAGTGGGGCAGGCTCAATTAGAATACAAGGTTTGCGGGGCAAGATAGCAAGCCCACGTCGATCGTGAAAGGTGTTTTTTGATAAGGATTGTTAATTAGACGTTTATTGAAGATGCTTGAGTAATATGAAACTGTCGCTAATGATAATTATTGTGTTGGGGTCCTTGCTAACGACTAAACTACAATTCATTTAAAAAGAAGCGACACCAGTTGTCGTAGAAGTTTTAAACGGCTTTATTTTTATGTGAGCCTATATTATAGTTATTAGGTCAGGCAAAATGACATGAGATAAAAACCAGTTAACCCTCGGAGCGCAACGCTTCACTCTTTAACTGAGTTTTTAAACGCTATCTTAGCGAAGTCTTTCTAGTAGTGTTATTTACGTTTTATCCTAAACTTCTGCGCCTGTACAAACTCAAAAACTATATTTATTAATAAACAAGAAACTTAGTAGAAAAAACTCGTTTGCGTTGCAAAAATATTAGCAATGTAACAGCGAAAAACTGTGGTTAAAAAGCCTATCGGAATTAAAAAAATACTACCTTACCAAGTCGATTAATTTACGTAACTTTATAGATAATGACGTCATTTAAACAATGGCGAATAGACTCGGCTGGCTTGAAATCAGCATTCAGAATATAACAACAACGAAAAGCTGCAGCGAAACAACCAAAATCAAAACAATAAGGATATAAATATGACGACATTAACGTATCAGTTTGAGCAAAAACGGTTAGATAATATGCAATGGTCGGATGGCTCAAAGTTATCTGGTATAACGGTACTAGCAAATGATGAGAAAGGCCGAATACGAAAACAGCCATTGTTTTATCTAGAGACAGTTTCTGTAGACAATTATGAAGATGATATTTATTTCGTGAACAATACCGATGAGCCGCTCAGATGGGTAGCACCCTTTAAACCCTATCGAAATATAAATGAAGCACGAGCGAAGCTAGGCGATAGCAGTGATAAAAACTTACGTAAAGTCACGCTCTATAGTGATGACATAAATAGCGTGTATCAGGATGTACTACCTAAGCAGGGCGTGCGGATTGGTAGTACTCATATCATGTATGACAGTGATGCGATGATGCAGTGGTTCGTACATGTGCCTTATAAAGGGCCAGATACTCATTATGCGATCTGGCAATTTAATGTAGTGGAAAAGGGCGGGATTCGAGGAACTTATCCATTGCTATGGGATGATTTTAGTAAGCCCTCGCACATGGTGAGTTGTGACTGTTTGTTTGATCAAGCTGATATGCCGATAGAGGTCAGTATTTACGAAGAGCGCTGTGCAATGCTAGAGAGGCTTATCGGTTCATTTGGGGTGTCCAATGCCATATTCATATTGGCAATCAATGATGTGCTCTATCGTTATGGCGTCGGCTGGAGCGCGCCCTATAGCGAGTCGGATATACAAGCGCAAGACATTGCGATGAAACTAATAGAACAAAAGCCAGAAAATGCAGAAGCGGTGAAAGCCATTGTCCAAGCGGTTTATGATTTTTGGTTTAACGAAGGTTTTGCAAAAAATATCTCAATACAGGCTTGTGAGGAGCTTTTAAGCTTGTACCAAGCGCAGGTTGCCACCCAAAAACCAGTTTAATTTATAAGCCAAATGATCAAGAAAAAACCTAAATAACAATTAAAAAAGAAGAACCTTATGATGTTTCCTATTGAAAACAATGATACGTTTTTACTGTTTTTTCATGGTCTCGACTCTAGCAATGAGACCAGCAAATATACCTGTATCACGCGTGAGCCAAAATACTGTCAAACGGTCAATTACCGCGAGAGTTTTGCAGAAATATTTGAGATTTATGATGCATTGATTCGCGAGAAAATGACACAGTATCCTCGAGTGGTGTTGGCAGGGCATTCGCTTGGTGGCTGGTTTGCCAATCATTTTGCGCATAAGTATAACTTGCGCGCGCTGTTGATTGCGCCTTGTATCTATCCAAGTGAGGTATTGGTTGACCGTATCCCTGACGTGGCTGATATGAAGCTGTCTTTTCCCACGACCAATACCGAGATAGTACGAGTTATGGTAGAAGTCGATGATGAAAGCTTGGATGTGGCGGTAGCTAGACGAACCTTGGTAAATCTACCTAATAGCTGGGACGTTGATTACTTTGCAGACGGTCATCACCGTATCGCTCGTAGTAGTGATATTTGGTATCACTTAACTCATCTGTGCGAAGACCCCATCGTTTGGATGGATGAGGCAACATATCATGGTGAAGACTAATAGCAAGGGCAGTCAAAAAACTGTCGCGACTGATGGATAAATAAACTGCTTAAAACAATTGATTGACATTAAAGACGATCGGTCATAATATTTGTGCATGACGATTACTAAGCCAAAAGCCCGTCGAGGGCGTCCACCCAATGTTGAGAGAGAGTTTACGGATACCCGTGAAGCTCTTTTGAGATCTGGGATGGAGATACTAACAGAGCAAGGCTTTGCGACTACTGGTATCGATGCCATACTCAAACGCATCAATGTGCCTAAAGGCTCTTTCTACAATTATTTCAAAAACAAAGAAGCATTTGGACAGGAAGTGTTGCGGCAGTACGCGTTGTATTTTGCTCGCAAGCTAGATCATTGTTTTCTGAATGAGCAAGTATCTCCCATGCAGCGTATTAGTGACTTTGTTGAAGATGCTAAGTCAGGAATGATTAAGCATGAATTTCGACGCGGCTGTTTGGTAGGTAACTTGGGTCAAGAGATTGTCGTGTTGCCTGAGAGTTTTCGCTGTGAGTTAGAAGGTATATTACTTGATTGGCAAAAACGTTTAGCGGCTTGTTTACGTGTTGCAGTACAACAGGGACAAATACATCCTAATAGTGATTGTGATGAGCTTGCTGCTTTTTTTTGGATTGGTTGGGAAGGTGCGGTTTTGCGTGCTAAGTTGGTGCAAGATGTCAGTCCATTAGATACTTTTTTCCGAGGTTTTGTAGCAGGAATACAGAAGTAATTTTTTATTTATATTTTTAGACGACCGGTCTAAATTTTTTACTAATTTATAGACGATTGGTCTAAATAGGAGCTACTATGTTTAAAGCAATATTAATTGAAAAAAATGATGATGTTTATCAGTCTAATCTGACTGAGATACAGGACGCGCAATTGCCAGAAGGGGATGTCACGGTCCGTGTGGCATATAGCACACTCAACTATAAAGATGGATTGGCTATCACGGGTCGTAGCCCTGTGGTACGCACATTTCCCATGGTTCCAGGTATTGATTTAGCAGGAACTGTAGAAACAAGCAGCCATCCTCGCTACGAAGCAGGCGACAAGGTGTTGTTAAATGGTTGGAGTGTGGGTGAGAAGTATTGGGGCGGTCTGTCACAAAAAGCGCGATTAAACGGTGACTGGCTTATCCCGCTCCCTGAATCGATGACTGAAAGTCAAGCAATGGCAATAGGTACGGCAGGATATACTGCGATGCTTTGCTTGATCGCGTTAGAGCGTAATGGACTGACACCAGAGCGTGGCGAAGTATTGGTGACGGGTGCTAATGGCGGTGTTGGTAGCTTTGCCATCGCACTTTTGGCAAACCAAGGCTACTCTGTCACTGCGTCTACGGGTCGCCTAGAGGAAGCTGAATACTTAAAAAGCCTTGGTGCAACGACGATCATTGATCGAGCGGAGTTCAGTAGTCCGGGACGTGCACTTGGTAAAGAGAAATGGGCTGCCGCAATTGATTCTGTTGGTAGTCATACGCTGGCCAACGTTTGTGCTAGCACGTGTGAAGATGGTTTAGTCGCTACTTGTGGATTGGCTCAAGGCATGGATTTCCCTGCTACTGTTGCGCCATTTATTTTACGCGGTGTCAGTTTGCTTGGTATTAATAGCGTGACGCGACCTTATGATGAGCGTGTAGAAGCATGGCAGCGTTTGAGTACAAGTTTGGATATGACGCAATTGGATGCAATCACCAGAGAGATTGGTTTAAGCGAAGTCATTCCGATAGCCAGCGAGTTGTTGGATGGTAAGGTTTGTGGTCGAATAGTTGTTGATGTCAATCGTTAGATTATCATTCATTTTCTTTAATATTTCAACATTAATGTTTTGATGTTGAGCCTCGTGTTAGCACATGAACAAAGTATACAGAAAGGTCCAGTATTGAGTGCTTAATGTGAAAAATTACTATTCACAAACAGTCACACATATCAGTATTTATTTTTTGTCACCTGATGTGCTATCATCGTTGAACGATCTATCGTGGGTTTAACAGTTTTGTTGTTTCCGACCATGACAATAGTCTCATGGCGGCGTGACAAACCTTGCAACTTCCAGCACGATATAAAACAACTCTGGTAAAGCGCATGAGCCTGTACTCCGACAACCTCATTTGTGCCTGATTTTTTGCCTATTTGGGCGTATATCATACTTTTTCGTCGGAGTAACAGGAGTCTAAGGTGTTCAATATCATGAGTCACATTGTTAACCCATCTAAATATACCCGTCGTTATCACCCACGCCATTCTCTAGCGCAATATATTATCAATCAAATAGAGTCGCTTGAGCTGCGCCCGCAAGATATCGTCAAGCAAATGGGTTATCCTCTTAAACATACTATTCCAGCCTATGACCGCCTGCGCCATGTACTGTCGAGCAAATTTCTTGGGCTTGATGGTAGCTATATGGACAAACATTTTACCGCTGATGAGTTTTTGGCAAAACTATTTGCCGTACTTGAGATACCGTATCAGCCATTCGCAGAAGATATTGCTCAACTTAAATATGACTTGGCGAATCACTCTAATACGCTACCCATATATAGCTTAAGAGCGGAAGTAGATTTTACATTTACGAGTGCTGATAACTGGATGTCTCGTGGCGCAGCTTCACGTTTTGCGCAAGTACATCTGCCTAGTGGTTTTGCCAAACTAGATAATGCTACACGTAAATCAGCGATTCAAGAAAGTATCTGCGAGCATTATCAGCAGTATGAGGGCAGTTTGCCATACGACGGTATTATCAAAGGCTATCGACTGACTATTGAGCAAAACAACCATGTGGTCGACCATGCAGAGTATGGATTGCCAAAATCTAGCAGTATCTAAATTTTTTTGAGTGTATAAGCAGTACGAGCTGTTAATTACATTGATTAAATAATCACATTGATTGAAAAATAAGTATAAAAATGCCTCACTTTATTGTGGGGCTTTTTGGTTTTTTACGTTATGTTTTATTCTAAGAGTCAAACACTACTAAATGTCAGTTTTATAAAATTCATTTCAGGATTCAGGATTCAGGATTCAGGTTTAGAGATGGCGCGCCATAAAATCACAAACAGCGCATCAAACTCTGTATTTAACGGTGTTTCTGTTTGGCGAATTGTATGCATTAAACCAAGGCGACTGATAAACCCCATAAACACATCGAACAGTATGTGCAGTGGAACGGTGTCATTAAGCACCCCACGATTTTGACCATCTTCTAACACGGCCAAAAACGCGCCAATCAGCTCTTTGTTTTCATAGATCGCGATATTACGTATACGCGAGGCCGACACAGAAGACAGCACCATCACCGCATCTGGATGCGAGTCTACAAAATCAAAGCAGACCCACAGCGTCTTACGTAGACGATCTTGTACGCTATCAATCCCTTGCAGATGATCCATGATGCGAGCGGCTAATCTGCCGAGCACAATATCCATAATGGTATAAAACAGCGTTTGCTTGTCCCCGAAGTACTTGTAGAGCGTTTGCAAGGAAACATTTGCAGACTTTGCAATCTGCGCCATCGTCACCTCATTAGCATCAAATCCTGCAAAGACTTTACGAACGGCTTGCTCAATTTTATCCAAAGTTGCGGGCCGCATATCGGATAGGGGCGCTAGCGATCGCGTTTGCGTGGGGCTATCTGACTGATTAAAGGTTTTCATATTTATCGCTTCTTAAAGTATTGGTTATTTGATACGTCCTATCAGTTAAGTGATTTTCTCGATAATCTAACGTGATTAAATTAATGAGTAAATTGAATTACCATTTTTATTTAATGGATTGCGAAGTGGTTTTTCATAGCCTAGTATAAGACTCGTATATTAATAAATACAAAGAATTTATGGCATATCTATAACGGTAATATATATTACCATAACTTCTAAGAAGGACTTAGATATAGCTGTTATTCATACAATATTGTCAAGGATAGACATCATGAGTATCGAAAAATTCACCCCAAACTGGATGACCGAAGAACATCAGATGGTGTATGACAGCGCCTTGAAAATGTTTCAATCTTGGGAGCCAAAGGATGAGCAGTGGCGCAAAAATGGCATGATCGATCGCGCTGCGTGGGAAGAGGCGGGCGAGATGGGGTTTTTGTGTGCGGCAATACCAAGCGAGTATGGCGGCGGTGGTGGCGATTTCGGTCACGAAGCCGCACTCATCTACGCACAGACTGAGGCCAATCAGTCAGGATTTGGCGGTATGGTGCATTCAGGTATTGTCGCGCCTTATATTTTGGCCCATGGTACTGAAGCACAAAAACAAGCGTGGCTACCAAAAATGGCAACGGGCGAATATATTGGCGCTATCGCCATGACTGAGCCTGGCACTGGCTCCGACCTACAAAACATCAAAACCTATGCAGTAAAAGACGGTGATGATTACATTATCAATGGTTCTAAGACCTTTATTACCAATGGTCAGCATGCCAATCTTATCTTATTAGCATGCAAAACAGACCGTGAAAAAGGCGCGCAAGGTGTCTCACTTATCATCGTAGAAACGGACAACGTAGAAGGGTTTGAGCGTGGACGTAACCTAGATAAGATTGGCCTGACCTCTCAAGATACCTCAGAGCTTTTCTTTAGCAATGTCCGTGTACCGCAAACCAACCTGTTGGGCACGGTAGAAGGCATGGGCTTTATACAGATGATGCAGGAGTTGCCACGTGAGCGCCTCATCATTGCGCTATCAGGGGTCGGTTCGATGAAGCTGGCTATCAATCTAACACTAGATTATGTAAAGGGCCGTGAAGCCTTTGGCAAACCTATTTGGAAGTTTCAAAACACGCGTTTTAAGATGGCTGAATGCTATGCCGATTATCTTGCTGCCAGTACCATGTGTGATGCGGCAGTCGATGCGATGTTAGATGGCAAACTGTCTGTACCGCATGCTTCATTGATCAAATACTGGGTCACTGAAAAACAGTGCGAAGTCATCGATGAATGCGTGCAGCTGTTTGGTGGCTATGGCTATATGACCGAGTATCCTATCGCCCGCTTATATGCTGATGCGCGCGTGCAAAAAATCTATGGCGGCACCAATGAGATTATGAAAGAGTTGGCATCACGCTTTATGTAAACGCTTATATTATAAGATTACAATAATTATTGTTTATTTAAAAAATAAAAAAAGGATTTTTTATGACTGAGACTGCTTACATTTATGATGCTATCCGCACGCCACGCGGCAAAGGAAAAAAGGACGGCTCTTTGTATCAGGCGTCACCAATTTGGCTGACACGTACCTTATTAAAGGAGATGCAGCAGCGTCACAACTTGGATACCAGTTTGGTCGATGATGTGGTGCTTGGCTGCGTGACCCCAGTGGGCGAGCAAGGCTCTGATATTGCGCGTATCGCCGTCATTGATGCTGGTTGGGCACAAAGTGTGGCAGGTCTTACCTTGTCTCGTTTTTGTGCCTCTGGTCTAGAGTCTATTAATCTTGCGGCTGCCAAAATCATGTCAGGTATGGAAGACATGGTGGTGGCGGGCGGTGTTGAGTCAATGAGCCGTGTGCCGATGGGCTCTGATGGCGGTGCTTGGTACATGGATCCGCGCGTCAATGAAGCGACGCATTTCGTACCGCAAGGGGTGGGCGCAGATACCATTGCAACGCTCAAAGGCTTTAGCCGTAGCGATGTCGATGCTTTTGCCACCGAATCACATCGCCGCGCGGCGCAGGCTTGGGAGAACGGGTATTACGACAAATCTGTTGTCCCTGTCACCGATATCAACGGCATGATGCTATTGGATAAAGACGAAACCATCCGTCCTAATACCAATGTCGAAACCTTAGCGGGTCTTAAACCTTCTTTTATTATGCCAGGTAAAATGGGCTTTGATAGTGTGATATTAGACCGATACACCACGATTGAAACCGTCAATCACGTGCATCATGCAGGCAACTCTTCAGGCATTGTTGATGGGGCAGCGATTTGTTTGGTTGGTAGTGCTGCTGCTGGTCAAAAAGCAGGTCTAAAACCACGCGCCAAAATTACAATGGCATCAGTCATTGGCTCAGAACCTGCCATCATGCTGACAGGTCCAACACCAGCTTGCCAAAAAGCCCTTGATAAAGCGGGCATGCAGGCCTCTGACATAGACCTATGGGAGATTAACGAAGCATTCGCTGCTGTCCCGATGAATACCGCTGATGATTTCGGACTCTCGCTCGATATCGTCAATGTTAATGGTGGTGCAATCTCCATGGGTCATCCGCTTGGCGCAACGGGCGCGATGCTGATGACGACGGTCCTCGATGAGCTAGAACGCCGTGATCTTAAAACTGCCATGATCACGCTATGCGTGGGCGGTGGCATGGGCATTGCGACCATCATTGAGCGTGTTTAACTTCTTTTTCAAATAAAATGAAAACAAGTAGACAAAAAATAATAGATAAAGAATCATTTAAGGGATAAAAATGATGACAAATAACCAGGTAGCTAACCAGACAGCAGATAGCGTAACAGCCATTAACGCACTAGAAAATTTCTCCGCCCAGCGTGATAACGATGGCATTGTCACCATTACAATTGAACAAAGCAAACGCAAAATGAATGTCATCGGTGACGGTTTTACGGAGTCGTTCGCCACGATGGTCGATAGCGTTATCAATGATGACACAGCCATAGGCTTGATACTCACATCGGCCAAGGAAACCTTTGTGGTTGGCGCAGATATTGATCAATTGAACCAGATAAAGACAGCCGAGCAAGCATTTGCATTGACCGAAACGCTCAAAGGAAGTTTGCGTAAGCTTGAAACTTCAGGAAAGCCTGTGGTCGCTGCGATGACAGGAACGGCGCTGGGCGGCGGTCTAGAATTGGCACTTGCCTGTCATTATCGCATTGCGATTGATACGCCAAAGACCAAGCTTGGTCTACCTGAAGTCAAATTGGGCTTGCTGCCGGGCGGCGGTGGTACGCAGCGTTTGCCGCGATTGGTCGGTATTCAAATGGCACTGGAGCTCATGACGCAAGGCAAAGAATTACGTGTCGCTGCGGCAAAAGAAATCGGTCTCATTGATGCGACAGCCACCGATCAAGCAGACATGCTGAAGCAGGCTAAAAACTGGATTCAAAATAATCCAAGCGTGCAGCAGCCATGGGATAAGAAAGGCTTTAAAATCCCTGGCGGTGATAGCAAGCATCCAAAGATAGTGCCTATATTCTCCGTCGCCCCAGCCATGGCCAACCAAAAGTCACACGGCAACTATCCAGCGATTACTCACATTATGTCTTGTGTGTTTGAGGGTTGCTTGGTAGATATCGATACAGGGCTTGAGATTGAGTCGCGTTATTTTGCCGCTTGTGTGCTGTCCCCTGAATCAAGAAACATGATCAACACCTTATGGACGCAGCTCAACAATATCAAAAAAGGTCAGTCTCGCCCTCAAGAGTTTGAACGCATAACCACTAAAAAAGTCGGTATCTTGGGCGCTGGCATGATGGGCGCTGGCATTGCCTATGTCACTGCCAAAGTAGGTATAGACGTTGTCTTATTGGACACAGATATTGCCAATGCTGAAAAAGGCAAAGCGTACTCTACCAATATTTTGGATAAAGCCATCAGCCGACAGCGTGCTACCGAAGAGAAAAAACAAGCGCTCTTAACACGTATTATACCAACTGTTTCTTATGATGATTTGGCTGATTGTGATCTCATCATCGAAGCGGTATTTGAAAACCGAGAAATCAAAGCCAAATGTACCCAGCAGAGTGAGGCGGTGATTCCAAGCACGGCTATTTATGCGTCTAATACCTCAACGTTACCTATTACAGGACTGGCAAAAGCCAGCACTCGTCCACAACAATTCATCGGTCTGCATTTCTTCTCACCAGTAGATAAGATGCCGCTCGTTGAGATTATAGTAGGTGAGCGAACCGATGATGCAACGCTCGCCAAAGCGTTCGATTATGTGCTCCAAATAGGCAAGATACCTATCGTCGTCAATGACAGTCATGGCTTTTATACCTCGCGAGTATTTGGTACTTATGTATCAGAGGGTATCGCGATGCTGGGTGAAGGTGTGCATCCGCGTAGTATCGAAGTCGCTGGACTGAAAACAGGGATGCCTATGCCGCCCTTAGCATTGCAAGATGAAGTGTCATTGAGTCTCGCATTACATGTCAGCGAGCAGCAGCAGGCGGATATGGCAGCCGAAGGCAAGTCTGTCACTGTGCGCCCTTCTTACGAGATACTAAAGACGCTGGTCAATGAGCATGGGCGCGAGGGCAAGAAAAATGGCAAAGGGTTCTATGATTATCTAGGAGACGGTAACAAACATCTATGGCCTGAGCTTATTAACTTATATCCACCAAAGTCAGAGCAACCCTCACAGCAAGATTTAGTTGATCGCTTGATGTTTATTCAAGCCAATGAATCTGCCAAGTGTTATGAAGAAAATGTCGTACGCTCGGTTGCCGATACCAATATAGGGTCTATCTTTGGTTGGGGGTTTGCACCGCAGCATGGCGGTACTCTACAGTTTATCAATGCGATGGGCATGAACGAATTCATCAAACGTAGTCGCGAGCTGGCGGCAAAATACGGCGAACGTTTTGAGCCTGCTCAAATTTTGCTAGACATGGTAGCTAATGGCGAGGCGTTCTCTGATGACTGATGCGCATGTATCAAATCATGATCAAATGGCGGACTGTCTGAAAGGGTTGCAAGTGTTAGATCTGACTCGTAACCTACCTGGGCCTTTTGCCACGCGTTTGCTTGCGGATTTGGGCGCTGACGTCCTTAAAATCGAGCCCAAACAAGGTGATCCTGCTCGGGTATTTGGTGAGCTCTTCGTAGCTCTAAACCACGGTAAGAAGACCGAAAAGCATGACTTTCATGATCCCAAAGCGATTGAAGCTATAAAAGCACATCTTAAAGAAGCTGATGTGATGCTGGATAGCTTTCGCCCAGGTGTCTTGGCAGAAATGGGGCTAGATTCTAAGACCCTGCATGCCATCAATCCAAAGCTAGTAATAGTGTCAATCACTGGCTATGGCGTAGCAGGCAATTACACAAAAGAAGGTACTTATTTAGAAGATGCTGACTCAACAGGTGGTTCTGAAGTGAATCATGACTGGGCCAACAAAGCCGGTCATGATATTAATTTTATGGCTATGAGCGGTGTACTAGATCAGCTAAAAACAGCGCAGGGTGAGCAGGCTATGCCTAATATCCAGTTTGCGGATTTGGCAGGTGGTAGTGATACAGCAGTGATAGCACTGTTGGCTGCCGTATTTGCCGCGCAGCGTACGGGCAGGGGACGACACATTGCTATTAGCATGACGCACAGTTTGTACAATCATATGGTCATGCCAAAGGTCACAGGCAAACTGATTAATAGCCTTTCAGGAAATGGCTTAAACGACACTCTACTGCCGCATCATGACTTTTTAGGCGGTGCATTACCATGCTATCGATTGTACCAAACCGCTGATAAGCGGCATATGGCGGTTGGTTCCTTGGAGTTGAAATTTTGGCAAGGGCTATGTCAGGTATTGGAGCTACCGTCGCTTAAAGAAATACACTGGCAACTTGGTATTATGCCCAATAGACCTGAGAGTGAAGCTGCGACCAATACAATAGCGGAAAAATTTGCCAGTCAAACGCTTGAGTATTGGCAACGTATATTTGCAACAACGGATGTCTGTGTGACCCCCGTGCTAAGTTTGCAGGAAGCCAAAGCTCACCCTTTATTTGCACATCAAGATGAACATCATGCGACGTCAGGGTGGCAACAGGTGAATTAATAATTAGTATGTAATAGCTCTAGAGAAAAGAGAAGAAGATATTGAGCCGCTGCTGGCTAGTATCTTTTCTTAGTCTTTATTATTCTAACTGTCTGTATAAACCAGAGTGATTGAACTTGTATATTTATAACTGTCTATCTAAAATTGCCTGAATAAGAGACAATACGCCCATAAATCCTAAAGTTTTATAGTAATTAAAAATAGTAGCACGTTCAAAGGCTCTTAGAGATTGAGCAACACAGACATTTAATAAATTCAACTTAAGTAAAAAGGCAGTTCTGAATGACCAAACATAACCCGTATAATTTTTTACCTTTGCAGCCAACAGGTAGAAACGAGACCAATACTGCTAATACCTATGCTCCTGAAGATATGATTAAAATATACGAGCAGCAGTTTCTCATTCAAGTGCCGGAAGAAACGCTGACCGAGTTTTTGCCAGCGTTAAAAGCATTTTATGATATCGATAACCACACCTTAGATGTCAGTGCCATTATTTTCGATGCAATTGCAGACTCCGCTATCATTTATAATCACAAAATTAAAGTCGGCAACTATCAGATATTAGGTGAGTTGATAGAAGAGGCGATTGAATATGATGAAGACAACAAAAGTGATGAAAGCGCTGAGAGTGAAGAGATTCAAGCCTATACATTAGAGTGCCAACGTACATTTTTCATCAATGATATAGAAATACCTTATCATTTCAATCTATTTATTTATGGCGATGGTTATTCTACTTTGACCAAAAAAGAAACCGTACTAGAAAAAATGTATTGGTTTGTCAGAGGTAGGTTTGAAGAGGATTTATTAGATGACGCTGAAGATAACGACAGCTTAGAATCTATTAATGCGCAATTGGCCAGTTTAGGTATTCGTGAAATGGATCTGACGACTGTAGATGAAATAATCAGCTATGTAGAAGGCAGCATCATTGACGACCCAATGGTAGACGAGCTTAACAAACTGTTGGATGATGCTGAATAGTGTGGAAGATAAGTTAGTAGAGTAATCAGCAAAAGAACAGATTTGAAAATTATATAGCTGAAAAAC
>NZ_PJAS01000045.1 GCF_002836735.1 Psychrobacter sp. 4Bb | reverse complement strand
AGCTTAATACCTAAATACTGGACAAACCAAAAAGCAGTAACTAACACCTGTGCTATTGAGGTGTCGGCTACTGCTTTGACTAAAGCTATATAATTGGGCTTATCGTTCGATAGCCTTAACGATAATAAATACTAAAGCTGCTGCCCCCAGTTTTATTGGCTTGATGGGTTAATTCCCAATCCATATGCGTCATAATACGCTGCACGATACTAAGTCCTAAGCCCGACCCTTCAACCTTATTACTAAATGCCTTATCTGTGCTCGAATTGTCATCCGTTTTGCCATCCGTTTTGCCATCCGTTTTGCTATGCTCTAAACGCTCAAAGCGCTCATACAGCAGCGGCATCATACTCTCAGGAATACCAAGACCCGTATCAGTAACGACTATTTTGTCACTATCGATAGTTATGATGACTTCGCCATCATCTGTGTATTGAAAGGCATTTTTAATGAGGTTACCTAGCGCCATTTTTAGCAGTTCAGGACGCACGTTTGTAAAATACACTTGTTCAGCGATTATTGTACAAGTGACTGACTTATATTTGAGTAGATAGTTTAAGCGCTGCGCCTCATTTATAGCAATACTATTAATAGAGGTTTGCGGGGCATCCAGTTTTTCAGGGGCACGAGAGAGTAGTAATAAGGCGCTGATAATCTCAGTGGTCTCCTTTGCAGTCGTGTTGATACGGTTGGTAAATTCGCTTAAATAGCTGTCGTGCGCTAATTGGGAGGCTAATACCTCGGATGCGCCCATTATTATGGTTAAAGGGGTACGCAATTCATGGCTGACATCGCCTGTGAATAATTGCTCACGCTTTAGATACTGCTCAAGGTTATTATTTTTCTCATCAATCGCTCGTGCTAACACCCCAACTTCTGAGGGTAGGTGGGTTAATTCGGTTAAATTTTGATGATCGGTCTCTACCGCTTTTTTTAGATCTAATAAAGGCTTGATGATTTGCTTAGAGGATAAATAAGAGAATAGCGCAGCGATTAGTAAGCTCAAAAGGACCGCAATTTTTAGTGCATCAGCAAATATATCTTCTAGATTCTCAAAGATTGCTAAAACAGGATAATTCTCCATCGCCATTTCAGACCCTTCTAAGTAGGTCAAAATATAGTTTTGCTCATTTTGTGGATAAGCAAAAAAATGCAGATTAGTTTCAGTTTTACCCGCTTTATTATTTACGGTTACTCGCATTTCTTGAACGGTTCCGTTGGCTATTGTTTTTAAATTCTCAGGCGCACTATCATAACGATAAATTTTAATACCCGGATTTGCTGTATAAACAGCCTGTTCACCACATTTTTCTTGACTGATTTGTAGCTGCTGTAAAAGTCGCCCTTTCACTAAGTCCTGTTCAATTCGCATCTCAGCATACATAAAAATGCTGACGAAAGCCGTGCAAAGCAATAAAGCGAATACAAAATAGGAGATTCGAAACTTATTGGCGATTGAGTCTATAGTGAACATGGCAGACGCTTATTTAGTGTAAGGCAATAGATAGCGTAAGAAAAAATATAGATATGACTGCTTATAATAGACTCTAATCTGTAAATCGTATTGTGAAATTTTAGACTTTATCAGGGTTGATAATCTGATAGCCAACGCCCGCTATGGTCATGATCATCGGCTCAATAAACGGTTTATCAACTTGAGCGCGCACACTATGCATATGCGTACGTAAAGCATCGCTGTGAGGTATATCTTCACCCCATAATTTTTCCTCAAGCTCATTCTTATTGACGACTCGAGGTGCGGCGCTCATCAGGGTATTCAGTATTTTAAACCCTGTTGGCGTGAGCTTGAGTGATTTACCCTCACGAGTAACCGTGTGCTCATCGGTATTTAAAGACAGTTTGCCAACGGTAATATTATGTTGAAAATGATCGTCTTGATGCCGACGAATCAAAGCTTTAATACGGGATTCTAATTCGACGAGCGAAAAAGGCTTGACCAAATAATCATCAGCGCCACTATCAAAACCTGTGACTTTATCCAGAATCGTATCACGTGCCGTCAGCATGAGCACAGGTGTTTTATTATGCAATTCCTCTCGAAGCGCCTTGCACAATTTGGTGCCATCCATGCCAGGCAACATCACATCTAGTAAGATAACGTCATAACGATTATTTGAAGCTAGCGTTAAGCCACTAATGCCATTATGAGCATTGTCTAACTCAAAGCCTTTAGTCTCAAAAAAAGCGTAAATGTTGGCGACGATATCGGGATTGTCTTCAATAATAAGTATTTTATACATAATGGCTACTACTCTATAAAAAGCGTGAGGCGGATAAAAAATAATTTAATGGGTATACTGGAAAAAAGTAGGTTTTGATAGCATCTCGTCGGTGGTAATACCGAAAAATTTAAGTAAAGTTGGGGTAATAAAATCGTGTGATACTGGCTTATCAAGCATAAGGCTGTTTTTATCAATACTATTATTAGTAGGCGACCAAATAATGACAGGCACCTGCTTTTGCGCAGCGGGTGCTATAGAGTAAGGCAGGCCGTGCAAGTAGATATTATTCTCACCTAAACTCTCACCATGATCGCTAATATATACCATTACCACATCATAATCGGGCTCGTAAGTTTTTAGCGTATCAATCACGTTATTCAAGAAGTAATCGGTATAACGAATCGCATTGTCATAGCCGTTAATAACTGATTGGTCATCGCACTTGGATAGCTCATTGGTCATACAGACGGGTTTATATTCTTCAAAAGCCTTAGGATAACGCTTGTAGTAAGCGGGACCATGATTGCCCATTTGATGTAATAAAATCAGTGTATCTTTAGCAGAAGCGCCTGTTTTTACAAGCTTATCAAAACCATCAAGCATACCGATATCGCGACATTCATCATCGCAATTTGGATTGATATCGCTCGTTTTGTAGTCTTCAAAAGTCACTCGATCCGCCACGCCTTTAGAGCTTGAATTATTATCGCGCCAAATAACGTTTACGCCTTGTTTATTGAGCGTATCTAGCACGTTTTCATTATAGTCTGCTTCATCCGGATTATAGTCTGAACGATTAGCATAACTGAACATACAAGGCACTGAGTAAGCTGTAGAAGTACCGCAAGAGGTGGCATTTTTGAAGCTATAAATATTAGATTGCTTGGCAAGTAGTGGCATCGTATCGCGCTTATAACCATTTAAGCTAATATGGTCAGCGCGCACTGTTTCACCAACGACAAATACCATGAGTTTTGGTTTTGCTGTACTACCATTAGCAGCGTTACGTTTGGCATCAGTTGCGTGCAGTATCATCGTATCAGGACGGCGTAGCTCATCAATATAATCAGTACCGAGTTTGATGACTGAATAAATAGGAGTAATAGGATTGGTATAACTACGCACCATTTTATGCTGACGAAAAAAGGTGGCGTATTGATCACCAAAGGGCAATAAGCAAACGCCTACTAAGGCAATAGCCGCTATCAAAGTAGCTGTCTTTTGTAGTATCGAGCGTCGTAAGGAAGTAGGTTTTATTTTTAATTTGCTAATAATAACAGCAGGTACAACACCTAATATTAGCAGCCGAATAAAAAAGCTTAGCGACATCAGTTCCATCGCTTCTGCTTGATCAGTCTGTAAGCTATTAATTAGCATATTAGTATCAAATATGGTGCCGTAAGCATCGGTAAAATACCCGCACACAGCTGCTATCAGCACTAAAGCAATCAGCACTGGTTTGGCAATGGGTCGATAGCATAGCAACTGAACGATTAGCCACATCAAGCTAAATAATAAGCCTGAGAGAGACACTATAAAGCCAATGTTTGTGCTAAGTGGATAAACACTTAACACTTGCGTAAAAAAGCCAATATTGGCAGTAGCTATTAAATAAAGCACGACAATGATAATCAGAAAGCTAAGATTAATCTTGCGATCAAAAATTTTGCTTGCAAAGCTTTTTTTCGTATTAGCTTGATTACTAATAGTGCTAAGTGCTTGAGAGGGTAACATAAACGGGATTCTCAACAGGATCGTAAGGAGTATGATTCCTTACGATAGCAAGTAGCCTGTTAAGAAGACGTTAAGGGGATTGAATAGGAGTTTGTGTTTTAGTGCTACTATTGAAATTTTTCAGGTATGTAGGATCAAAACCCCATTATTAACCACATCACCTAAGAAGAGTGAGTTTGAAAAACGTTATTATGATCTTTTAACCCTGTCAGGCAGCGATGCCTGACTCAAGTAAATCAACCTTCGATATAGTCGGGGCGTTTTAGTTCAAGCTATTTTTGACAATATTTTGAGTATTTTGAGTATTTTGAGTATTTTGAGTATTTTGAGTATTTTGAGTATTTTGAGTATTTTGAGTATTTTGAGTA
This sequence comes from Psychrobacter sp. 4Bb, assembly GCF_002836735.1. Taxonomy (GTDB): domain Bacteria; phylum Pseudomonadota; class Gammaproteobacteria; order Pseudomonadales; family Moraxellaceae; genus Psychrobacter. The sequence continues at coordinate 16,257 of NZ_PJAS01000045.1, read as the reverse complement.
TTTTGAGTATTTTGAGTATTTTGAGTATTTTGAGTATTTTGAGTATTTGAGTATTTGAGTATTTGAGTATTTGAGTATTTGAGTATTTGAGTATTTGAGTATTTGAGTATTTGAGTATTTGAGTATTTGAGTATTTGAGTATTTGAGTATTTGAGTATTTGAGTATTTATGATCATATTTAGTGAGAATGGCCATAATCTAAAGCGGGCTGTATAGACTCTTTTTCAGCACGCTTATCGTCTTACTTTTCGGTGAAAGCCTTCAGATATGGTTTAGTAAACACAATCACCTAAAGTAGTCTGTCAAAAGTAGTTCCATCATATCAGTCTATTTTAAGTGGTCTATTAGTTGATAAGTGAACCTAATTAGGTAGTACCTTTGAGGCATACCCTACGATAACAGGAAATCCATCGCGGATGACAAAACCTGTTTAGCTTTTAAACAAGACGGGTTTGTCGATAGTATGTAAGATAAGTTGGAAAAGTAACTAGAGTGTAAGACTATTCATACTGGGTCTGAATCAAAGTTTTATTGTGATTAATTTCTGCTCAATATTATTCATTTGTCGCCATGATGAGTGATGGCGGCTTGTAATTTAGTTAGGAAAAATAATCTTGAGTAATAATATACGTTTGTATCATTTGTATCATTTGTATCATTTGTAGCAGAGCTTGTTCTAGGCTTCTTTACTTACACTTTTCTGTAAGTTATTTTTTAGTAAATGATCGAATATAAATGGGCCAAAAGGTAAGAGTGAGCCGAGTACGCCCGCAGGTATTGCCCAAAGAGGCATTTTCATTTTGATAGCTGAGCCTATAAGTATTATGATATAGGTAATAAACAAAATACCGTGTGCCATACCGATGTATTTCACACCTTCTGGAATATCCAGCATATATTTTAGTGGCATGGCGATGAAGAGCAATAATAAGAAAGAGGTGCCTTCTAGGTAGCCTATAAGGGTAAGACTTTTTAACGCGGTCTCTTGTTTTTTTCTAAGGCTGTGAATTTTTTCAATAGTTGGCTGAGCCTGTGACACTATATTTTCCTTTTGTTATTATCAATAAAGAATTTATGGATTATTCAATGTCTCTATAATAATGGCTCTACGCAGAGCTTTTAAGTATTGGGTTTTAAGACCTAAAATGAGTGAGTACCTATACCAGTCATACATTACCTTCCAGTTCACATTTTATAAACATACTCAAGTATAAAAAGTATTTTTCCGTATAGAGTGACTACGACGCTAGTTCATTTTGTTTGTGATAATCGGCATCAATGTGCTTATTTATTACGCTTACTTTCTAAAAATATCATGTCAATTATAATCAATGCGACACCGACACAGACACCTATATCTGCAACATTGAAAATAGGATAATTCCAGACATCAGCATAATGCACATGGATAAAGTCAACCACTTTACCAATTCTTAAACGATCGATTAAGTTGCCAATCGCACCACCGAGCATTAAGGCTAACCCCATGGACAATAGCTTGGCTGCACGTGGCGCTTTGATTAAATAAACCGTTAAAAAGATAGCCATTACAAAAGCTAAGCCTGAGAAAAACCATTTCTGCCAACCGCCAGCGTCGGCTAAAAAGCTAAATGCTGCCCCATAGTTATAAGCGAGTGTCCAGTTGAGAAATGGTTCAATGACCGGTACGGGGTCATTGAACGCTAATTTGGTTTGGGCCAACCACTTAGTCCATTGATCAAGTATTAATACCATTATCGCCAACAAATACCAGATAAAAGCGCGACTGCCATTGGCAACCATTTTTGGCATTTTATTCAACTTACCTTTAGGTGTTATCGAGTTGCCTGAGGTTACGTACATAGCTTTAGGCGTATGATTCATGGTTTTAGAGTCAATTGATTGATGAGTACTACTCACAGCTATAGGTACTTTATTGTCAGCAATATTAGTACTAGCCGATTCAACGCTATTCAATTTAGTACTATCTAATCTGTCGGTAGATTCAGTCATAGTTGTTTTCTTTATCTGTGTTTATACAATGAACAATGTTAAACGTATATGTTTTTAGTATACGACTATTAATAGCGCCACTTTTAAAAACGGCTCCACTTACCGCTCTGGTATTATGAAACTTACGGTAATAATTTTTTATTAGGGAATCTGTTGATTGATTTCAATATTAACCTGAGTCTGTTCAGCACTAATCACTATCGGATTACCCGATAAGTCGCCTGACTCTGCTATGGCATTACCGCTATGACTAATACGAGCAACGACTGCTAACTGAGTTTTGTCACTACGAGCTGAATTTAACGTGCGATCTGGCATCATCGCATCAAGATTGCTTAAGCGGATACTGGCCTCACCTTGCTCAATAACACTAATGGGTAAACGTTTGGCGGCAAACGGTGGACCTCCTTTAACGTCACGTATCGCAACAAACAACACATCATCAGCTTTCACTAACGGTAATAAATTAGCGTTAATTTTCACTGTCACGTCAATACCTTCTAGCGCTTGCTTTTCTTGCGTGCTAACGTAGTTGCTTAACTCATCTAAGCTTGCTAAAGCTTTAGTATGATCACCTGGTTTGGCCACAATGCTGCCTTGTAAGCGTTTAATCCAACCTTGCGCTTGGGCAAAGTTACTACTACGAGTCTCACCCATTGCCATGAGCATTTGAGCCCGTTCATGCTGCGGATTCTTAGCTAATATAGCTTGTAATACACGGCGAATATTGGCGTCTAACTGACCTTCATTAACGAAAAAGCTAGTCTGAGCATAAGTGGTGGCGATTTCTTCATTTTCAGGAGCTAAACGATAGGCACGAGATAAGGCTTCCAGCGCAGAATCAGTTGCCTCCATAGATAAGAAAAGCTCGGATAGGCGCATCCAGCGATTAGGATCATCAGCATTACGATGAACATTGGTTTGCATGGCGCTAATCAGTTGACGACCATCTTCAAACGCCCATGATGGCGGCTTGTCAATTTTAGCTGTCAATAGGTCGTCAGCCACTTGTCCTACTTTGTCCTCAGCTGTCCACAAATCAAACACGGGCGTACGATTGCCTATTAGTAAATACGCCATTGCAGCCAATATTGGGATCCAAGCTGCGACAATTAAACGGCTTTTGACATCAGGGGTGACCATAGGTGTTATCTGACGCTGCGCATCTAATAGCTGACGCTCAAGCTCCAGCTTTTGATTTTGATAATGGCTATTATTAATAGTACCGCTGTCTTTATCTGTTTGTAGCTCAGCTAAACGTTCGCGAAATACTGCAACATTAATATCTAGCAGTTGATTGTCTATTGGTTTGGACTGCAAACGCGGTGCTCGTAGCCATGGCATAATAGCAATCAGCGCAAATATAAGAGCAATCAGCAAGCTTAGAGTTACAAATAAGCCAAAAGTAGAAAATAGAGTCATTTTTTGTCCTCTAGGCTAGTAATGTCGTGGTCGACACTCTCAGCTTGCGATAATAGACGATCAAGCTCAGCCTTTTCCGTAGAGGTCAAGGCAGCAGTACTGTTCACTGTGACGCCGCTTTGACCACGGGCAACAACTTGGCGACGCTTACTTTGCCAAAACCAACCAATAATTAAGACGAGCAATAATAGTGGTGGAAAAAACCATAGGATCCATGTTGATGGTCGCATAGGCGGCTTGTAGCTAATAAAGTCACCGTAGCGCTCTTGCATATAGACGCGTATTTCAGCATCACTACGTCTATCTTTAATTAAATCATAGACTTTTTGCTTTAGATCCTGTGCAATCGGTGCATCAGAGGCTGCAAGGTTTTGATTTTGGCATTTTGGGCAGCGAAACTCTTCTATTAATCCACGATACTGAGCTTCTTGCTGTGGTGAGTCAAAATCGTATACGTCAATAGCTGCGTTTGCCGTCATGTTAAGCAGACACGCTAGTATTAAGCTTGCTAGTTTTAAAACTATATTGGGTTTTAGTTGAGGAGCTCTTATTCGAATAACGTTCATTTGCACATCTCCTCAACCTGAATGAGATCAGGACTATCGTTGTTCTTATTAGCCTCATTAAGTACGGTCAGGCACGGCTTAACACGCTGTTGCCAATTGGCTTCATTAACCTCACCAACAATATGCTGACGAATGATGCCATCTCCATCCACAACAAAGGTTTCGGGCGCACCAGTTATGCCTAAGTCTAGAGCAAACTGACCCAATGAATCCTGAATAGACATAGAAAATGGATCACCGCCTCGGTTTAAGTAACTGAGCGCATTACCAATCTCATCCTTATAATTCACACCAACGATATCAACGCCGCGCTCTTCTAGTTGCATTAAAAACGGATGCTCAATAACGCAAGTTGGGCACCATGAGCCCCAAACATTAAGTAAAAACGGCTTATCCGGCAAATTATCATTGGTGATAGTACGGGTAGTATCTGCTAATAACGGCAGCTCAAAGGTAGGAACCGGACGCTCAAGAGCGGTATTGGTCACAATGTCTGTTGGTTTACCTAAGCGCATGTACAATATAACTACCAAACCAAAAAAGAGGATAAGCGGAATTAAGAACCATAGCTTCGTCTGCTTTTTTTTCATTGTCTTTGGGTTACGCTGCTTACTGTTTTGGCTATCTTTTTGCTCAGGAGTATTATTCGACATAGTCATTTATTTCTCCTTTAGTGTCGACATCGTCGATGCTGAGATTGCCTGTTCAATAGCTACCTCATTGACTCCATCAGTAGCCAGATCACCAGTAACTAGCAATGGAGCTTTAACTTTTTTGATGCGGTATCGTTTATCAAGCATGCTAATTAATCCACCTAGAGCCATGATAATTGCCCCTAACCAAATCCAGCGAATTAATGGTTTTACATAAATCCTTAATGCCCATTGGTTACTACCATCGGCAATAGGTTCGCCCAGTGCGACATAAACATCGCGCATAAGATTGGGGTCAATAGCGGCCTCAGTTGTTGGCATAGTGCTGATAATATACGTACGTTTTTCAGGATATAGCGTTGCCACTTCTTGGCCATTCTTAGTCACTACAACCTCAGCTTGCGTTGCATCAAAGTTACTCCCCTTTATTTCAAAAAATTCAGTTACTTCAAAATCGTAACCTTGAACATTGACTGTATCGCCAATACCCATTGCTACGTCACGCTCAATACTCAAGCTACTAGTAAAGGCTATGCCAATGACAGCAACCAATACGCCAATATGAGCAGTCTGTTGACCCCAATAGCTCAGACGCAACTGCCGCAAACCGTTAAAAAGATTAGGCGCATTCTTAGTTTTATCTTTAAAATCAACTGCCATCCATAGCAGTACCCAAAAGCTAACGGCTAAAGTCACACCAATATTAAGCATAGACGATGGATTAACAAAGTAAGTAATAATGGCGGCTAATACTAAGCTACTAACGGCGATGACCATGCCTATACCCAGTAGTGGACGGGTGTCTTTTTTCCAGCGAATATTTGAGCCCATACCCATAGCTATTAATAACAGCCACGTTAAAGGTACAAATAATGCATTAAAATAAGGAGGGCCAACGGACACTTGTCCTAAACCAAAAGCATCAGCGATAATAGGGTAAAGGGTGCCGAGCAGCACCACTAAGGTTGCAATCAAAATGATGGCGTTGTTGATCACTAAAAAGGACTCACGTGAAATCAGCTGATATTGACTTTCAACGGTTAAACGCCAACCTCGAACGGCAAACATTAATAGACCACTACCGATGATAATGCCAAGAATAGCTAAGATAACCAAACCACGCGTCGGATCAGCGGCAAACGAATGCACTGAGGTAAGGACTCCAGAGCGTACCAGGAACGTGCCAAGCAAGCTTAAGGCAAAGGCGAAAATAGCCAGCATGATGGTCCATGCTTTAAACACCCCGCGCTTTTCAGTGACTGCTAATGAATGCAGCAATGCTAAGCCGACAAGCCAAGGCATAAACGAGGCATTCTCTACCGGATCCCAAAACCACCAACCGCCCCAGCCAAGCTCGTAGTAGGCCCACCACGAGCCCAGTGCAATACCAATGGTCAAAAATCCCCAAGCCGCGAGCGCCCATGGACGTGACCAGCGTGTCCAAGCAGCATCTAAACGCCCTTCCCACAATGCCGCCATACAAAATGCAAAAGGTACTACCATACCCACATAGCCCATATATAACATGGGCGGATGAATAATCAGACCGAAATCTTGTAGGACAGGATTTAAATCAGCGCCATCGACCGCTAGATTGGGTAAGGTACGCTCAAACGGTGACGAGGTAAATATCAGCATCGTTAGCATCATTAACTGTACACCGGCCAAAATAACTAATACCCGCGCACGCATTGATAACGGCAAGCCGCGACTAAAGTATGATACCAGTGCACACCATGTGGCCATGATGGTCATCCATAGCAGCAAAGAGCCCTCGTGTCCGCCCCATGTCGCCGATAACTTATAGTACCAAGGCAACAGCGTATTAGAATGCTGCGCGACGTAACTGAGGCTAAAATCATTATAATAAAAACCTGCTATCAAAGCGCCAAATGACGTTATCATGGCGGCAAACTGTGCCCAAGCTAGGCTAGGGGCTAGTCGTTGCCAAGCAACTTGGTTACGAATAACACCAATAGTTGGCAGAATTACCTGCAATAACGCCAGTACAAAAGCGGTAAGCAAGGCAAAATAGCCCAATTCTGTAATCAACATACGGTCTAACCTTATTTACTCTAATGCGGTTGCAGTTTACTGTGGCGGTGGAATTTTTATTATTAGAACCCACCCCGAAATCTGCTGCTATCTCTAGTTTTTAATTGATTTCGAAGGGTTTTATTTAACTACTTTAGGCGGATTTACCAGTGGAGGCGCGCCTTTAAAGCGCAGTAAACGTAACGCATTAAGAGTAACGATCACTGTTGCTCCAGCATCAGCTAGAACCGCAATCCATAGTCCAGTAATGCCGAATATGGTCGTGATCAGAAAGACGCCTTTGAGACCTAAAGCGAAAATGACGTTCTGATGAATGTTGCGCATGGTGGCACGTGAAAGTGCGATGAGATGAGCCATGTCCGTAACACGACTTTTTAATAATGCGATATCGGCCGTCTCAATGGCCACATCGGTACCACCACCCATCGCGATGCCAACATCGGCAGTTGCTAGCGCTGGCGCATCGTTAATACCATCACCAACCATCGCTATTTTGCGGTTGTTCTTCATCTCGTTAAGCAGGCGCAGTTTGTCCTCAGGCAACAGCTCAGCTTCCCATTCCACGTCTAAATTACTGGCAAGTGCTTGAGCGGTTAAGCGGTTGTCGCCTGTTAGCATGACGGAGCGCACACCCATCGCTTTGAGCTGAGCCACACCTTCATGAGCGTCGTCTCGTAATTCGTCTCTTAGCGCGACCAATCCAAGCACTTCTCGACTTTGCTCATCGAAAAGAACTGAGACGGTCTTGCCCTCATTTTGCAGCGCCTCGATTTGTGCCTGTTGCTCGGCTGAAATTGATGCCTCATCTGCGGCATAAACAGGCGAACCGATAGCTAGCGCGCGCCCAGCGATAGTTGCGTGTACCGCTTTACCCGCAGTAGCAGAAGCTTTAGAAGCCACAGGTATGACAACTTTGGCGGCTTTGGCATGACTGACAATAGCTTCAGCAAGCGGGTGACTAGAACCTGTCTCCACACTGGCAAAGAGCGCCAATACCTTATCTTTACCTTGAGAACCCTGATCCTGAGAATCCTGACCTTGAACACTTGAATACTCTTGTGTAATGTCAACAACATCGGTCACGCGTGGTTTGCCTTCAGTTAAAGTGCCTGTCTTGTCAAAAGCGACTGTCTTCACTTGGCCGATGGTTTCTAAAGCACTACCGCCCTTGATCAGCAAGCCGCGGCGCGCACCGACCGCTAGACCAGAGGCGATAGCAGCTGGTGTTGAGAGCACAAGAGCACAAGGACAAGCGATCAATAATAAGGCTAGACCTCGATATAACCAAGTTGACCAATCTCCGCCCATGGTTAACGGTGGGACGATGATAATTAGGGCGGCAATAGCCATCACAGCCGGTGTATAGTAACGACTGAATTTCTCAATAAAACGGGCAGTGGGTGCTTTGGAAGCTTGCGCTTGCTCTACCAAATCAATAATGCGCGAAATAGTGTTATCGGCGGCTGTCTTTTCTACGCGCACTTGGAGCACACCATCGATGTTAATTGACCCTGCAAATACATTGTCACCCATCGTCTTGGCAACAGGAACAGACTCTCCCGTCACGGGCGAATCATCAAGGCTGGACGCACCTTGAACAATGGAACCATCAGCAGATACCCTATCTCCAGGACGCACCAGCACAAGGTCATTCACTTGTAGTGAAGTCGCTGGAACGTTACGCTGCCCACCTTGAGCATCAAGTAAAATCGCACTTTTCGGAACCAGCGATGATAAGGCTCTGATGCCAGCGCGAGCGCGATCAGCAGCGATACTCTCAAACAGTTCACCGATTGAGAACAAAAAGACAACCGCTGCGGCCTCTTCAGCTTCACCAATGATAAGTGCGCCAAGCACGGCGACGGACATCAGCGTTTCAATTGAAAAGAATGAACCTGTTTTAGCCAGTGCTAAGGCTTTGCGTGCAAATGGAAAAACGCCTACAATCACAGCGATGGCAAACACCCATATCCCATAAGCGGGGAACAGTAGTGACAGTGCATAAGCGCTGCCCATCAAAATACCGAGACCAACAACCTGTTTGCCTTTTTGAGTTTGCCACCATTGCTTATCCTGCGGAGCCATCTGATTGTCGCTGTCAATATCAATAGCCGATACAGTTTGTTGACCAGTATTGGCAGAGATGCCGAACCCTAGGCTTTTGATTGTTTTTTCGATATCACTAGCCTGAGTCGGCGCACCAGGGGCTAAATTTAGCTCTAGCGTTTCTGTAGCGAAATTCAGCTGAACATCAGAAACCCCAGGCATACGTTTCAAAGCTGTTTCAATCTTGCCGATGCAACTGGCACAGTCCATACCTTCAATATGATATTTCATAATAATTTACCCTTTGAATAATGATATTATGAACCCTATAGTGGCTTTAGAGTCAAGGTTATTTATCTACAGTTTCGTAATTTTAATTTCTCTAGCGCTAGTCTTTACAGCCACTTTAATTATTTAAATCATAGAGGTTGTTATGACAATCAAAATTGGTGAGCTCGCTAAACGCACAGGTGCCACAGTAGAAACCATTCGCTATTATGAAAAAGAGCGTTTATTACCCGAGCCTTTTCGTAGCGAAGGGAATTATCGTTTATATAATGAAGAGCACATTGAGCGTCTACAATTTATCCTACATTGCCGTACGCTCGATATGGCTTTAGATGATGTGCGAATCTTACTTGAATACTGGGAGTCGCCTGACAAGGACTGCGGCGATGTGAATAACTTGCTAGATGAGCACATTCATGCTGTGGAAATACGAATGGAAGAACTGATGCACTTAAAGCATCACTTGACCGTTTTGCGCCAGAAATGTGCAAGTAGTGCACCAGCGTCATCATGTGGCATTTTAAACGCGCTTGTCGATAACTCCTGTCATGAGTAATGATATCAGTAGTGTTCATTTCTGACGGATCAAATCATGAAAGGTTAAATACGCCCTGATGTTAAGCACAAAAAAACCCAGCAATGATATTAAGATCACTACTGGGTTGGAGGAAATAACAACTATGTTGTGCTGACTTAGAAAGTCTTATTTATCATTCATAGCAAGGTAGATATTACGATCTGATGCGGATGCGTCATCCACGTATTTTGAATCGCGCCATGTCGTATAAGCATAGACACCACTGTATGGGCTGATGCTGTTCTGACGGAAATCAGAAATCCAATTTTCGCCATCGAAAATTTGAATATGGCCATGTGGACGCTTTGATGAGCGATCATAGACAATAACATCACCTACTTGGGTTGGCATATCATTGCTGATTTTGCTGAAACCTGCTTTCTCAAGCGTGCCACGAGTGGCGTACTGATAGGCTGAAGGATTGGGTGTAAATTCATAACCAGCTGATTGTAGTGCTTTACGTACGTAACGGGCACAATATCCAGAGCTGCCAGATAAAGCCACTTTTGAGGCGCGAGCAGCAGCGATAGCGGGGGCTGAATTGCTATCAGGAACTGTATTGACTTGCTGCTGTTGTTTTTCAGCGTATAAGCGGCTGTTTAATGATGAAAGCCGACTCTCTTTTTGCTTAGCCTGCGCACTTAGGTTGCTAATAGCTTGACTGATTTCGTCATTACTAGAAACATAAGCACCACTGCTAGTGCTATAGATGTTTTTTGATGAACCGTAGTTTGATGCCACAGAAGTATTGGTGATGGTATTATTTGTTTGAGAGATTGTGATAGCAGCACCACTCGTTTGTGCTATGCCCATACCCAGTACTGACAAAATCAATAAAGCCTGTTTCATAAATCTAATACCTACGGTTAATTCAAAATGGTCTGTTATCAACAACAGCGCAGTCAATTAAATTTCAACAACTCAAGTATATATACGTCATAGTGACTGATACTTCTGCTGCATATTATTCATATAAAAAATGATTATTGGCGATCACAGCACATCATTGAAGTCTTACGAAGCTGTTGCAAATCAAGCTGCTGGCCAAAACACAAAGCCGACTTTAGCATAGGCTGTTTAGCCTGTCATCACCCTTAAAAACCCCAAAAATACTTTTTTGATGTTGAAAAAATTGCTAATATTCCACATTTTACAATGTAAGTTTGTGTAACATATACAGAATATAGCTGACTAAATTGACAACAATTTCTACTGTTTTATAAGCAAAAAAACGTCTGAGGGTTAAATCTAAATTATAGATTTAACCCTCAGACGTTTTTTTATTGGATGAAGTAATTACCCTATATAGGGTCTAACTAATTATTAAGATAATATAATAATTTATAATATTAATATAGATGTTAATTCCCTACTGGCTTATGTAATATTACGTAATTGTTTCGATACATCCTGTATATTCTTGTATTAACCCTTAATTATTTATCTATTTTAAGGGTTAATAACCGATAAATCCGCTTACATTGTCATCAAAAGTTACAAATTCAAAGTTATTTTTGCTTTTAAAGTCGCAATAGCTAATGATTTTTTTGATGAAGAATCATTTTATAAGCAATAGAACAGTCTTATACCTGCCTCATTTACTTTTAACGCTAACACTATAATCAAAGTATTCTTAACTGCTAACACACTATAATTGCTGCTCTACCGATTCAATATCAGCATAAACTTGGGTCGTCCCGTCTTTATTGAGCTGCATAACCTGATAGGGCATGAATTTATTTTGATACTCCATACCTGGGCTACCAACAGGCATGCCAGGTACGGCAAGACCCATAGCTTGTACTGGCGGATTTTCTAAGAACTGCGCCATATACTTAGCAGGTACATGACCTTCAAAGACGTAATCATCAGTAGTGACTACAGTATGGCAAGAACGCATCTCAGTTGGAACGCTGTAGCGCTCTTTAAATACGGCTAAGTCCGCAACATCTTGCGCGGTTGCACTTAGACCATTATCTTCTGCATGACTTATCCATTCTTTACAGCAGCCGCAATTGGCATCTTTATAGACCGTAGCTGAGACGTTTTTTAGTAGGTCTGGTTTACTTACTGACCTTGTCATCATGTGAGCACTTTTAGCGTTTGGTTCATCTTCCTTTAAAGTGATAGCTGTTGCATTTTCGGTTGTTACTGATGTTGTGTTTGCATCAGATACGCCACTACTCGGTTGGCTACAAGCAAATAGTGATGAGGCGGCAAGTAACACCAGCGTACCACGCAACCCCTTAGACAGATGACGATTGAATATAAGACTGGATTTTATTTTTAAGGGGGTCATAGTGCTCTCTCATGTACTGTAGATATTGTGAGCTATAGAAGGTCAAGTAACACTTCATATCGTTTGGTAATGTAGCATAATAACCCATCAAACGGGGTACGTAAATTTATACATTGAGCAGTGCGGACTGGTATCATAAGCAGTTTTTATTTTGAAATGCTGCCTGTAGTATTAACGGGTCTATCTGAGTTTTGGATTTTGATTAAAAATTCAAGGCTCATAATTTTGGATAATTTGCGATGCACCTGTCTACTATTAGTCTACAAAAGCGTTTGAGTACTCACTTAAATCAATTACCGCTATGGCTTACGCTAGTAGCAGCATGGCTTGCAGGGGCTATTTTTTTATTTGCATTATCGCCTTATGGGTTCTGGCCGCTAGCAATAGTGTCACCAGCGATTTTATATGCGCTGTTGGTGCCAAATATGAGTGGTCGTCGCGCTTTTATTATCGGTGAAGCTTACGGTATGGGGCTATGGTGCGTCGGCGGCTTTTGGCTCTATACAGCTATCCATGATTATAGCGATACTCCAACGTGGCTCGCATTGATTATGATTGGATTGATGGGTCTCGGTATGGGACTGTTTCATGGATTTTTAGCACTAGCCTTTAACCGTATGGTAGGCAAACAACCCTTTTCATTTGCTGCTCTTTGGGTGCTACAAGAATGGTTAAAAACTTGGTTATTCACAGGCTTTCCGTGGCTGTTTGTTGGTTATGCGTTTACTGAAGAGTATTGGTTATCGTCCTTAGCACCCGTTGCTGGTGTTTTTGCCGTCTCTTTTGTTGCCATACTATTGGCTGCAAGTTTAGTAGAGCTACTGCTTCGGCGCAGTAGTTATGCCGTCGTTTCTGTACTGTTATTGGCCATTAGCACATCATTATGGCTGGTCAATCCGCAATGGACAAAACCTAAGGGCACACCTGATCTGTCAGTGTCATTGATTCAAGGTAATATTTCACAAGATATAAAGTGGCTGACTCAATATCAAGTAGAAACGCTAAAGATTTATGCGAAGTTAACGCGCACTGAGTGGGGACGTGATGTTGTGGTGTGGCCTGAATCATCTATTCCGATGTTTCAGGATGAGGCTGCGGGCTTTATTAGTGAAATGATAGAAATGGCTAATGCGACCAATACGACATGGATAACTGGTATCCCTTATAAGGATAAAGCGGCATTCAATGCCAGTACGGATAAGTATCCCCCATTTTACAATAGCGTGATTGCTCGAGGTGTAGAAGCGGAAGGCCTATACAAGAAGCAGCGTCTGGTGCCTTTTGGAGAGTATATTCCATTTGAAGGCGTGCTCGATATTTTCCCAAGTTTGGCCGGTAGTCAGGATATTAAGAGCTATAGTCGCGGTAGTGATCAGCAGTCACCGCTACAGGTGCGTGGACACAATATAGGGACGGCTATCTGTTATGAGGTAGCTTATCCAGATACCACGCGTAAAAATGCCATCGATACTGACTTTTTGTTGACGGTCTCTAACGATGCCTGGTTTGGCACTTCAGCAGGACCATTGCAACATTTGCAAATGGTACAAATGCGCGCGCTTGAGAACGGGCGCTGGTTTATTCGAGCGACCAATACTGGTGTTACCGCTATCATTAACCATAAAGGTCGTATTGTAGAACGCGCACCGCAGTTTGAGCGTACTGTACTACGTGGTGAGATACAGGCACGGGTTGGTAACACTCCCTTTATGCTTATGGGAAATTATCCTATCTTGATAATAATAACTCTGTTATTACTACTAAGCTATTTTGGCAAAGGTCTAACCACACTTAGAGGACGAGGGTAATAGTAAACTTAATTATAATAATTTAATCAGCGTAAGTTTTTTATTTTTTCTAGGTAACGTCCTAACGCACGTAAATATAAAAGTTTTAAACTATTGATCACATAAGAACTGATTGAAAAAATTATGTCGACATAAAGCACGCGCCTCATACTTAAAAAGAGATAGCTATATACGGTCTATCATCTTTTAGTTGATACTTTCATTTAATGCACGCGATTTTTGATTGTCATCTGCCTTAATACCAAATTCAATAGTTGCATGTTGTATATTCTGATGCGCCAAATCTTCCTTAATATTTTCTTTCATAATAAGAGTCTCTTCTAATGTCACATCGCTCTTCGGTACGATATGAACTGTCAGAGCATTCTCAGTGGTACTCAAGGCCCAGATGTGCAGATGATGAAAGTTTTGAATAAATTTATAGCTCTCTAAGATAGCAGTGATTTTACTGAGATCAACATTTTGAGGTACTCCGTCAATAGCAAGCTTGATACTCTCTTTTAGTAGACCCCAAGTCGATAACAGTATCACGACTGAAATAATCAAGCTAACTAGAGGATCAACGATATTCCAACTTGTATAGTAAATAATAATGCCCGAGATAACGACACCTACAGAGACCAATGCATCTACCATTAGATGCAAGAAAGCACCTTTAACATTAATATCGTCTTTTTGACCTTTGTAGAATGCAAAAGCAGAAACAGTATTTATAAATACACCTATTAGAGCTGTAATAATAATAACTTTTCCTGCAACTTCCGGTATGGTATCAAATCGACCCAAGGCCTCATACGCAATACCTATAACGATTGTAACTAACAATATGGCGTTAATAAGAGAAGCCATTATAGAAGCTTTTTTGTAGCCATAGGTATAAAGCGTAGTAGATGCTTTCTGTGCTAATTTCATTCCAATTAACGAGATTATTAAACTGGCAACATCACTTAAGTTGTGGCTAGCGTCTGCGATTAAAGCTAATGAATTAGTTGAGTAGCCCACTATGAACTCGATGAGCGTAAATGCAGAATTTAGACCAATTCCAATATAGAAAGCCTTATTCATATTTTTAGGGTTTGGAGCTTGGTGACTGTGGTTATCTGAATTACTCATAATTTACCCTTGTTTAGGTTGCTGCATTTTATTAAAGGTAGAAAATAATTTTATTGCATATCTTCTATATTGCACAGTCAATATTGCTCTAATACCGTAGACACACTTATTGTTATCAATAAACTGAGCCACAACTGGATTGTATGTCCTATCTCTCCTTGGGCGAAAAAAGCGGCTTTTACTGTAATCTAACTGGCTTACGTAAGCTTCTTATTTTCACGTTCAAGCTCTTTAGTATGTGTAGCTTAGTCTTGAATGTTGGTTAGTATGGTTTCATTAGTGCGCTTTTTATGACATGACCACAATGTTCCAAAAGTAGATTCTATTTTCAGTACTATAACTTGAATGGTTGACCACATAGAGGTGTAATCGTTTAATGCTTCAATCAGCATGCGAACGGCGCGTTTTTTAATCTCAGGAGTGTAGGTTTGTCTTTTCATTGTCGTATTCTCTCAGAAAGTTGAGTCTCCGACAATCTCGGGGCGGTTCATATATAGTTTTTTGAGTTTTTTATACATATCCTTTTTTTAGGTATAGAAAAACGAATTTTTTATACCTATCGCTCAACCAATTTTTCCTCAATCATTTCAGTCAACAACTCAGTCACCGTTTTTCGGCTTTCAAGCGCGTACCGCTTGAGCGCAATGTGTTTATCTTCATCTAAATTAAAATTCACGCGTACCGTCTTTTTGGGACTGTCCGTCACATCCGATAAAGCCAATTGATCCTTAACGTTCTTACTAGGACGACCTGCTGATAAACTCATGGCTTACTCCTCACCAAAAAATATTTGAATCTCACTGACCAATGCGGTTATCTCTTGTATCGCATTGCTACTAGGCGATTCGGTATCAAATACTGTCTTACCAAGGGCAGCACTATTAGGATAAGCAACTCGCTGCATCACTCTGGTCTCTAATACCGGAATATTATAATCAAGCAGCGCGGTTGCAACCTCTTTACCAATATTGGTATTTTGAATGGCGCGTGAGACAACAAAGGCTGCCTTTAGTTGGCCATCCATCATCTCAATACGCTGCTGCACTAAATCAACCAAATCGCTGGTCGCCCAGATATCATAGGGGCTCGGCTGCACCGGAATCAATATAAAATCAGCCGCTTTTATAGCAGAAATAGCCAGACTAGTAGCTTGCGGCGATCCATCGATCACCACATAATCTTTTTCAGAGACGTTTTTTAAATCTTTATCAAGTGTTGGTCTGTCGAGCCCGATCACTGGTACCGGATTGTCTTCATCAACCGCTCTCCAGTCACGCGCACTGCCCTGCTGATCGCTATCTACTAGTAGAACACTATGGCCTTTTAACTGTAAGCCACGAGCCAGATGCGTTGCGATGGTAGTCTTGCCGCTGCCACCTTTTTGATTTAATACCGCGATTACCTTCATAAATACAGATCCCTGTAGCATGCATTGAAT
>NZ_PJAS01000043.1 GCF_002836735.1 Psychrobacter sp. 4Bb | reverse complement strand
TACCTGTAAAACCTAATAAAATAGTTAAATAAAATTCACTAAAAGCAATTCTAACTTGCTAAATCACAAAACTTAAACCTTTACCATGCTATAAACTTCAAACCCCTATATTGACAACATCATCTAAGTAAAACTAAAAATATAGAAAGCTTCTAAAGCTATATAGATAAAGGGGTAAAGCGTTTTATGTTTTGTAATTTACTCAATAGTTTATTTTTTAAAGACTTCTTAATAATATACTGAGTACCACAATAAGAAGGGTTCTGTCGCTCAATAAAAAATGATAGCTACCACTAAACGGACCATAATTTTAAATTTAATCTACTCTAAAGCTAAGATTGTTAGTATATATTCTCAAAAAATAAGGTCTATGATCAAACCTCGATTTTTACAAGGACACCTGACAAATCTTATTATTAGCGATTTGTGGCGTAAGCCTTATATAAATAGGCTTAGGTAGATTATCAGTAACGTGTATTCATATTTTGGTTAGTGATCAGTATATCTACTAATACCATTTACAAACTCGCAATATTATAGGTATGACAAGTAGCAGTAGTAGGATTATTTGAGTCTACCTATACTTATAACCTATTGTATTTATATAATAACTTTCAAAACCGTTGAGGTTATACAGTCCTATTAGTCCTTCTTGTCCTACCTTTTTAGCTAAAACTGACCATAAAAAAAAGCCGAACAATTAATGTTTGGCTCATATTTATACCTATTGGTGTTTTGTAATAATTTACGTAAGCTTTATAACTTTAAAGCTGTTTCCCCTTGTACTTTCTTTGCATAGCTCTAACTTTAAACCATCGGCAATGCGTCCGTGTCTAAATCTCAACATCATACCAACTGATCGGCTACTCAATGGCTTACCGCCGTTCAGGTCTAGCAATATTTCTTGTAAGTCATTATCTATCTGAGCGTTACGTATAGCTTGATCGTGTAATTCCCTAGCATTAAATATTATATTACTTCGCCATTTATAAATGCATGCTAGTAACTGGCTTAGCGTTTCATGCTCTGGATCTTTCGCCATGTTGTCATCAATTGAGCGTTTAGGATCTGTTAGTCCTGCTACTTGTGTAGATAACCATAACACGGGCTGACGTGCTACAGTGTCCCAGCTCTCAAAACCAGATAAGCTATCTTCAGCCAGACGATACTTGCTGTATGTTTCACTTTGAAGGTAGCCACGTATCAAAGTTATAGCTGCGGTGGCTAGCTTGTATCGGTTACGCTTTATGTATGCAGCTGGTTTTAATCCATCAATAGCAGATAAATTGCGCTTTGCTTTAGTAGGGTTCTCTATACCTGTGTCAAATCGGCATGTTAAGACGCGGCGCGGCATGTCACCAACTAGAGTTATATTATTACCAGTCAATAAAAACATGGCGCGGTGTGCTACTTCTATATTTTGAGTTTGTCCCAGTATGCGTCCGCTCACGCGTTCCGATGTCAGGAATGATGCGATTGTCGCGCTATTAAAATGCCCCATTACGTTATCCCAGATTATAAAGCGCCGTCCCTCCATAGCCATAGATAGTAATGTTTTGCGGATTTCGTCTTCATTCTTTTCTATACTAGGTGTCATTGCTGGGGCTGTACCTGTTGCAAGTAATCCTAAACACTCACAAAAGTACGTCTTACCAGAGCCTTGCTTAGGCGCATCAAAAGCAAAAGCTGGGGCTGTGGCTTGCGTTGGGCGTGTTATCGCTGTCAGTATGGCTGATAAGGCTACACTACGGCTCACGTCATCTGCAAAATCAAACGTGTCAAACGGTTTCATTAACTCATGGTATGCGGCTATTGCATCTTGTTCATTTATCAATGCTGGCACGCTTACACCATGATCCGAACAATCAAGATATAGCTGACTGGCGGCATCGTAA
Source organism: Psychrobacter sp. 4Bb (assembly GCF_002836735.1). GTDB lineage: Bacteria > Pseudomonadota > Gammaproteobacteria > Pseudomonadales > Moraxellaceae > Psychrobacter. The sequence continues at coordinate 21,341 of NZ_PJAS01000043.1, read as the reverse complement.
CCTTGCTTGCTGACAATGTGGTCATCATGCGTTATGGTTGGCGCGTTAATGACAGCGTTTAGCGACTTTAAGCCCCTGTGTTTGTGCATTGCCAATATTTGCTTAATAACCTTTGCTGGCGGATCAATTAGCCGCTCATGCATTATTTTGCCAGTTTTTTGCCACTGCCAATACTGAGCTATAGCGCCTAGCTCATGCTCTAATAGTGGTTCACTAAACGGCATTATATTACCGTCTTTGACAGTGATTAACTGGTCACCCATATCATAATAATCTGGCAATGCTCGCATAAGTCGTAATGTCTGTAACGTGGTGTCGGTCATCTTACCGCCTACATGCTCCAAGCGGCGCGGCTGCCTCGTAAGTTTATAAGACTTACCTCCGTGTGCTTGGCTAAAAAGGCGCGGGCTTTGGCCTTGTAGATATAACTTACCTGTATTGCTGTGGTTATTATAGTCAGGCTCTAACGGGTCTTTAGTGATTGCCCCGTGATAGTGTTCTGGGTCGTCTAATACTTCGCCTATCGTTGCATGTTTGCCGTCCGCTAATGTGATGATAAAATCACCGGCTAATACGTTCATGCTCAAGGCGCGTAATACGTTGTTTTTTGCGACGATTAATTGATCGTCTGTAGGCTTTGTAATTCCTTGCTTAGTTAAGTTAGCAATAGCTTTATCATGACTGAATATTGTTCTTATTTTGGTTACTTCATCAGCATAGGGTGCTTTGGCTTGCTCTTTGAGTGTAGCGAGCTCTTTTTGCTGTTTTGCTGTCAGTTCAGGTAATACCGTCTTTGTGTCTAGTGGCTGGCCCTCATAGCATTCTGTCGCTACTGAACGCTGTTCCAATGGCGCTATACAACGTGAGCCAGCGGCAAAGTCTAAGCGATTAGGCTGGAATACAGCGCCATCAATCGGTGAACGCTCTAAATAACTTCCTGCCTTGCTAATCTCATAATAACCATGACCATTGAGCCATAACCGTTCAAATAGTATCTTGCCGGCACGTGATATGTCGCTTGCGTCAGCTACAAAAATATAAAGCCGTTGACCACTTAGGCCGTTTAATTGCTCATTACCATTATAAATATAGCTGCTTGAGCTTGGCCGCCATATGTAGGGTATATTATCAAGCGGTATAACATTATTAACAGCCTTGATAAAATCTGCTTTTGATAGCGTCTTATCGTCGCAGTCGAGCATCATAACACCGCCATAATTACCCCATTCAAAATGCTTACTTGTTCGTGTTAATGCGTTATCTGGGCTGCCTTGTTCCTTATAAATTTTACTACTTAATAGCAGCGTTTCATTATTCTCGCCGGCATGAATACCCCAGGTTATCGCCTGATTGTACTCGAGACTGTCCAATATATTGGCTACTTGTTGAGCGCTATAAACGCTTACGTTTACCACCTTACCTTTAGTCATTTGTGCTATGGTATCGGTTATCATGTCACCATTAGCGCCTAGTGTTCGCTTTTTAGTTAGAGTCTTTGGTGTTATACTCGTAATAATACTTAGGTTTGCTATGATTTGAGTATTGAATTGTTCATATTTAACTAATGCCCCTACGTTTGCCGCGTCAGGGGTATTTTTAATATCTATCATATTAGCACCCATCAACTTCGTTATTATCAGAATTGTTAATTTCAGATTCATCAGGGTGCCAGTGTTCAAGCCAATTCAGTACGTCACGATTACGCCATGCTGTGATTGTATTAGAGACCTTGACAGGTGCAGGAAATTTCCCGCTTTTTGACCACTCCCACAAGGTGGTGCTGCCGAAAGGTAATAAAGGTAAAAGTTTGCTGGCTCTACTCATGCCCTCTGGTGGGAGGGTAGAGGTGGGCATCATTGGCTGCTTACTAGATACTTTAAAAGCAGCTGCGGATGTGGTTTCTTGTTGCTCATTCATTATATAGCTCCACGTAGTGAGTTGAGCTGTAACGGTGCGTTACGGCTAACGTGAAGCTATTGTATGAGTAAGAGCAGGAGGTTTATAAGGGTATATAACGGTGATATACCCCTGTTTTTTACTTATTATTGTTTTGTGTGTCAATTCTCAATTGTTGAACTCGTTTAATCCAATCACTTACAGGCTTTTCTGTTATTTTTGCATTAAGATCTTTCGATAAGCTAACTATTTTTGCGTTAGTCGTGCCCTTGTGCGCGTTAATATCTAATTGAGCTTTATAAAATAAGACGTTTAATAGACAGGTTACCGATCTTATACTTTTCGGATTCAATTCCTTATCAGCGTTTACTATTTGGTTTGCTAACTCAGCTTCCTTCTTTTCTAACTGCTCTTCCAACTCAGCAATTTTCTCATCTTTCTTTATTAACTGCTGCTGAGTATCAGGCTTATCTATCAATTTATTTAAGCTATCTTTCCCAATTCTAATATCATCTATCTCTAGAACATAGTCTGCTCTATCTATAAAAAAAGATGAGTAAGGAATGCCTGCTTCCATAATAGAACTTTTCTGATTATAGTAGTCATTCATTTCTTTCGCAGTAAACTTAAAATAGAGCTTTTCTTCAGGGAATTCTGTAATTTGCAGATTAGCTTGTTCAGCCCCAGGTTTTGCTAATAAACTTAGAATGTGTTCATTATCTATTAGTATATAAGCACCGTTTAGAAAGCCATTTTCAAGCTCAGTTTCAAAATCTATTTTGTCTATTTCACCTTGAGTAGCTGTTGTTATTTCATGAATGAATTTACCCTTATACCAAATAGCTAACTTTAGTTTATCCTCTCTGACCAAGTCTTTTACTAAAGTAATAGCGTTTTTCTTACTAACCTCTCCGAGATTATAAAGCTTCATATATGTGATCATCTCATCGATGCTTAAGTATTCTTTAAAATCGAAGATGTTCATGTAGGTATTGCCTTATAGTTTATTTCGTAGATATAAATAGATACTGTTATTAATATATTTAGGGGCTGTAGTAGATAAGCACTATGCTAGACTACTTTTATGAAGATAACCCGTTGTAAACTCAGCAAAAAAGTACAGCGACGACTGTTAGAGTTTTTTACGGCTGAAGTAACCGCTAGAACGGCCGCAGATTTACTCAATATTCAGCCTAATACTGCTGCACTTTTTTACCATAAAATAAGACTCGTTATAGAGTATTATTTATCTCTTGAAGCAGATGACATCTTTGACAGTGAAGTCGAATTAGATGAAAGTTACTTCGGCGGTGTACGTAAAGGCAAAAGAGGCCGAGGTGCTGCTGGTAAGACAGCGGTGTTTGGCATCCTAAAACGAAATGGTAAGGTTTATACCATTGTCGTAGCAGACACCAAACAAACCACGCCAATGCCCGTTATCAAGCGTAAAATCAAGCCTGACAGCTTTGTTTATACTGACAGCTATCGAAGTTACAATGCACTGGATGTGAATGACTTTAAACATTTCAGAGTCAATCACTCTAAAGAGTTTACTTGCGGTAAAAACAATCACATCAATGGTATTGAGAACTTTTGGAATCAGTCTAAACGGACACTCAGAAAATATAATGGAATCGATAAGAAGAACTTCCATTTATTTTTAAAAGAGTGCGAGTTTAGATTTAACTACGGGTCACCATCTAATCAGCTTAAAACGCTGAGAAAATGGTGTGATATTTAATCCTTATCTACTACAGCCCCTTAATTTAATACTCATCAAGGTCATTGGCCAATGCGACTTTGCCATTGTAATGTGATACAACCTCAGTATAAGCGGTTTCGATGGGCGCGCCATAATGGAGAACATGGGTCAACACCAACAGACCTGGTTTGGTCTGATTGGCGATTTTGGCCAAATCCGTTGTCAAAGTGTGGGACAGTTGATGGTAGTTTTGCCAGTTTTTATCTAGCGCGCTCCAGCCTTCATGACTGATCACTTCATGAATCAAAATATCCGCGTTTTTGGCATTTTTGATCAAGTTCTTGTTATAGGTGGTGTCACCTGAGATGACGATGGTTTTATTAGGGGTGGTGATTCTGTAGCCATAAGCTGGCTCGATATCGCCATGACTCACGGTGAACGCTTCTACCGTGAAATCGTTATCATTAAAAATAACGCCGTCTTTAGATATTTCAGTCACATCAACTTTATACATATCGGCGTCGCGTATAGGCGTATTGCCATTAAGACGTAGGGAGATGTCCATTTTTTGCATGTCATAGTAGCCGTTGGTCATACTCTGAAGCCCTGTTGGCCCATAAGCATGCAGCTGCTTGTCGCGTCGCCACCAGTAAGTTGCCGCCAACTCTGGATAGTCCAACGTATGATCGCTATGCAAATGAGTCAAAAATACATTTTTGATCTTTATTGGGTTTAATTCAGGCGCATCCATTGTTTTCCACGCTTGAATGGCGCGTTGCACCGTGCCGTGACCCAAGTCAAATAGATAGGCTTCACCATTATGAATCACCGCGACGCCTGAACCTGCACGTTCGGCATTGGGCACTGGTGTACCTGTACCTAGCATAATCACCCGTGTTTCTGCGTTCGCTGCGATTGTCGATAAGACAGCAGCAGTAAACAATGATATCCATGTCATCGGTGTTTTGATTTTCATGTTTGATCATCCTTGATCATCTATAAGCCGTGATATGGATTAAACCTTACACGCGGCGCTGGCTTCTTGTGCTTTTTCATATACCGCTTGTGGGTCGAGGCCGAGTGCTGCAACATTGTTTAGATATTTTTGCGTACCTGCCTCTAAAGGCCCTTTCCATTGCGGGTCATTTAAAGGATCAAGGATATCAATCATGGTATCGCCTTTGGCTTTGGCTTCGGCCATATATTTGGCATCTTCAGCATCGAACACTTTACCAGCGCTTGCGGCCATGGCTTTGCCCGAGTTATCATCGATGACTTTTTTGAGGTCATCAGGCAGGCTATCGTACTTGTCTTTATTCATCGTGACCATGATAGCCGAGCTATAAAACGGGATGTTGGTATGGGTATTGGTCAGCTCGATCAAGCGAAAAGAGCCGGTGGCATCCCATGGTAGGCTTACCCCATCTAATACGCCGCGCTGCAGCGAAGTATATATGTCGGTAGCTGGTAGGCCGACTGGTGTGCCGCCTGCAGATTCAATGATGTCGCCTGCGATCGCTGATGGTCGGCGCATACGCAGGCCCTTTAAATCATCTGGTGTACGAATAGCTTTATCAACTGTATGCATCCCACCAGGGCCCGTACCCATCATAAATAATAAATGGGTATCGTCGTACTCACTGGAGATTACGCCATCATCATAGAGCGTCTGTAAGATGCAGTTCATTTGTGTGGCGGAGTTAGATAGACCGGGAAGTTCAGCGACTTGGGTCAAGGGGAAGCGCCCGTTGGTGTAGCCTTGCAACTGAGAGCCGATATCGACCGTGCCTTTGGCGGTGGCATCATAGGTGGCGTCGGGTTTACTTAGGGTGGCAGAGGGATATATCTCAACTTTGAGGCGGCCATCAGACTCAGCTTCAACTTTACGCGCCCAAGGCTCAAAGATCTCGGTATGCGTTGCTGCTGTTGCAGGCCAAAAGTGCGAGAAGCGTAGGGTAGTGACCGCATCGTTGTTCGCTGTGGTGGACTCATTTGACTGTGAACACCCTGTTAAGGCCAGCACAGCTGCCAATGTGATGCTCAGAGGGGTTAGGCTCAAAGGTAGTATCTTTCTCATCATAAAATCCCTTTTTTGATGCTGTATTATAAAATATTTGTTCTAAATAAGAACTATTGTTCGCATAGTGAATTTAAAATACCTTTTTTTAAGCGTTTTGTCAATTGATCCGATGGCGGTTATGCATCACGCTGACTCATTTTTTAAAGTGGTATTTTCAATGGCTTGTAATATCGTGTCGCATTGTCTTTGCGCCGCGCCGCAATAGCTAAGTGGTGACAAAATAATTATCAGCTCATGATCCTCGCTCAGCTCGATAGAATGCTCTGCTAGCAAGGCCTGAAACGTGGTGACAAACCCTTGATGTTTGCTATGCGCTTCTTCACTCGCTTGCTCTATCAAAGGATAGATAGCGTCTTCGTTATGTGCAAAGTATTCCTTTAAGCTTTTGCTCAAATAAGCATCGCTATTCAAATCAAGGTTGGCAGACATACGCTCAGGGTACACTTGTAGCCCTTGTAATAAGGTCTTTAAGTACGATACGCCGCCTGCTACTAGCGCCATGCCTTCAGTTAAAGGCACCCAGCTGGCATGCCATTGTCCCAGTGCGCGCTCAAAGGGCTGGGCGGTAGTATTACTAATGACGCTTAAGTGCCCATGCATTCTGAGCGCGGCGGTCTTAATCAAAGCGCACAGTACTGGGTTGCGTTTGTGCGGCATAGATGAAGAGCCGCCCATGCCCTCGATAGGAGGTTCAGCCACTTCACCCAACTCAGATTGAGACATCAAGGCAATGTCATCGACAATATTTTCTATCGTGCCTGCACAAGCATCCAATAGGGAAGCAATTGCATGGATAGGCTGTCTATTGGTATGCCAAGGGAGGAGCGGCGCTGAGAGCCCAAGCGACGCTGCCACTTGTTGCGGCAAATTATGGTCTTCATTGTCTTCGTGACTTACTCCAACAGGGCCGCCCCATTGTAAGTAAAACCCCGACTGAATTAATTGCGACAAATCAGGTATGATGGCGATCAGTGGAGCGGCCCACTGGGCGACTTTTGTGCCAAAAGTAATCGGTAGGGCTTGCTGCATTAAAGTTCTACCTGCCATAGGTGACGAGCGATGCGCTTTAATCAGTACCGAGCAAGCGGTGAGTATCTCCTCCAAATCTTGCGTGATATGCTCAAGTGAGGGCTTGAGCATCATCATCATGGCAGTATCAATCACATCTTGACTGGTCAGTGTTTGATGAAAAAAAGGCCTTACGTCTGATGGTAGCAAAGACTTTGCTTGCGCCACAAAAGGGATAGCTGCGTTACCACCTAAATAAGTCTGGGCTCCAATAGCATCAATATCAAACAATTCTATATCCAATGCGTGTTTAGATTGTTGAAATGTGTTTTTTGGGATAAGCTGATTCTGCTCCCTATGTTCTAAAACGGCTAACTCAAAATCTATCATTGCTTCAATGAAAGCCCGATCAGAAAGTGCCTCGGCAATGCCAAGATGTACAAAAGGCTGATTGATTAATCGATTGATTTTCATTTAGAATCCCTAACTTTGGTAAGTATAAAAAATATTTCTATGACACAAGATAAGAAAATACCCTTTGATAGTCCAGATTTTGTGACATCTCTTGCAGGCGGCTTGAGCGTTCTGCGTGCGTTTGATGACAACCATTCTACGATGACGCTGAGTGAGGTCGCCGAATGTACCGATATGGACAGAGCAAAGGCTCGGCGCTATCTGCTGACGCTGCACGCTTTGGGGTATGTCCATAAGGATAAGCGCCAATTTAAACTCTCTCCCAAGACACTCAGCATTGGATCCAGTTATTTAAGCAGTGCGCATCATCACGATATTGTGCAATTCTATCTAGAACGTGTGACCGAAAAAACGGGTGAGTCTTGTTCATTTGCCGTACTAGATGATGACGAAGTGGTGTATATCGCACGATCTGCGGCCAAGCATCGTCTGTTGTCAATCGCGCTCTCTATCGGTACTCGGCTGCCTGTTGCTTACACCTCTATGGGCCGTGCTATCTTGGCCAATCTACCCAAGAATGAGCGGGACGACTATATCAATAAAATAGAGCTAAACGCGTATACGCCCTTTAGTATCACTGATCGTGAACAATTCAAAAAAATGTTAAGCGACGCTTGTGATGAGCAATACGTGGTTGTCGATCAAGAGCTGGACACCGGTTTACGCTCCCTTGCGATACCTATCTATAAATCAAACAATGAGCTGATCGGTGCCATCAACATCAGTACCAATGCCATGCGCGTATCAAAAGAGATGCTCATCGAAGAGTTTTTGCCCATCTTGCGTGATTGTGCTGAAAAAATCCAAACTTATTATATTTGAGACAGTGATCTCAATATGAAAACGATTCAATGACTGATATCAATATCAAGGCTGCCAACGCTTTATAGAGTTGGCAGCCTTTTTTATTAGGTTGAGCCTAGCTTATAGTCAAAGCATTTATAAATGGGTACGGTGTTAACCTCGCTTGCTTTACAACGGTACTATCTGCACTCGGTTGCCTTGTACTCACTTTAAACTGCTTCGACTATATATCGCGATAATAAGTATACGAGTTCGAGCCCAATGTCGGCTGGTATATAGTGAGTTCACTTTAGATTGAATCAACTATAAACAGTCTCAGTATGATGCAGAAACCATTGACAGAAGAATAATAAAAGTGTAATTTAATTCACTATACGAACATTAATTCTATTATAGAACAAATGCAACCGTATCGATAGATTGTTTAACGATAAAAGTTTGGACACACAAATACGGAAATTTACTGTTTTTTACTTCAAACCATGAGCCTATGAGACAACATTCATTGAGCATATATTGGATCTGGGGTACTTGAACGATCAAAAAGGGATTTTATGATGAGAAAGATACTGCCTTTGAGCCTGACACTTGCCGCTTTAATCGGCTTGACGGCCTGCTCACCATCGAACGAGGCCACGACAAATGCTAAGACAAGTAACGATACAGTCACCACATTACGCTTGTCACATTTATGGCCAGCGACATCTGCCGCGCATACAGAGGTGATAGAGCCTTGGGCAAAAAAGATCGAGGCAGACTCGAACGGCCGCTTAAAAATTGAAATATATCCCTCTGCCACTCTAAGCAAACCTGATGCTACTTATGAGGCTACCGCCAAAGGTACGATCGATATTGGCACACAGCTGCAAGGCTATACCAATGGCCGCTTCCCCTTGACGCAAGTGGCAGAGCTGCCGGGCTTGTCCAGCTCAGCCACGCAAATGAACTGCATGCTACAGACGCTTTATGATGATGGCGTAATCTCCAGTGAGTACGACGATACCCATTTATTATTTATGATGGGTACGGGCCCTGGTGGGATGCATACAGTTGATAAAGCTATTCGTACACCAGATGATTTAAAGGGCCTGCGTATGCGCCGACCATCAGCGATTGCAGGGGATATCATTGAGTCAGCAGGCGGTACGCCCGTCGGTCTGCCCGCCCCAGATTTGTATACCTCTTTGCAGCGCGGCGTTTTAGATGGGGTAAGCCTGACGTGGGATGCAATGGGATCGTTTAGGTTGATTGAGCTGACCAATACCCATACCAACATCCCGTTTTATAGCTCTGCCATGATGGTTACGATGAATAAAGATAAGTATGAAAGCCTGCCCGATGATCTCAAAAAAGTCATCGATGATAACTCGGGTAAAGCCATGGCGGCGAGCGCTGGTAAAGTCTTTGATGCTCAGGATGCTAAATATATGGCTGAAGCCAAAGCCAAAGGCGACACCATGATCGACATCCCCGATCCCTTAAACGATCCGCAATGGAAAGGTCCACTAGAAGTAGGTACTAAAAAGTATCTAAACGATGTCGCTGCTTTGGGCTTAGATTCTCAAATGGTCTACCAAAAGGCGCAAGAAGCCAGTGCGGCTTGTAAAGTGTAGTCTATCAACACTTTTGAACCAGGTGTAATGGACATTTTTCATGCTGGCGTAGGTTCTAAAGCTATATACTGTCTGTATTTGCAAGGAATCAACGCCATGAATCAAAAAACTGCCCTTTTTGTCGTGATAAACACACTAAAAAGAATGGACGTAAGCTAGGCAAACAACAGTACCAATGTCTCTCTTGCAAGCGGCAGTTTTTGGGCGGTATAAGACTCAATAACGAAGCACTTTGGACGGAATATACGCAAGGTAAACAGACGTACAAACAACTGGCTGACAAATACCACTGCAGTCTTAAAACCATTCAAAGACGCTTAGACAACGTCAGTCTTGAATTTCAGATTAAACGGCCTAAGTGCGTTAACATTATTATGGACACCACTTACTTCGGTCGCCAGTTTGGTCTGATGGTATTCATGGACAATACCACTAGAGCCGTTCTTCATTACGCGGTAGTGAGTCACGAAACTAATGGTGCCTACAAGCAAGGGACGGACTACTTAAAGTCGTCAGGTATTGATATACAAAGCATCACCTGTGATGGCAGACGAGGACTTAGGACGCTATTTACGAGCATTCCTTGTCAGATGTGTCAGTTCCATCAACTGCAAATAGTGACCCGTTATCTGACTCGTCGCCCTAAGAACATTGCCAGTATTGAGCTTCGTGGGCTCACTTTAAACTTAACTGGGCTTGATAAAGCCGACTTCATTAAGCGCTTAGATCACTGGTATTTAACTCATGAAGACTATCTGAATGAATGTAGTATTAACACTGATACTGGTAGAACATGGTACACACATAGACGTCTCAGAAGTGCTTATCGTAGTCTCAGAACCAATAGTGATTGGCTATTCACTTATCAAGAATATGAGCAGTTAGACATACCAAATACGACCAATACGCTTGAAGGTTTATTCAGTGAGTTAAAGCGACAATTGCACAGTCATCATGGCTTAAATGAGAACCGTAAGTTACGGTTTATTAAAGACTTTCTACTATCAAAGTCACTCAAATAGAATGAATTTTGTCCATTACGCCATGAACCATAAAAAAAGACCCTAATAGGGTCTTTTTTAAGGTGTTATTTAAAGGTAATACGCTCTAAATATCCAGTACCAGCTGAGCGCTTTTTGCTCGTGAACAGCATGGGGTAAACTGGTCGTTTTTCGCCTGTTCTTCTTCGGTGAGAAACACGTCTTTATGATCTGGCACACCGTCTAGCACACGAGTCAAACACGTGCCGCACATACCCGATTCGCAAGAAAAAGGAATTTCAATATCGAATGCTTCTAAGGCTTCAATGACCGTTTTGTCCGCGGGTACATTGATGATTTGTCCTGTGCTACTAATCTGCACATCAAAGCTATCATCATCGGCCGTGCTGATCGGCGTGGCTGAAAAATACTCGCGATGTAATTGTGCAGCAGGCCAATCTTGTGCTTTTGCGGTCTCAAGAACGTGTTCCATAAAACCACCAGGGCCACACACGTATACATGCGTGTCAGAGTAAGGCGTGGCAAGGACGCTTGCTGCATCCAGCTTTTGCGTGATATCCCCATCATCGAAGTGAAAATGTACCCGATCAGCAAAAGCCGATGCCTGAATACGCTGCATAAAAGCGGTTTTTTCTGGGCTGCGCGTGCAGTAATGCAGCTCAAAGTCTGCGTTAGTATGGGCCAGTCGCTCTGCCATACACAAGATTGGCGTGATGCCGATGCCACCTGCAAATAGTAAACTGCGCTTGGCGTCATGAGCCAGTGGAAAAAGGTTTTTGGGTTCGCTAATCTCTATGCGGTCGCCGATATTTATTTGCTGGTGCATGGCTACCGATCCGCCACGTGAAGCGGGGTCTTTGAGTACCGCTATTTGGTAACGATGTTTTTCGTGGGGGTGATTGCATAGCGAGTATTGGCGCGTGATGCCGTTAGGTATTTTGACATCAACATGGGCGCCCGCACTAAAAGGGGGTAGCGCTTTATTACTTGCGCTTGCTAGCTCAAAAAGACAGATATCATCAGCGATCACTTCTTTTGACTTTACCAAAACTTCCATCATGATAGGTATCCTTAATCCACTAAATACCATGTCAGCATACTTAGCAAATTATTTATTAAATTGTCATTTGATAATGGTATTAACCTCAGCGTTTATAAATTGACGTTCTCTATCATTTGGTTTTCTTCTTTGATGAGCGTGTCTAAGATACGCCGTGACTTGACGCCACCGGTATCAATATTCAGTTTTAGTAGTTTGCGATCAGGATATGTCAACAAGTTGAGCTGCTGACGTTCTAGCATCTCCAAATCCTCGCTAAAGATCTGATGCTGTCCTTGACGAATCTGCTCTGTCAGCTCGGTATCCTCAGGTTTGAAGTTACGCGCCATGCCCCAAAAATACCAAATAGAGGTTTCAGTCTCAGGGGTGATAAAATCGACGACGATGCTGCCTGCCTTGTGCTCAGGATCCGCGTCGTGACCACCTTTTCCAGCATGGGCAACCCCAACTTCAATCATGACGTGACTGGGCGGGCTAAACTTACATATTTGCCATCTGTCTACCGGTACATCATCAGCCAGTTGATTGGCGCGCAGGGCAGCTTGCCAAAAAGGCGGAGCAATGATGTTTTCTATAAAGCGGCTGGTGATAACCATGTCGTCTTCGGAGGTGGTATGGACAGGAGTTTCGTCGATTTCTTCTTGTCCGATACTGCTGGCATGGACATAGGTCTCATGGGTGAGGTCCATCAGATTGTCGATCATGAGGCGATAATCACAGTTAATGTGGAACAGCCCGCCGCCATACGCCCACTCAGGATTGTTTGCCCATTCTAATTCTGGAATGTTGGATTCATCGGCAAGCTCGGCATCACCCGTCCACACCCACACGAAGCCATGACGCTCGATGACAGGGTAGCTGCGGTTGCAAGGAAAGCCTCTGACTCGTTGGCCTGGCATAGCTGCAGTTTTTCCGTCGCCACCCATCTTTAAGCCGTGATAGCCACACACCAGTAGGCCATCTTCTACATAACCTAGTGATAAAGGCGCGCCTCGATGCGGACAAAAGTCTTCGACAGCGGCGACCCCTGTGGCGCTTTGATAAAAGACAATGTTTTCGCCGCATATGGTGCGTCCTAGCGGCTTTTCTTGAAATTCATCTGGTGTACAGGCAACGTACCAGCAGTTTTTTGGAAACATAACAAGCTCCTTTTGTTTGTAAAAATTCATATAACTGGATCCAATTTAGCATAAAAATAGCTTTTGTCTACTAAAATTTTGGTAAATTGGATCCAATAAGTCAATATTATCTATTTTTTTGTGCAAATTTTATACAGATCAACAATAATGTATTTATTCTTATTGCTAGGTATTACTTTGCCTTCGTCATTCTTATCGAAAGTATGTCTGAGCAGACACAACCAATAAAAAATAGGATGGTTGGTCTATGATTGGCGCACACTGTTTATGCTGCTAGCGTGCTATGCTGATGCTGAGCTAAATGATGTCGATTTTGATGTTGGTCTTGATGGCAGGCTCGTTTGGTCTTTTAAAAATGTGAATGGATGGTGAGGTTTGAATGAGTGAAGCGGGACAACGCGTGATCAGTGCACTACGGCAAATGATTCTCTCTGGTGAATTGGTAGCTGGAGAGCGTATTGCTGAAATACCGACAGCTGAACGTCTGGGCGTGTCTCGTACACCGATACGTATCGCGTTTGGTGCGCTTGCGCAAGAAGGGCTATTGATTAAAATCAAGAATCGCGGCTATCGCGTGCGCGAAGTGACGCCCGAAGAAATCAATGGCGCGGTTGAAGTTAGAGGCGTGTTAGAAGGCTTGGCTGCACGGCAGGCTGCGGAAAGAGGACTGACGGCAGAACACCGTCAAAGCATGGTGACATGTCTGGTAAAAGGGGATGCATTGTTTGCCAAAGGGTATGTGACCGAAGAAGATCTTGAAATCTATCATGAGATTAACCAACGCTTTCATGCGTTAATCATTGCAGCCAGCCACAACCCTGCCATCGATATTGCAAAGACGCGCAGTGAGCACCTGCCTTTTGCCTCCGTCAGCTCGTTGGCGATTGATCGTAATAACTTGGCAGGCGAGTATCGGCGGTTTAATTTTGCCCATATGCAGCATCACGCGGTTTTTGATGCAATCAGTCATGGTCAAGGAGCCAGAGCTGAAGGGATCATGAGAGAGCATGCCAATGCCACCTTGCGTTATGCACAGATATTCAACTCTGAACTAAAGGATCCCGATACGATACGGGTGATTGGCTTTGATGTCAGTAATGACTAGTTGCTATTCACTTCACCTATTTACGATCAAACTATATATGAACAAAAAAGACCCAACCGGGTCTTTTTTATTTTTGGGTAAATCATTCGTCATGTTTCTGAGATTTGCCGCGATAAAAGAAATGTGAAATAGGAGGTTCAATTGAAGATAATACGGAATAACTCAATTGACAAGCGAAAAAAAAGGGTGTAATTTAATTCATTATACGAACAATAATTCTTATATAGAACAATATTGGTAATCATCAATATTGGCTTGTAAGGATATAACGTACTCACATAGCGTATTCATATCGTCTCTAGGGAGAGAGCAGCATGGCCGCAGTCTATATTTGTCATCCAAAACGTTCAGCAGTGGGTCGCTACGGCGGCGCTCTGGCAGATATTCGCCCTGACGATCTGTTAGCGCAAGTCATCAAGGCGGTAATCGATGATGCGCCTGACTTTGATCACAGCGCGATTGAAGATGCCTTTATGGGCTGTGCCAACCAAAGCGGCGAAGACAACCGCAACGTGGCGCGTATGAGTGTGCTGCTATCAGGTCTACCAGAGACCGTCCCTGCCAATACCATCAATCGGTTGTGCGGCTCAGGTCTGGATGCGGTCGGCACTGCGTTTCGCGCGATTGCCAGCGGCGAGATGGATCTGGTGCTGGCAGGTGGCGTTGAGTCCATGACGCGCGCGCCCTTTGTTATGGGTAAGCCCGAAAAAGCCTACGGCCGCAGCCAAACCTTGCAAGACACGACCATGGGCTGGCGCTTTATCAACAAAAAGCTAGATGCGCTCTATGGTACAGAAGCCATGCCGCAAACCGCGGAAAATCTAGCCAAACAATACAATATCTCACGTGCCGATCAAGACAGCTTCGCGCTATGGTCGCAGCAAAAAGCCGCGGCTGCACAAGACAATGGACAACTGGCGGCTGAAATCACTCCTATCACTATCGAGAGATACAAGAAGGACGCACTCATCGTTGATACAGATGAGCATCCACGTCCAGACACAACCATAGAAGCCTTAGAAAAACTGCGCCCTATCTATAAGGACGGCACGGTGACGGCTGGTAATGCCTCAGGTATCAATGATGGCGCGGCGGCTATGCTGATTGCCAGCGAAGCGGCCGTTGAAAAGTACGGTCTAACCCCAGTGGCAAAAATCGAAGGGATGGCAACGGCAGGTGTGTTGCCAGAGATTATGGGTATAGGCCCCGTACCAGCGACCCAAAAGCTGTTAAAGAAACTCAATTTGACGCTAGATGATATGGATGTTATTGAGCTAAATGAAGCGTTTGCGGCACAAGCATTGGCTTGCTCACGCGCCCTTGGGCTGGATGACCGTGATCCACGTATCAATCCTAGAGGCGGCTCAATCGCCTTGGGTCATCCGCTTGGCGCGTCTGGCGCGCGTATCTTGATTTCAGCGGTTCACGAATTACAACGTACCGATGCACAGCGTGCGCTATGCACCATGTGTATTGGTGTGGGGCAAGGCATCGCGCTCATCGTTTCACGAGTAGGAGAGGAATAATGGCATTTTTGAACACAGACGCGCATCTGATCGCTTACCAAGACAGCGGCGAGACGTACTTGCCAGCGATTTTTATGGCGCATCCGCTTGGTATGAGCCGTGATGTGTGGGACACCGTATGTGATGGGCTGCATGGACATTATCGCTGTGTGCGCTGGGATTTCCCCGGTCACGGGAGTAGCGGCGCGGCTGCAAAAGGGCTGAGTGCTGAGCAGTTGGCATTGGATGTTACGGCGCTTGCCGATCACCTGCAGATTGAGACTTTTAACTTCATTGGTACGTCAATCGGCGGCGTGATTGGTCAGTCGTTATGTCAAATCGCCGCTGAGCGTTTAGAGCAGGTATGGCTGACCAATACTGGCGCGGTCATTGGCACCGCAGCGGCGTGGGCGGAGCGTGCGGCTAACGTGCGCCAGTTGGGCTTGGGCGAGATGGCAGCCACCATTGTACCGCGCTGGTTTGCACCTGCTTATATCGAGAAAAATCCTGAAGTCTCACAAGGCTGGCAAGTGCAGCTGTCACGCACGGATGACGAAAGCTACGCTAAGCTGTGTGAGGTATTGGCGCAAGTCGATAACCGTGGAAAGCTTGCCGATTATCCCAGTCAGGTATCGCTTATCGCGGGTGCAGAGGATGTCTCTACACCGATTGCGGCACTAGAATCCCTACAAGCTGAATTTGCTGATGCAAGCCTAAGCGTCTTTGAAGGCGTGGGGCATGTCCCATCTATTGAAGCGACCGATAATTTGGTGGCGCATATTCAGAATAATGCTGGCCGCGCCACCGTTGGTGAGACAGGCATCAGCTACGAGCAAGGTCTGACACAGCGCAAGCACATTTTGGGTGATGCCCATGTCGAGCGCGCGTCCAAAAACGCCACGACATTAGACAGCCCGTTCCAGCAATTTATCACCCGTAACGCATGGGGCGAGCTGTGGGGTGACCCTAGTCTCACGGTGCAACAGCGCAGTATGATTACCACGGGTATATTGGCCGCGCTTGGTCGTGATGGCGAGCTAGGGCTGCATTTGCGTACCGCCAAGCGCTTGGGTATCTCCGAAGATCAGTTGCGCCAAGTATTGATGCATGTGTCTATTTATGCAGGTGTGCCAGCGGCCAATCATGCGTTTTCGTTGGCCAAAGAAAACGGATGGGGCGATGCCTTGTTATAAAGGTTAATAGTCAATCAGACGCCAGACATCAAATTTGTATTATTAGTATGGAGAACACTGCAATGAGTCATAAATACCCTTCTTTTCTTCCACGTGATCGGTCTTGGCAGCCTGAACAGTATACGCCTGGCTACAAAACCTCGGTGGCGCGTTCACCCAGTCAGGCATTGGTCAGTATCCAAAGAGCCAGTGACTCAGAGCGTAGTGGTCCTATTTTTGATGGCTTAGAAATCGGTCAGTATGACAATGACTTGCTCATGAATTTTCGGACAGAAGGCGAGCAAGCAGGGTTGCCTATTGGTGAGCGTATCATCATGCACGGTCAGGTGATTGATCAGTTTGGCAAGCCTGTGCCCAATACTTTGGTTGAGATGTGGCAAGCCAATGCGGGTGGTAAATACCGTCACAAAAAAGATGGTTATTTGGCACCACTAGACCCCAACTTCGGTGGCGTCGGTCGCTGCATCACTGATGCTGAAGGTCGCTATCGGTTTCGTACGGTAAGACCAGGTCCTTATCCGTGGCCAAATGGTGTGAATACCTGGCGTCCAGCACACATTCACGTATCAGTGATGGGACCTTCTATTTCGACGCGCTTGATTACGCAATTGTACTTCGAAGGGGATCCGCTCATTCCGCTATGTCCGATTGTACAAGTGCTAAAAGACCCAGAAGCGGTTGAAACGATGATTGCCCGCTTAGATATGACCATGAGTAAGCCAATGGATTGTTTGGCCTATCGTTTTGACATCGTGGTGCGCGGTGCATTACAAACGTATTTTGAGGAGTAGATCATGTATAGCCAATACAAATTACAAGATGATAGCGGTTTGCTGCGTGAGACGGCGTCACAAACGGCAGGGCCTTTTGTGCATATCGGTTTGGCATTAGAAATAGCAGGTTTTGAATCTCGTTCAGATGAAATTTGGCAAGATTTGGCCAAAGAAGGTGCTAAAGGTGAGCATATCGAGTTAGTGGGTCATGTATACGATGGTAATGGTGAAGCGGTTCATGATGCCCTGATTGAAATATGGCAAGCGGACAGCAGTGGTAACTATGTTGCCAATTTTGACAACAAACAACCTTTTAGTGGATTTGGGCGTAGTGCTTGTGCCTTAGATGGCGATTTTCATTTCCATACGGTAAAACCAGGACAGGTAGATTTTTATGGTAAGCCTATGGCGCCGCACGTCAACCTTGCCATTTTTGCTCGTGGCATCAACTTGCATCTACAAACCCGTGCCTATTTCGATGACGAACCAGAAGCGAATACCGAGTGTCCTATATTAAATAGTGTGCCTTCAGCAGAACGTCGTAAAACGCTGATTGCCAAAAAAGAGCAAAGCGATGGTAAGCCCCGCTATCGATTTGATATTTATTTACAAGGCGATAATGAGACTGTTTTCTTTGATTTTTAGCGAATTATTCTGTAATACCAATAGATTAATACATAGGCATTTTTAGACCGTTAGTATTTTTTATTCAACGTCTTTAGGCAAAGTGGAATTTGCCAAATAACAAGTGAGAGGGATTTCATGAAACAGAAAACACAAGTTGCGATTGTTGGTGCAGGCCCATCTGGATTACTGCTTGGGCAATTACTGACGAAAGCGGGTATCGACAATGTCATTTTAGAGCGCAAAACGGGCGAGTATGTCCTAAGTCGTATTCGCGCAGGCGTTTTAGAGCAGGGTACGGTCAACCTGATCCGCGAGTCAGGGGCCGGAGCGCGCATGGATAAAGAAGGATTGGTTCATACTGGTACGGATTTTAGTTTTCAGGGCGAGCACTACCACATCGACATAGAAAAACACAGTGGCGGCAAGCATGTCGTTGTGTATGGGCAGACTGAGGTAACGCGCGACTTGATGGAAGCACGTGAAAAAGTCGGTGGCACAACGGTTTATGAAGCAGAAAACGTCGAGCTCCATGATATTGAATCAGACAATCCTTACGTGACCTATCAGCATAATGGCGAATCGTTCCATTTGGACTGTGATTACATCGCTGGCTGTGATGGCTCTCATGGTATCTCACGTAAATCCATCCCCTCTAACGAACTAGAAGAATATGAAAAAGTCTATCCGTTTGGTTGGCTTGGGCTCATGAGTGACACTCCACCTGTGAATGATGAGTTGGTTTATTGTGCCCATGAGCGCGGTTTTGCGCTATGTTCGATGCGCTCGCCAACCCGTAGCCGCTACTATATCCAAGTACCAGACACAGATAAGATCGAAAACTGGAACGAAGAGAAATTTTGGGCTGAGCTCAAACGCCGTATTCCGTCTGAGATGGCAGAACGATTGGTAACTGGGCCTGCTATTGAGATGAGTATTGCTCCACTGCGCTCTTATGTCTGCGAAACCATGCAATATGGCAAAGTGTTCCTATTAGGAGATGCCGCACACATCGTTCCACCAACGGGTGCTAAGGGTTTGAACCTTGCTGCAAGCGACGTAGAAACAGCCTTTCGTTTATTCGTAAAAATCTACGAGGAGCAACGTACTGACCTGATTCCTCGTTATCAAGAAATCTGTTTGGCACGTGCTTGGAAAGCGGTTCGTTTTTCGTGGTGGATGACGATGCTATTACACCGTTTTCAGAGTGCAGGTCGTTTTGATTTTCGAGTACAGCAGGCTGAGTTTGATTACTTTATTCATTCAGATGCTGGCAAAGCCACGATAGCTGAAAACTACGTCGGCTTACCGTTTGAGGCATTGGAGTAAATAGCTGCGTTTCAATTATTTATATCTGGCGACTTAACTCTTTTATATAGGATGATTCAATGTTAAATAAAGTGACGGAATCTGCTATCGATGCCATGAGCCATATCAATGATGGCGCAACCATTTTGATAGGTGGCTTTGGTTTGGCAGGTCAACCAGCAGAACTGATTGACGCACTGATTGAACGCAATGCTAAGGATTTAACCATCGTTAGCAATAATGCAGGCAATGGCGAGACGGGATTGGCACTGTTACTAAAGTCAGGTTGCGTGCGCAAGATTATTTGCTCGTTTCCGCGTCAGCATGACTCGTATATCTTTGATGATCTTTACCGCGCAGGAAAAATTGAGTTAGAAGTGGTACCGCAAGGCACGCTAGCGGCGCGTATGCAAGCAGGTGGTAGTGGTCTTGGTGCCATTTATACCCCAACGGCCTACGGCACACTGCTTGCGGAAGGCAAGGAAACCCGCAAGATTGACGGCAAAAACTACGTATTGGAATATCCTATTAAAGCTGATTTTGCCTTGATTAAAGCCTTTAAAGGCGATCGCTGGGGCAATCTGACGTATCGCAAAGCTGCGCGTAATTTTGGTCCGATTATGGCGGCAGCCTCCCACCATACTATCGCTCAAGTCAGCGAAGTGGTTGAGCTCGGAGTACTCGATCCAGAACACATTATCACCCCAGGTATTTTTGTCCACGAAGTCGTCTGTATTGAAGGAGAGGCATCATGAGTGATTACACCTCACGTTCAGTCGAAGAGATTGCCAAGCGCGTTGCCCAAGATATCGAAGAGGGTATGTATGTCAATCTAGGCATCGGACAGCCAACCCGAGTCGCTGATTTTCTTCCAAAAGACAAAGACATTTTTTTGCACAGTGAGAACGGTGTGCTAGGTATGGGACCAGCGCCTGAGGAAGCGGATAGAGATGGCGACTTGATCAATGCCGGTAAACAATATATCACCTTACTCAAAGGTGGTAGTTATTTTCACCATGGTGACTCGTTTGCCATGATCCGTGGAGGGCACATTGACCTATGTGTTCTTGGGGCATTTGAAGTGGCTGAAAATGGCGATATTGCCAACTGGTTTTTGGGTCGTCCAAAAGACATTCCAGCCGTTGGCGGTGCCATGGATTTGGCAGTTGGTGCTAAAAAAGTGTACGTCATCATGGATCATGTTAGCAAAAATGGTGATCCTAAAATTGTCGAAAATCTAAAGCTACCTATCACTGGCGAAAAATGTGTTAATCGAATTTATACGGATCTTGCGGTGATTGATATCACTGAGCAAGGGTTGATGGTTCGTGACATGGTCGATGGACTAACCTTTGATGAGTTGCAAGCAAAAACAGGTGCCGCATTGCAACAACCATAATTTAGATAAACGCTTAGTGTTCCATCATACGTAAAGTTCTTAACCATCAAGAAGGGATTTCATGATGAAAAAAAAATTGTCTATAGCAGTCATGCAGACTGTTTGGCCGCTTATACATAATGAGTCGACTCATTATGTATCTGCCTTTGGTAACGCGGTAGGTGCAACATGACCCTACTAATCAAGCTCAGCGTCCTCATCTCTAGATTGTGTCAGCTTATAGGCGGTATCAGTCTTATCATTATTGTTCTCACCACCATGCTAGACGTCGTCGCCCGTTACATCTTTAAACTTACTGGCGGTGAGTTTGGCTTTACCGTCAAAGGCAGTGTAGAGATCGTCTCCTACTTTATGCTCTTTGCACTACTGGCTGCCTTTGCCGCTTTTGTCGAACGCTCACAAATCATCGTAGATGTCTTTACCCAGAAGATGCCCCAGTCTATCAAAGGCTACATGATGGGCGTCTTTATGCTTGGCTTCTTTGCCATCGGCATCGTCTTTGCATGGGGACTCTATGAGAGCGCCATCGACGCCATGGAGTTTGGCAAAGTCACCCAAGATCTTCGTATCTCCATGATGCCAATCTACCTCATCAGTGCTTTGTTAAGCGCCTTACTGGCCATCCGCTCACTGATCGAATCCATCAACATCTTTAAA